>CAZVCS010000031.1:0-20349 GCA_964625765.1 uncultured Dehalococcoidales bacterium | reverse complement strand
CAACGGGCGGGACATGTCCCGCCCCTGCAGATACCGGGGCCACCGGCACGCGCAAATGCGGGGACACCATGCACCAATCCCTTCGAACGATGCGGCAGGGGTGTCCCCGTGCTTCCACCGGCGGACCAAGCCGCGAGCAGCAACGCGTCGCCATGCACAGAACTCGCAGTCTGTCGTATCATGTGAGCACGGGAGGTGAGGGAAGATGGCCGAGATCAAGGTTGACTGCGTCGGGCAGAACTGCCCGGTACCGCTCGTCGAGACACGCAAGGCTCTCCGCAAGGCATCGCCGGGCGACGTGGTCGAGATAACCGGCACGCATCCGTCCTCGAAGAAGGAGATACCCATGGCGGCGCGGGCCATGAACCTCGAGGTGCTCGAGGTGAAGGAAGAGGACGGGAAGTGGACTATCCGCATCCAGAAGTAAGGAGACTGCACCATGACTGAGAAGGCAACGATCGTCGTCGAGAGCGGCGACTTCGACAAGCTCTACAGCGCACTCATCATCGGCAACGGCGCACTGGCCATGGGCATGGAAGTGTCGATGTTCTTCACCTTTTTCGGGCTGTTGCGCCTCAAGAAGGGACAGCTGGACAAGGGACCGCTCTCACGGATGCACTTCGGTGGTCTGGGCAAGTGGATGATAAAGCGCCGCATGAAGAAAGCGAACGCGGCTTCGCTCGAGCGGATGCTCGCGGACTTCGTCGAGCTGGGCGGCAGGATAATGGCCTGCGACATGACGATGGAGATAATGGGCGTCACGAAGGACGACCTGCGCGCGGACCTCATCAGCGACTACTGCGCGGTGGGCTCCTACATCCAGGAAGCCCGCGGGTCCACCATCACGCTGTTCATCTAGAGCCCGAGGAAGGGACAGACGATGCAGAAACAGACGTACCTGGACAACGCCGCCGCCACGCGGCTGGACGAACGGGTGCTTGAGGCGATGAAGCCGTATTTCTTCGAGACGTACGCGGTGGCGACCTCGGAGTTCGGCTACTCGCTCGGCATCGAAGCGCGTGAGGCGCTCGACAACGCGAGGCAGTCGCTGGCGGGCCGGCTCGGCGCCTCCCCGGAGGAGTTCATCTTCACGTCCGGCAGCACCGAGTCGAGCAACATGGCGTTGAAGGGCGTGGCGCTCGCGCTCGGGCAGAAGAAGGGCCGCCATCTCATCGTCTCGAAGATAGAGGACTTCCCGGTGCTGCACAGCGCGCAGGCGCTGGAGCGGCAAGGATTCAGCGTCACCTACCTGCCGGTCGACGGCGACGGCTTCGTGGCCCTGGATGCGCTCGAGAAGGCCATCGGCAAGGAGACCGTACTCGTCTCCGTTCAGCACGCGAACCAGGAGATAGGCACGGTTCAGGACGTCGCCGCCATCGCGAAGCTGTGCAAGCGGAAGGGCACGCTGTTTCACACGGACGCCACTCACACGTTCACACGCATTCCCTTGAGCGTCGCAGACGTGCCCGCCGACCTCGTGACGGTGGCGGCCCACACAATACACGGGCCGCGAGGCGTCGGGGGGCTGTACGTCCGCAAGAAGACGCCGCTGGCGAAGTGGATGGACGGCGGCTTCCAGGAGTTCGACCTGCGGGCGGGGCTCGAGAACATCCCGGGCGCGGTCGGTTTCGCAAAGGCAACGGAACTGGTCACCGCGGAGGAGAATGCGGCGCTGGCGGCGATGCGCGACCGGGTCATCGACCGGCTTCTCGCCGAGGTGCCGAGCACAACGCTGAACGGCCACCGGACGAAGCGAACACCACAGAACGCGAATGTGACGTTCCACTTCGTCGAGGGCGAGTCCATTACGCTGCACCTCGACATGCGCGGCTACGCCGTCAGCACCGGCTCAGCCTGTTTCTCCCGCTCGCTTGAAGGCAGCCATGTCATCTTCGGCATCGGGGGCGACCACGAGCGGGCGCACGGCTCGATACGATTCACGTTCGGGCGGTACAACACGATGGACGAGGTCGACGGAATCGTCGACGCGCTGGCGGAGGTCGTGGCCCAGCTCAGGAAGATAAGCCCGCTCGCCCCCCACGATACGCAGCCGAAGAAGTAGCACAGAGCGGCAGCAGCGGGAGCGGCGCGAGGGCGCAGGAGGTACGGTCGGCAATGGGAAAGACGGTCGTCATCATCCACACGAACCAGCTTGCGGGCGGAGACCTGACGCGGCTTTTCAACCAGATGGCGCCGGACGTGACCGTGCGGAACATCATCGACGACAGCATCCTGCCGGAGGTGCTGTCTGCTGGCGTCACGCCCGGGATAGTGCGCCGCTACTTCGCCTACGTCGTCCAGGCGGAGGAGGCAGGCGCCGACCTCATTTTCAACCAGTGCTCGTCGGTCGGGGAGGTCGCCGACATGGCCCGCTCCATCGCACGAGTGCCCATCGTCAAGATCGATGAGCGCATGGCGGAGGTGGCCTGCCGGACGGGCGGCCGCATCGGCGTGGTTGCCACCGCCGCAAGCACGCTGGGACCGACCACGCGGCTGCTGCGAAGGACGGCGGAACGGCTCGGCAGACAGGTCTCTCTCGTCGAGGAGCTTCGCACCGATGCCTTCGCGCGGATGCTGGCCGGCGACAAGAAGGGACACAACGACCTGTTGCTGGGAACGATACGGGACCTGTTCACGCGGGTTGACGTGGTTGTCTGCGCGCAGGGCAGCATGCTGGCGCTGAAGCCGGACCTCGGCGACACGCCCATCCCGGTGCTGATGAGCCCGCCGCTGGGCGTGCAGCACGCGGTGGAGGTACTGGCTTCGATGCCGTGACGGCGGGTGCGTTCACGTTCAGGTAGAAGCGCGATACAAGGAGGACGCGAGATGGCGCTACCGTACTCAGAGAAGGTCATGGACCACTTCAAGAACCCTCGCAACGTGGGGAAGCTGGAGGGAGCGAATGCGAAGGCGACCGAGGGCAGCCCCGCGTGCGGCGACATGGTGAGCGTCTACCTCAAGGTCAACGATGAGACGAAGCGCATCGACGACGTGAGCTTCGAGTCGTACGGCTGCGCCTCGAACATCGCCACCGGTTCCATCATCACGGAGCTGGCCAAGGGCAAGAGCATCGAGGACGCGAAGAAGATAACCTGGAAGCAGGCGTCAGACGAGCTTGGCGGCCTGCCGCCTATCAAGGCTCACTGCTCCGTGCTGGCGGTGGACGGCCTGCGGGCCGCCATCGAGAACTACGAGGAGACGCACGGCCTGGTAAAGGAACGGAAACCCACCACCGTCGAAGAGGTGCGCCGCCGCCTCAAGAAGGTGATGAACCCGCTCGTCGGACTCGACCTCGTCAAGACCGAGTTGGTGACGGGAATCATGGTGGAGAAGGGCAAGGTGACTATCGCCCTGGACCTGCCGGAAACGAACCAGTTTGCCAACGTCATCAGGCAGGAGATAGCCGAGAAGGTAGAGCCGCTCTGGGACGTGAAAGAGGTGGAGGTGCGGTTCTCGAAATGAGCGACGGCAACACGTCGGAGCAACTGAAACGCCTGCAGATGCTGCGGAACATCGGCCCGAAGATGGCGGCCGACCTGCTCTCGCTCGGCATCGAGTCGCCGGAGCAGATGTTCAGGGCCGACCCCGAGGCCCTGTACGAGGAGCTGAAGCGCCGCAACTGCGGCAGGCTCGACCGGTGCGTGCTCTACGCCTTCCGCGGCGCGAAGCACGGCATTGCCTGGCCACAGTGCAAGGATCCGTTTGCGCCGCCGGGACAGGCGCCACTCTAGAGATGCATGATTCTGGCATTGCGTCGCGGAAGGGTACGCGACGTGATTGAATCGGGATGGTCGCCAGCACGGACCTTCGGACCGGTGCCCTCCCGACGCTTCGGGCAGAGCCTGGGGCTGAACACCATCCCGCCCAAGACGTGCAGCTACTCGTGCGTCTACTGCCAGATCGGTCGAACCGACCATCTGACCCTGCACCGCGAGCCCCACTGCGACCCCGGAGAGTTGTTCGCGGACGTGAAGCACGTCCTTGGCAAGCTGCAGGAACGAGGGGAGCACGTCGACTACCTCACCTTCGTGCCGGACGGCGAGCCGACCCTCGACTGCAGGCTGGGCGACCAGATACGCATGCTGAAGCCGCTCGGTGTGCCAGTCGCCGTCATCACGAATGCCTCGCTCTTGTCAAACGAAGAGGTCCGGGATGGCCTCTCAGGCGCTGACCGGGTGTCGGTGAAGATCGACGCGGTACGCGTCGGCGCATGGCGACGCATCGACCGGCCGCACGGCGACCTCAGGCTGGACGAGGTCCTCAACGGAGTGCAGGCGTTCCGCCGGCAATATCGCGGCGAGATGGACACCGAGACGATGCTTGTGGAGGGGATGAACGACTCCGCCGACGACGTGACCTCGCTGGCGGCGTTCCTGGGACGGTTGGAGCCCCGTAGGAGCTACATCTCGATTCCAACGCGCCCGCCGGCAGTGGCAGGCACTCGACCGCCGGCCGAGGACGTCATCGTCCGTGCGTACGAGCTTCTCGCCGGGTCAGTCGACCGTGTGGAACTGCTCACCGGCTTCGAGGGGTCGACGTTCTCCGCCACCGGCGACGCGAGTGCCGACCTGCTGGCCATCACCGCCGTACACCCGATGCGTGCCGACCAGGTCGAGGCGCTGCTGGACCGGTGCGGCGCCACATGGGACTCGGTGGCATGGCTGGTACGGCAGCAGAAACTGAGTGAGGTACGCTTCGGCGAGCACCTGTTCTACGTTCGCCGCTTCACGCCGCAATGAGATGCCGTCAAGAAGGAGGGTGCGCGCGGCAGATGACTGGAACCGGAGGCGCCGACTTGTCCGGGGGGCCATACAGAAGGGAGAGAGCATGAGCGTTGAGTTCACCTGTGCGAACTGCGAGAAGGTAGTGTGCCACACCGAGCACGCGGCCGAAGGGCCGGACAACTGTCCAACACGGACGAGGGGCGACACCTTCGCCAGGGTCGCAGCGGAATACCGGAAGCCGGAGGTGGCGGAGTTCGCCCGCCAGGCCTCCATCCAGGAGTTCGAGTGCTACCTCCAGTTGCCGGAGGGTACGACGCCGCGCAATCCGCGCGTCGAGGAGACAGCGCAGTTTGCGAAGAAGATGGGCTACCGCCGACTCGGCATCGCCTTCTGCGCCGGGCTGAGGAGCGAGGCGAGGATACTTGATGAGATACTCACACGCAGAGGCTTTGAGGTCGTCTCCGTCTGCTGCAAGACGGGCGGCATCGCCAAGGAGACCATCGGCCTCAGACCGGAGCAGAAGATAGCCGGGCCGGACAAGTTCGAGTCGATGTGCAACCCCATCGCGCAGGCGACGCTGCTCAACGAGGCAGGGACCGAGTTCAACATCGCCGTCGGCCTCTGCGTCGGCCACGACTCCCTCTTCTTCAGGTACGCGAAGGCGCCCACGACCGTGCTCATCGCGAAGGATCGCGTCTTCGGTCACAACCCGGCGGCGGGACTGTACCTGTCGAAGTCGTACTACGCCAAGCTGCGCCGCAGGGAATAGCCGCAGGGGACTGCCCGGCGCCGGGGCACCGGCCGGAGCGCTGCCGTCGGCGCGTGAGATCCGTCGGTGCTCCGGGCTGGTTTGCGTCCGCCGTGGGATGTGGCTATGCTTCAAGGGATGACGAGAGAGGCAGGGTTGCGGCTATCGTGAGCGCCTCATCGGATACTCCGAAGCCTCCATCGCACCATCGTTCCCCGAGACAACTGCACTCCCGCATCACCGCCCAGCTACACAGCTTCTCAAGGGCGCTGCGAAACACGCCGCAGGCGTTCCGCCTGGTCTGGGAATCGAGCCGCCGGGCTGCGCTGGCGAGCGCCGGTCTGACGCTGATAGCTGCTCTCCTGCCTGCGGCACAGGCATGGACGGCCAAACTCATCATCGATGCCATCCTCATTTCCATCAACCAGGGCATGGAGGCAATGGCCGGGCTTCGCTTCGTCGCGCCCTATCTCGGCCTGGAGTTCGGGCTGCTGCTGGCCGGCTCGGTGACCGGACAGGTTCGCGGCCTCTTCGACCGCATCCTGCAGACGCAACTGACGAATCACGTGAACTCACTCATCATCCGCAAGGCAATAGGGCTTGACCTGCGCTTCTTCGAGGACCCCGTTTTCTACGACACGCTGCAGAACGCGCGGCGCCAGGCGGACACAAGCGCCCTGGCCATCGTGAACTCGACGCTGCAGATGGCTCAGCAGACTATCACGCTGGTTTCACTGGTGCTGCTGCTGGTGCGATTCAACCCCTGGCTCGCGGTCATCTGCTTCGTATCAGCCATCCCCGCCTTCCTTTCCCAATCGCACTACGCCGAGCGCGCCTTCCGCGCCGTGACGCGCCGGGCGCCGGAGGCGCGCCTCCTCAACTACCTCGAGATGCTGCTGACGGGCATCGAGAGCGTCAAGGAGATCAAGCTCTTCGGGCTGGGAGAGCCGCTGCTCGGGCGCTACCGGGAGCTGTTCACCCGCTTCTACCTTGAGGACCGGGCAATCGCCGAGAGGCGCACCGCAGCCGGCCTGGCCTGGGGACTGCTCTCCACGCTTGCCTACTACGCGAGCTACGCGTGGATAGTGCTGTGGACGGTGGCGGGAGCCATCACGCTTGGCGATATGACCATGTACCTGGCCGTCTTCCGCCAGTCCCAGAGCTCCGTCCGGTCGTTCCTGGATAGTCTGAACCGGCTCTACGAGAGCAATCTCTTCCTGGACAATCTGATGTCCTTTCTTGAGTTGCAGCCGCTGCTGGTCAACCCGGCCGGAGGTCTTGCCGCGCCGGAGCCGATACGGCAGGGCATCGAGTTCCGGCACGTCAGCTTTCGCTACCCCGGCTGCGATACCGACGTGCTGAGGGACATCAGCTTCCAGATTCACCCGGGCGAGCGCATCGCGCTCGTCGGCCTCAACGGCGCCGGGAAGACGACGCTGGTGAAGCTGCTGACGCGGCTGTACGACCCCACGGAGGGACAGGTGCTGCTCGACGGCGTGGACCTGCGCGAGTACGACCTGGCGAGCCTGCACCAGCGGTTCGGCGTCATCTTCCAGGACTTCGTGCGCTACCAGTTCACCGTCCGGGAGAACATCGCCTTCGGCCAGGTGGACGCGCTCGACGATACTGCCCGGATAGAAAGCGCGGCGGCCTGCGGCGGCGCCGTCCCGGTCATCACGAGGCTGCCGCAGGCGTACGATACCATGCTCGGCCGGCGCTGGGAGAAGGGCCAGGAGCTGTCCGGCGGGCAGTGGCAGAAGATAGCCCTGGCGCGCGCGTTCATGCGCAAGGCCGAGGTGCTGGTCCTGGACGAGCCGACATCCGCGCTGGATGCGGAGGCGGAATACGACATCTTCCGTCGCTTCGGAGAGCTGATGCAGGGTCGCATCGCTGTGCTCATCTCGCACCGATTCTCCACCGTCCGCATGGCGGACCGCATCGTGGTGCTCTCCGACGGCCGGATAATCGAGCTGGGCAGCCATGCGGAGTTGATGCGGCTGGATGGCGCCTACGCACGCCTGTTCAACCTTCAGGCGCAGGGATACCGGTAGGCAGACGAGACAGGAGCGCCGCACACGACGCTCCACACGCCGGCTGGCGGCAAACGGGGCCGCACTGGGCACTGAGAAACACCCGGCCTGCCTGTCGGCTTTTATCCTACCGTGGTGCAAGCACGCCGTGATATAGTGAGAAGTTGTACGATAGCCGGCTATCGGGCCACACAGGAGCGGACAGATAGAAGGTATTGCCACTCCGGAGCCGGAGAAGAAGCCCGCAAGGTTCACTCCTCACCTGCGCGAGTTGCCCGCCGCCCTCGACGCACTCCCCGCGTTCATCTACGTCAAGGACCGCGAGGGCCGCGTGGTCAGTACGAACGTGGCCTTCTGCCGGGCCCTCAACGTCTCCAGAGAGGACCTCATAGGCAAACGCACCGAGCCATTCCTTGGTGAGGAGGGTCCCGCCTCGGAGCAGGTGGACCGCGAGGTCATGGAGAGCGGCGCCCCGCGCCTCGGCATCGTCGAGAAGTACACCGCTGCCGACGGGGTGCACTGGGTGCTGACCGACAAGTCGCCCATCAAGGACGATACGGGAGCCACCATCGGCCTCGTTGGCATCACGGTAGACATCACGTCCCGGAAGCAGGTCGAGGATGCGCTGTCGCTGAGCGAGTCCCGGCTCAGATTCCTGACTGACAACACGGCGGACATCATCTGGACCACGGACATGCAGCTTCAGACCACCTTCATCAGCCCGTCCGTCGAACGGGTGCTCGGCTTCACGCCGGAAGAGTGGCTGCCGCTGAGAATCGAGCAGATGGCCACGCCCGAGTCCGTGGGGCGCATGCTCGAAGCGCTGCAGCAGCAACTGGCGCTCGAGGCTACGGGGACGGCGGACCCAAACCGGACGGTGACGCTGGAGCTCGAGTACTACCGCAAGAGCGGCACGACCCTCTGGCTGGAGCAGGTCATCCGCGCGCTGCGCGATGCCAGCGGCAAGCTGATCGGCCTGGTTGGCGTCTCGAGGGACATCACCGAGCGCAGGAAAACGAGTGAATCGCTGCGCCAGAGCGAAGCCCGGCTCAGGTTCCTCACCGACAACATGGCGGACATGCTCTGGACCATGGACCTGAGCCTGCGCACGACCTACATCAGCCCGTCCATCGAGCGGCTGCTCGGCTTCACTCCCGAAGAGTGGATGGCGAAACGCGTCGAGGAGATGGCTGCACCCGAGTCGGTCCGCCGCATCTACTCCGAGTTGCAGCGGCAGCTCGCTCTCGAGGCATCGGGCACGGCCGACTCCAACCGGACGCTGACCCTGGAGGTCGAGTTCGTGCACAAGAACGGCTCGACGCTCTGGATAGAGCAGGTCATCCGGGCTCTTCGTGACGACGCGGGCGTACTCATAGGCATGATAGGCGTCTCGCGCGACATCTCTGCGCGGAAGCGGGCCGAGGAAGCCCTGGCACGGAGCGAGGCGCAACTGCGGGTCCTCGCCGACCACATGGCGGACATGCTCTGGACGATGGACCTGGGCTTCCACACAACATACGTCAGCCCGTCGATCGAGCGCGTGCTCGGCTTCACGCCGGAGGAGCGCAAGCGACACAGCCTCACGGAGATGGTCACTCCTGACTCCGCATCCCGCATCGTCGCCGCCCTGCAGCATGAGCTTGAGTTGGAAGCAACGGGCACGGCGGACCCCAACAGGTCGCTCGTCATCGACGTCGAGTACTACCACAAAGACGGCTCCACATCGTGGTTCGAGAACGTGGTGACGGCGGTGCGAGACTCGGAGAGCCGCCTGGTCGGATTGCTGGGCGTGTCACGGGACATCTCCGAGCGCAAGCAGGCGGACGAAGCGCTGCGGTCTTCCGAGGAGCGCTACCGGCAGTTGTTCGGCATGTCCATCGCTCCGATCAGTCTCATCGCGCAGGATGGCCGGCTCATCGAGGCGAACGATGCCTGGTTTCGGCTTGTCGGCTACTCTCGGGAAGATGCGGCCACCTTCAACGCGGCCAACCTGTTCCCCGAACCCGGCGACAGGGAGGAGTTCGTTCAGAACCTCCTCCGGGCAGGCCACCTCGATCACCACGAATCACAGGTCCGGAGGAAGGACGGCACGCTCATCGACGTCGTCCGTTCGATCAGCGTGCGCTACCACCCGGATGGAAGCGTCCTCGGGTTCCAGACAGTGCTGCTTGACGTCACTGAGAAGAACCGCGCCGAGAAGGCCCTGCGCGAGAGCGAGCGGAACTACCGCGAGCTGTTCGAGCAGTCGTTAGACGCGATCAACCTTGTCGGTCCCGACGGCAGTATCATCGAGGCGAACCCGGCGTGGTTCCGGCTCTTCGGCTACGCGCCGGATGATGTCGGCTCGTTCAACGCACGCGATGCGTACGTGGACCCCACCGGCAGAGCTACGTTCTTGAAGGCCATCGCCGAGCAGGACCATGTGGAAGATGAGCTCCAGTTCAGGCGCAAGGACGGCTCGGTGTTCGACTGCCACCGCACGGTCATCGTGCGCCGAGACCCCGACGGACGCGCCATCGGCTTCCAGACGGTATTCCACGACATCACGGAGCAGAAGCGCGCGCAACGGGCCCTCGAGGAGAGCGAGGAGAAGTACCGGGCCCTGTTCGAGCTGTCGAAGGACGCCACCGGGCTCGTGTCGCGAGAAGGCACATTTCTGGAAGCCAACCAGGCGATGCTCGACCTCTTCGGCTGTACGCGCGAAGAGCTGGCGCGAATGCCGGCGAGAGACATCTACGAAGATCCAACGGTGCGCGACCGCGAGTTCCTGCCGCGCATGGACAGGGATGGCGAGATAGTCGACTGGGAAGTCCGGCTCAAGAAGCGCGATGGCACGGTCATGGACTGCCTCTGCAACGTCGTTACCCGGAAGGACGCTTCCGGCGCAGCCATCGCCTTCCAGAGCCTCATCCGCGACATCACCGCGCAGAGGCGGTCGCAGCAAGCGCTCAGGGAGAGCGAAGACAAGTACCGCCGCTTGTTCGACATGTCCATCGCTCCCATCAGCCTGCTCGCTCCTGATGGCCGGATGATCGAGGCGAACGACGCATGGTTCGAACTGTTCGGCTACTCTCGCGAAGACATGGACTCGTTCCGCGCCTGGGACATCTACCCGTCTCGTGAAGCTCGTGACGAGTCGGCGCGACGGCTCGTCGAGCACGGGATGCTGCTGGACGATGAGGCGCTCGTGAAGACGAAGGACGGCACGTTCATCGACGTCATGAGGTCTATGGTCGTCCAATACAACCCTGACGGCAGCATCCTCGGCTACCAGACGGTCTGGCGCGACATCACCGAGCAGAAGCGGTCGCAGCAAGCGCTCAGGGAGAGCGAAGACAAGTACCGCCGCCTGTTCGACCAGTCCGTGGCCCCGGTGAGCCTCGCCGCGCCCGATGGCCACATCATCGAGGCCAATGACGCCTGGCTCCAGCTCTTCGGCTACACTCGAGAGGAATTGCCCGGGCTGACGACGTACGTGCTCTACGACGACCCAAAGGACAGGGACAATACCATCCAGCGGACGCTGGAAGCGGGACAGCTTGTCGACGACGCCTCCCGGCACAAGAAGAAGGACGGCAGCTACATCGACGTGCTGCGGTCCGTCAGTATCCTGCGCGACAGCGAAGGCAAGGTCACCGGCTACCAGGCAGTGTACCGAGACGTGACGGAGTTGAAGAGGGCCCAGGACGAGGTCCTCAGGTCGCGGGAGCTGCTGCGGGAGCTGGCGGTTCGCATGCAGCAGGTGCTCGAGAGGGAACGCACGACGGTAGCGCACGACCTGCACGACCGCGTCACGCAGGGGCTGACCGCCATCAAGCTCGACCTCGACGCGCTCAAGCGGCGGCTCGGTTCAGTCGACCCAGGTGTGCTCGAGAAGCTGCAGCAGAGCATCGACATGGTGGAGGGTCTCACGTCAACCTCCAGAGACATCATGACGGAGCTCCGGCCGGGCATGCTGGACGACCTCGGCCTCAGCGCCGCCATCGACTGGCAGCTCGACCAGTTCTCGCAACGTACGGGCATCAGGTGCAAGGCCGCGCTGCTGCAGGACGACTCAGCCCTTTCGCCAGTGCACGCCACCGCGCTCTTCCGAGTGCTGCAGGAGCTGCTGGGGAACGTGGCGCGGCATGCACAGGCGTCAGAGGTCCGGGTCAGTCTCGAGAGCAGCGACGACTGCGTCGTGCTGACGGTCCGGGACAACGGCCGCGGCATAGCCGACAAGGAGCTGGCGAGTGCCGATTCCCTGGGTCTGCTCGGTATCCAGGAGCGCGTCAGAGCGCTCGGCGGCGAGTTCAGCATCGGGAGAGGCGCCGGAAAGCAGGGGACAGTGGCGCGCATCAAGCTGCCGACGTCGTCCCCCGGCCATTGCGCTGCGTGAAACCGGCTACAGCCCGCGCGAGAAGCGGCTGAAGCTCACCTCCGAGGACGGGAAACGAAGAAGGGGGTCGACCGTACTGATCGACCCCTTTTCCATGCTTGAACTGCTCACTCCACTCGGGCGGGGAAGCACGTGCACACCGGCCACTACTTCTTCTCGGCGCCGGGCTTCAGTTCGGCCGCCTTCGCCGCCTTCACCTTGATGGACTTCGGCTGGACCGCCTCGGTCTTGGGCAGCTTCAAGGTCAGCACGCCGTCCTCGAACGTGGCTTCGGCTTTGTCCACCTTCACCGGCACCGGGATCTCGAAGGACCTCACAAAGGAGCCGAATCGCATCTCCTTCCTGAAGTAGTCCTCCTCCTTGACCTCCTGCTCCTCGCGGTGCTCACCCTTGATGGTGAGCACGTCGCCCGTTACCGAGATATCGACGTCGTCCGCCTTCATTCCGGGAAGAGAGGCCTTCACCACCACTTCCTTCTCAGTCTGGTACATGTCCACCGCGGGCGACTCCGCCCGCAGCGCGGGGAACAGGCCGGAAGGACGGACAAAAGAATCCTCGAACAGGCGGTCCATGGCCTGCCGCAGACTGGTGATACCCATCGGTTCCCATCGAATCAAATCAGTCATCCTGGCACCTCCTTCAAGCACCACAACCTCTCGTATCGCTCCTATCCACTCGTCCAGTGCTTCCCCACCATCGCGTCCGCCGCCGCAGCCCCATCTTCCGGCGCCAGCCCCGCCCGACCGGGCTGCGGCAGCGACGCGCCTCGCTACTTCGCCTTCACCGCGATCTTCCTCGGTTTCGCCTCTTCGGCCTTCGGCACGACGACCGTGAGAACACCGTTCTCTATGTCGGCCTCAATCCGGGCCGCGTCTATCGGCGCCGGCAGCGTCAGCGTGCGGGCGACGTCGCCGTAGCCCAGCTCGCCGGCGAGCCACCGGCAGGCCTTCGACTCGTCGCACTCCGCCTCTCCAGGGATGTGCGCTTTGATACTCACCGTCTCGCGCTCAGCGCCAATCTCGAGGCTTTCGGCCTTGACGCCAGGAACGTATGCCTTGATGACGTACTCCGCGTCCTTCTCCAGCACGTCCACCGGCATCATCGCCGCACCAGCGGCAGGCGCCGCTCCGGCGGCTCTGGCGGGACGCACTACGCTCTGCTCGAAAAGCCGGTCCATGGCGTCCCTGAGACTCACGATGTCACCGAACGAATCCCATCTCTGCATAACCATCTCAGACTACCTCCATGCAATCTACATTCTCAGCCCTATCGGGATGGCAGGCTATCGCCCGTTCTCCTCCGCCCCCTCTGCCGTCCCGCGACGCATCTCCAGAATCACCCGTATCCCGTTGAGGTTGACGCCTTCCCTCTCCAGCTCCGCCGCTGCTCGTATCAGCTCGATGTCCGCGTCCGAGAACAGCCTCTGCCCTCCACCGGTCCTGCACGGCTTGAACACTCCGGCAGCCTCATATCGTCGTATGCGGTGGGCATCGACGCCAGTCATCGCGACGGCAATCGACATCACATACTTCCCCTCTTCGTCCCGGCGACCCACCCGCTCCACCATGTCACTACCCCACGTCTCCGGTCCACCCAGCTTCCGGTCAACCTCTCATTCTTACGGCCGGAATTATAGAGAATCTCACCATGCATGTCAAGTTTTCTGTGTCGCCACTGATTAGTTACTGACAGAGACTGTTATGTTTCATCGAAGATGACGGGAGAGACAGGGGACGCGGGGCGGAGGACAACAGGACAGGGCGGCCTCACGGGTTGCCCGCGAGGCCGCCCGCACCAAGTGCGAAGCAGATGCCGGTGGACTACCTGAACGCCACGCTCACAGACCCTAGCCGGTCGTACAACGCGGTGTAGCAGTCGCCGCGCGAGATGACGTCCGATTTGGTGAGGCTGCCTGTGATGACCACCTGCCCGCGGCGCAGCGCGCCGAGCCCGAGGGCCGCGAACTTGTTCGCCACCCAGGCAACGACTCCAGCCGGATTGCCCAGCGCCGCCGCGCCCGCGCCGGTGGAGAGGAGCTGGCCATTCTTCAGCAGCACGCAGCCGATCAGGCGCAGGTCGAGGTCCTGCACGGGCGTCAGCCGGCCGCCCAATACGACGCCCCAGCCGCCATCGCTATCCGCGGTGACATCCGGGCCGGTCACCTTCCAGTCTTTGAAGCGCATGCCCACGATCTCGATGGCAGGAATGACACCCGAGAGTGCCTGCAGCGCCATGGCGACGGTCACACCCGGCCCCTGCAGGTCCTCACCGATGACGCAGCCTATCTCCGGCTCCACCATACCCCGGGTGAGTTTGTCGAACGGAACGGCAGCGCCGTCCATGAAGAGACGCGACTCGAACAGCATGCCTGCAGCCGGCTCGCCCATGCCGAACTCCTGCTGGATAATCCTGTTGGTAAAGGCAACCTTCACGCCGACGATGCGGTCACCTGCGTCGAGCCGGGACTGGACGGTCCTGAGCTGGATGGCGTACGCCTGCTCCTGGGTCAGTCCGGGGAACCGCTCCGATAGCACCGCGACAGGACGCAGGTCCTTTTCGGCCGCCAGCAGCTCATCGGAAACACGGCGAATCTCAGCATCAGACAGTGTTGGCATTACTCCTCCTTCACGTTGTGGTGACATCTCGAATCCACTCAAGAGGCCCTGAGCGCCTTAACCATCCCGCGCCCGAGTTCTGCCAGGGACACCGCGACCGCCTCGTTGGAGGCAACCTCTCCCGGTTTCGTCGCCAGCACGCTCACCTCGCCGACCCAGGGCATCTTGCAGAGGTCCGTATAGGTCCGCAGGTTCTCCAGCGCCTTCCCGATGCCGTCCTCGGCCACGGCGACACCGGCCGCCTTCTTCCCCTGCAGCAGGGGCCAGATGGGCACCGTCCTGTCGAGGAAGTTCTTCAGCAATCCGGACAGCAGGTAGAAGTAGACCGGGGTGCCGAAGACGATGCCGTCCGCCTCAAGCATCTTCGTGAGCAGCGAAGTCATGTCGTCCTTGATGACGCAGACGCCCGGCTTGCGATCTCTGCCGACCTCGCACGTGAGGCAACCCCGGCACAGCTTTATGTCCTTCTGTCGCAGCAGGATAAGCTCAGTCTCCGCCCCGGCCTCGTGGGCTGCCTCGAGCAGCTTCGTGAGCATCCACTCGGTATTGCCCTTTCGGGGCGAGCCACAGACAGCGAGCAGCTTCATTGCCTCTTCTCCTTCCGACCGCATCACGGCTTCCGCGATTGTACACGGCAAGGTGAACCGTTGCACATCACGTGGCGCGTGCCCGGCTCTTGCAGCGCGCCTTCGACGTCTGCTTCAATGCAGCCAATACGACGGAATGCCCCGCCCGACAGGCAGGGGCGGCGGACGAGCGGAGGGAAACGCGCGTGGAACACAAGACCATCGCTATCGTTGGAGCAGGGCTTGGAGGCCTGGCCGCAGGTATCTATGGTCAGCTCAACGGCTACGAGACACACGTCTTCGAGCAGCATAGCCTGCCGGGCGGCCAGTGCACCGCGTATAAGCGCAAGGGCTACACCTTCGACGTCTGCATCCATCACCTCTTCGGTTGCGGGCCGTCTTCCGCGCTTTACGGCCTGTGGGAGGAGTTGGGCGCCGCGCCGCGCAAGTATGTGCCGCTGAACGAGTGCGTCAGCGTACTCTCACTGGACGGGAAGCTCTTCCGGGACTACTACGACCTCGAGCGGCTCGAGCACCACATGCACGAACTGGCCCCCGGCGACGGCCGCATGATACGTGACTACATCGGCGGCATCCGTGCGACGGCGAAGTCAGACGCCATGGGCCAGGTCATGGTGGGCTCGCGGCTGGACCTGCTGAAAGCGGTACCGGGCCTCATGCGCTCGTGGCAGTGGATGGGGTCGACCATGGCCCAGTACGGGAAGCGGTTCAGCGACCCGTTCATGCGCCGAGCCGTGCCCCTGCTCGTCTACACCAACCCCGAGGTGCCGGTCATCCTGCACCTGATGCGGCATGCCTACGGGCTCACGGGCACACTGCAATGGCCGGTGGGCGGCGCGCTTCCGTTCGCACAGTCAATTGCCCGCAGATACGAGAGCCTCGGTGGTTCGCTGCACTACCGTTCCAGGGTCACGAAGGTACTGACCGAGGGCGGGAAGGCGAACGGCGTCCAGCTTACCGACGGCAGCAGACACACGGCGGACATCGTCATCTCGAATGCGGACGGCCGGCGCACCATCAAGGACATGCTGGAAGGCCAGTTCGAAGACGACGCCGTGCGGAAGCTGTGTCAGCCCGCGAACGATGAGATGCCGTTTGCCGTGCAGGTGTTCCTCGGCGTGAACCGCGACCTGTCGCGTGAGCCCAACTCGATGATACTTCTGCTGGGCGAGCCGGTCACGCTCGCGAACCACGAATGCCGCGAAATGGAGTTGCAGCTCTACGGTTTCGACCCTTCCATGGCGCCGGCCGGCAAGGGCGTCATCAAAGTGGAGCTATCGTCACGGTACTCCTACTGGAAGCGGCTCGGCGCCGACCACGAGGCGTACGCTGCGGCGAAGCAGGAGCTGGCCGACCGTGTCATCGACGTGCTGGAGCACCGCTACTTCACCGGCCTGCGGCGGCAAGTAGAGGTTATCGATGTGGCCACACTGTTGACCTGGGAGCGTTTCGTGGGCGGGACGATGGGGCTGGGCATGTACCCGAGCAAGAAGACGTCCATCGCTGCGGGCATGCTGAGCAACGCCATGACAACCACTCTGCCCGGGCTGAGGGACTTCTACTTCGCCGGCACGTGGGCGACGAACGCCGGCGCGCTCTTCATGAATGCCCAGTCGGGCAAGCGCGTGGTGCAGGCTATCTGCCGGCGGGATGGGAGGCGGTTCCTGGCGAGGCCGGATTGACGAGACCGGCCGCGGGCGGGATGGCAGTGTTGCCGGTTCCGTTTTGCGCCGTCCGGTTGTCAGTTGTACACTGTCCTCAGGAGGTGTCACATGACAGCCGAACAGGTTGACAGCCTTCGCAAGGACATCGCGCTCAGGGCGTCACCGGCCATAGCCGGCATCGTCTGTTTCGTGGTCGCAGGCAGGGTCACGGCGCCGCCGCAGCCCCTCTTCCTTGTCCTGGTGCTTGAAGGTATTGCCCTCCTCGGACTGGCCGCCTTCCTCGTCCGGCGCTACCTCAAGACCCCGGCAACTCCGGAGTAGGGGCCGGAAGCCGGTCCGCAACGGGCAGGCCTTTGCGCCCGCCCGCTCTCGCGTTGTTCGCCACCCCTCCGCTGCCTACCCACGCGTGCACATTCCCGGACATCTGGGGACAGCATCGGCCGGGTGGGGCAGAGGCGAGACGCTCTGGTCTCGCCGGATTTCCAGCCGTTCTTCTCCGCGGTGCGCCCGCGCCCAAACGCGGGGACACCGTCGGTAGAGCGGGGTGAGGGGGCAGGGCTCCGGCGTCCCCGGATTCCTGGCCGTTCTATTCCACAGCGCGGAATCCTGGGCTGCCCTGCGTGTGCGGGTTCTTGCAGGGGAGGCGCATGCGCCTCCCGTCGGGTCACTCGCAACTCACGGTCGCTTCAACCGCCGGCGCCCGGCCGCCATCCGCTCGTCGGATGCCCACGTCCGAGGCAATCAGATGGCCCCGCACCTTCGCCCCGCAGCGGCAGGCTCCCGTACCTGCCCGGTAGAGCGGGGACAGGAATCCTGCAGGTGATTCACTGCGGTGTCCCCGTATTGCCACGATGCGACTCCTACGTCATCAGTCGCAGGAGCGCCTCGCGCAGCCCAACGACGATGGCGAGCCACGTGGCAGCCGTGATGAGAAACGAATGGAACGGGCGCAGCGCCCGCTTCAACTGCTCGTAGCCTCCCGCCATGACGAGGACTGAGAGCGCGTAGCCGCCGCCGTTCACCGCTATAGCGGGCCAGCCGGCAGGCACGCGGGTCAGCCCTATCACCCAGGCGAGCACGAGCGCCACAGCGCAGCCCGCTGCGCTGGCATAGTCCCTCCGCGCCTGCGCCTTTCTGCTGCACAGCATCCGCCGCCTCCCCTCGGAACCTACTCCGACACCTACCTCAACCATAAGACTTTGGCGGCGGTCGGTCAATCCGAACACATTCGTTACGAGTTACCTTCGTCACGCGTCTTTTGGTCGCACATGAGACGCGGAGACACCGTACCGGTCTCACGTTCGACTGAATACTCGGTGGCGGGCGTCCGTCGGAGCGACGGCCGCAGGACACAGAGGTCCGCGCCCCGCTTGTGAACCGCAACTGCGTGGCACCCGCCCGGTCCGTGCAGAACAGCAGCGGGAATCCGGGGACACCCAAGCCCCTGTCTTGCACCCTGCCCAACCGATGGTGTCCCCGTATTCCTCGTCGGCGGGCGAAGCTGATTGGAGCGAACGTGAGCCACAAGCAACCCAACGGGAGGCGCATCCGCCGGAGGGGAATGCATGACGGCGGCATCCTGTGGTATCGTGTCATGCCCGTGCTGCTGAGACATCCGCCGGCCGAACCATGAGGAAGTACCGCTACTACGAGATCCTCGAGGTGAGTCGCGACGCTTCGCAGGACGACGTGAACGCGGCGTTCCGTCGACTCGCGCGCCAGTGGCACCCCGACCGCAACCCCGGCAACACCGAGGCTGAAGCGACGTTCCGCCGGGTCAACACCGCCTACCAGGTGCTCGGCAACGAGGCCAGCCGTGCCGAGTACGACCGCAGCGCCGTCGAATGTCCCACCTGCGGCACGCACGAGGTGATGGGGCTGAACGACCACCACTGGCAGTGCAAGCACTGCGGCTGCCGCTTCGACATCTCCGGCGCTCCCGAGATACAGGCCATCGACGCCCCGAACGCGCCTCCTCTCCGCCGGCTGCGTTTCCGCGCCTTCCAGGCGACCCAGTGCTCCTGGTGCGCGAAGTTCTACGACCGTGAGCCGTTCCTCTGCCCCCATAGCAAACCGGCGACGAACTGTGAGTCGTTCAAGGCGCTGACCGAGAACGAGCGCAAGGCATACCTCATGAACGCCGCCATGCCCGCTCTCACGGACGAGTGGCTGCGTCCCTCCGCTGAACGCAAGCTCGTCCGCAAGTGCACCGCCTGCGGCGCGCTCAGCCCGAATCCGTCGCGTGCGAGCGAGCCGTGCTGGAACTGCCATCGCCCCTTGAGGGACGAGTGCCCTCTGTGCGGCCTGCCGATGCTGTACTACGACATCGAACAGGGTGCGTGGCGCTGCGCCAACAACCAGTGCAGCGGCAGGCGTTTCGATTTCGACAGCGTCACCGGCTCATGGACCTCTCCCCCGCCACCGGTGAAGCAACGCCCCACCGGCGCGCCGCAGCGCCCGACCCGGCCGTGGTGTCCGAACTGCGGCGCCGGGCTGGTCTGGAGCGACCAGCAGGAGGCGTGGGTCTGCATCGTCTGCCGGAACCTGTACACGCCGGAGCAGGCCGGATTCACAGCCCCGCAGGATGGTCCGATACCGGTCTACGCTCCGAAGGGGAGCCGGCGCACGACGAGGCGGGAACGAGAGCGACGCGCCCGGCCCGAACCCCGACCGCGACCCGAGCCCCGGCAGAGGGTCGCCGCGACCCCTCCGGTCGCGCGAGCCAAACGGGAAAAGACGACCAGCGACTACGTGCTCCTGGCCCTCGCCGTCGGCCTCATCATGATTATCGGGACCGTCATCATCATGGGGATGACCGGCAAGCTGGGGTAGCGGCCGCGGCTAGTCCTCGTATCGGAAGACACTCTCGAGCGGCACACCGAACGCTCGCGCAATCCTGAAGGCCAGCTCGAGCGACGGGACGTACCTGCCCTGCTCCAACGCAATGACCGTCTGGCGCGTGCAGCCAGCAAGGCGCCCCAGCTCCTCCTGCGTCATCTCTCCGCGCTCAAAGCGCAGCCGGCGGATGTCGTTTCGTATCACGTGCTCAGCTCCTGCGGTAGCCAAGAAGCACGCCCAGCGACTGGCCGAGCGCACTGGCGATGAGCGCCGAGTACAGCATCAGATAGGGCCACGTAACCGGCATGACGCCCTCAGCCCAGTAGTGCTCCGTGAGGCCGATCACCCATCCGGCGAGCGTCAGCATCACCGCGAGCAGTTGCACCTGCGTCGCACGCTGCAGCGCTGCCAGATCCCGCTCATCGACATCCGGCCCGGCGCCCTTCCTCGCCTTCCAGGGCACACCGAAGAACCCGGTGGTCAGCACGAGCAGCACAAAGAGGGTCGAGAGCAGGATGCGCGTTGCCGCGTCGGAAGCGAACCGCTCGACACCACCGCGAACCACGAACAGGACAACCAGCACTGCCGTCCACACAAGCCCGACCACCAGCGACACGAGCGCACGCCGCTGAAGAGAAGTCATGTTGCACCTCCTGTGGCACATCAGCCCGGAGGTAATGTAATGCATATTTTACATCATGTCAAGTACCAATTACTGACCAGGGCGGGCAAGCGACGCGTCAGCAACTCGGGACGTTCAGTCAG
>CAZVCS010000030.1:4750-20583 GCA_964625765.1 uncultured Dehalococcoidales bacterium | reverse complement strand
TGCGCGACGTGGGTTTCAAGAGAGTCACGCTGAAGACCGGCGCCTACAGTCTCCGTGAGCTTGCGATGGCTATCAAGTGGGGCTCAAAGGCCCGTGTCGATCTGTTGACTATCGACGGCTCTTCCGGCGGCACCGGCATGAGCCCGTGGCGGATGATGGAGGAATGGGGCATCCCGAGCCTGTACCTGCATTCGGCGGCCTATGAGTTCTGCAAGCGGCTCGCTGACAGAGGGGAGCGCGTGCCGGATATCGCCTTCGCCGGCGGTTTCAGCAGCGAAGACGGCATATTCAAGGCCCTGGCGCTCGGTTCCCCGTTCGTCAAGGCCATCTGTATGGGACGCGCCATGATGATACCGGGCATGGTGGGAAAGAACATCGCCAAGTGGTTGCAGGACGGCAAGCTGCCGAACACCGTCAGCCAGTTCGGCTCCACGCCCGAAGAGATCTTCGTGTGCTACGAGGAAGTGAAGAAGATGGTCGGCGCGGACGAGATGAAGAACATTCCTCTCGGTGCACTGGGCATCTACAGCTACTCGCAGAAGCTGAAGGTCGGGCTGCAGCAGATAATGGCCGGCAGCCGGAACTTCAGTGTGAACAGCATCAGCCGCCGTGACCTCATGTCTCTCACGGAAGAGTGCACGAAGGTCAGCGGAATCCCGTACGTTATGGATGCGTACAAAGAGGAGGCGCTGGCGGTACTGGACAGCTAGTCTGCACCCGTTGTGCTTCATCCCTGTCGGGGGAGGTCCTCGGGTGCGGCGGATTCGCCGTCCAGACGGCAATGCACGGCGCCGAGGAGGAAGGCAATGCCCGAAAACTGGGGACCTCACTTCATCGTTCCGTCCGAAACGCTGAGGACCTTCTCCGGCAGGGTCCTGCTCAGGGAGGAGCTTGATGAGAGCCTCCTCCGAAAGGACCTGGACTCGCTCGGCCTCACGGGACCGGTCGTCAGAATCACCAACCCCTGGTACATGCGCAAGGTTGACCAGCTCACCTGGGTCAAGCTGGGCGAGTCGGACGACCAGGTCGCCAACTTCCCGGTCAGCTGGGACACGTCGACCGTCGAAAACGGCGAGTACGAAGTCCTCGGGTTGATGCACGTCTTCGTCAAGGAAGGCAACGTCCAGCACGTCGTGGCGCGGCAGAACATCGTCCGCGTTGTTGTTACCAATCGCCGCTGAACGAAAGGCGCCTTGTGAACGTCGCGGTCATTGACTACGGTGCAGGCAACCTGCGCAGCGTCCTGTCTGCGCTGCGCACGGTCGGCTGCTCCGTGCGTGTCATCGATACGGCCGCAGACATCAGCAACGTCAGGGCGCTCGTACTTCCAGGCGTCGGAGCTGCTGCAGACACGATGGAGGGACTTGACAGGCGCGGCCTCAGCGACGTTGTGCGTTCGTGGACCGAAGCAGACCGGCCATTCCTGGGCATCTGCATGGGTCTGCAGGTTCTGTTCGACGACTCGACTGAGGGCGGCGGACGGAGATGCCTCGGCATCCTCCCGGGCCACGTCGTCCGTCTCCCAACGTGGGAGAAGGTTCCCCACATGGGATGGAACCAGGTGTACTTCGACGCGGCCAATCCTATCTTCCGGGGCATTTTGCCGGGTAGCAACTTCTACTTCGTGCACAGTTACGTTGCGGAGCCGGTCGAGCCATCCGTCATAGCCGGACAGACGGACTACGGCATCAGGTTCTGCAGTGTCGTACAGAAAGGCAATCTCATCGCCACGCAATTCCACCCAGAGAAGAGCGGAGGCGTCGGCCTCCGCGTCTATCGGAACTTCCTCTCGGCGGTCGCGGAATAGCCGGGGGGCTCCGGAGCAAGACACAACATGGAGCACTTCAGGTACGTCGTGGTCGGCAACTCGGCCGGAGCCGTGGCGGCACTGCGCGAGTTGCGCAAAGTCGATAGCAGAGGCACGCTGCTCGTGCTGTCCGAGGAACCCTATGCGGCCTACTCCCGCCCCCTCATCGCAAAGCACGTTTCGGAGGCCAAGGCGGTCGAGCAGATGGCGCTGGTGCCGCCCGACTACTATCGCGACTGCGGCATCGAACTGCGTCTCAACACCAGGGTGGCCGCAGTGGACGCCGGGGGGCATCTCTTGCGCCTCCAGGACGGCACTCTTGTCGGCTGGGACAGGCTGCTGCTGGCGACAGGAAGCACACCCATCGTCCCTCCGATCCCGGGGAACAGGCGTCCGGGGGTATTCACCTTCACAACCTATGACGACGCGATGGCGGTTGCCGCGTTCGTCCCTGCCGTTCGCCACGCTGTTGTCGTCGGCGGCGGCTTCATCGGGCTCAGTGCGACGGATGCCCTGCTAAGACGCGGCATCGGCGTATCGGTCGTCGAGATGCAGCCTCGAATTCTCAGCGCGATGCTCGACTCCGCCGCGTCGTGTCTGGTCGAGGATGCCGCAGTCGCCGCCGGCGCATCCGTTCTGACGAGTCGGCGCGTCGTATCCATCGACGGCAGCCCGGGACAAACCGGTTCCGTATCTTCCGTACTGCTCGACAACGATACAAGGATTCCGTGCGAAATGGTCATCCTTGCCGTCGGCGTACGGCCACGCACGGAACTTGCGGCGGGCGAACTGACCGTCGAGCGAGGCATCGTCGTCGATGAGGCGATGCGCACGTCTCGCCCTGACGTCTTCGCGTGTGGAGATGCCTCCCAGTCCTACGACTTCGTCCGCAGAACGTCCGGCGTGATAGCCGTCTGGCCGAACGCGGTGTCGGGAGGGGTTGTTGCCGGAGCCAACATGGCCGGCCTTCCCCGAGTCTACGAGGGGGGCACAACACTCAATGCACTGCCCTACTTCGGTCTCTCCGTTGCCTCAGCGGGGGTGATAGAGGACAGTTCGGCCTCGTTTGAGGTCGAAGTCGGCAGTTCCGGCGGTTCTTATCGCAAGGTCGTCCTCCGCGACGGGGTCGTCGTTGGAATGGTCTTCGCGGGAAGCACGGACACCTCCGGCCTTATACACATGCTCATGAAGCGCAGAGTACGCGTGGACAGCTTCCGAAAGGCGCTGGTCAGCGAGGGTTTCGGGTTGTTGTCGCTCCCGCCGGAACTCTGGCAGGACGAGGTCACGAAGGACGGTGCGCAGGTCAACTGGAAGGGATAGCATATGCGCCTCGCTGGCGCGGCGGCGCGCGGCGCCGGGGCGCAAGGTGGACAGCATGATACAGGTTACACGCTGCAACAACCCCCACAACGACGACAAAGTGATGGACGGATGCTCCATCTTCGGTGTGATGGACACGTCAGGCGCGTCCATCCCTGCCGACGTCCCGATACGGGCCATCGATCTCATGCGCGACCGCGACAACGGTCTGGGCGGAGGCTTCGCCGCGTACGGCCTGTATCCCGACCACGCGGACAAGTACGCCCTTCACCTCATGTACACCAGTCGCGAAGGGCAGAGACAGACTGAGGAGTACCTCGCGGCACGATTCGTCATAGAGAAATCCGAGGCGATGGATGTCGACCCGTCGGCCGTCGCCAGTCCGCCCATGATGCAGCGGTACTTCGCCCTGCCGCGGCCCGACTGTGCCTCCGGACTTGGTGAGGCGCAGTTCCTGGCCGACGCAACGATGTACATCAACACCAGCATACCGGACAGCTTCGTCTTCTCGGCGGGCAAGAACATGGGTGTGTTCAAGGGCGTGGGTCACCCCTTCGACATCGCCCGCTTCTTCCGTCTGGAGCAGTACAGCGGGTACCTGTGGACAGCACATGGACGATTCCCCACGAATACACCGGGATGGTGGGGAGGCGCCCACCCCTTCAGTCTGCTCGACTGGACGGTTGTCCACAATGGCGAGATTTCGTCCTACGGCATCAACCGCCGCTTTCTCGAGCAGTACGGCTATGTCTGCTCGTTGCAGACCGACACGGAGGTCGTTGCATACGCGGTTGATCTCCTCGTGAGGCGGCATGGCCTTCCCATGGAGACAGCCGCCCGGGTGCTTGCCGCGCCCTTCTGGACCGACCTGACGCGCCGCAGCGGCGAAGAGGCAGAGATCGAGCGCGTTCTAAGAATCACCTATGGCAGCCTGTTGCTGAACGGGCCGTTCACGGTCATCATCGGAAGACAGGGAGAGATGGTCGGTCTGACCGACCGCATCCGTCTGCGGCCTCTTGTCGTCGCGACAAAAGGCTCCCTGGCGTACCTCTCCTCGGAGGAATCAGCCATACGGCTGGTGAGCCCCGAACTGGATGACACCTGGATCCCCGTTGGAGGGCAGCCCGTCATATCCCGGCTCGGACAGGTCCCCACTCAGGAAGGGAACGTGCCACAACGCGAGGTCACCGCCGGTGCTCACTAAGAGGATCATCCCGTGCCTTGACGTCAAGGACGGCAGGGTCGTCAAGGGCACAAGCTTCGAAGCCTTGCGGGACTCCGGCGACCCCGTTGAACTGGCGCGCCGATACTACCGCGAGGGCGCGGACGAGCTCGTCTTTCTCGACATCACGGCCAGCAAGGAACACCGGGACACCATGGTGGAGGTTGTCGAGCGGATCGCCGATGTCGTGTTCATACCACTCACCGTCGGCGGCGGTCTGCGCACTGTTGATGACATGAGGCGCATGCTCCTCGGCGGGGCCGACAAGGTATCGCTGAATACGGCCGCCGTGGCAGACCCAACTCTCATCAGCCGGGCCGCCGACAAGTTCGGCACGCAGTGCATCGTCGTGGCGATCGATGCCAAGCGGGTGCCTGATGCCTCTCCGGCCACATGGCGCGTTCACACGTACGGTGGGAGCGTACCTGTCGAGTTGGACGCAGTCGAGTGGGCCATACGCGCGGCGGAACTCGGGGCGGGGGAGATCCTGCTCACCAGCATGGATGCCGACGGCCACAAGGCTGGCTACGACCTGGAGCTGACGAGGGCCATCTCCACCAGTGTCTCGATTCCTGTGATTGCAAGCGGCGGCGCAGGCAGCGCCGACGACCTGTACCGGGCGTTGAGTGATGGCTACGCCGACGCGGTGCTGGCAGCAAGCATCTTCCACTACCGCCAGCTCACGATACTGCAAACGAAGCAGTACCTGCACGACCGGCAGGTGCCGGTGAGGCTATAGGACATGACAATGAAGAGCTACCTCCCCCCTGCGTTCATCGTGGAGCGCGACCCGAGCCGCTGCGTCCAGTGCAAGGTGTGCGTGAACCAGTGCTCCTTCGGCGTCCACTACTACGACGAGGACGAGAACGTCGTCAAGGCGCACGAACAGAGCTGCGTGGGTTGCCATCGCTGCGTCGCCTTCTGTCCGACAAACGCACTCACGGTTCGCCGCAATCCGCTTGAGTACCGCCCCAACGCCAACTGGCGCTCGGAGGTCATCGAAGACATCCTGAAGCAGGCGGAGAGCGGCGGCATGATCCTGACCGGCATGGGCAGCGACAAGGGGCACAAGATCTACTGGGACAACCTTCTGCTGAATGCAAGCCAGGTGACAAACCCGTCGATCGATCCCTTGCGCGAGCCGATGGAGTTGAGCACCTATCTCGGCCGCAAGCCTGACCGTGTGGAGTTCGACGCAGCCGGCAAGCTGAAGACCGTGATGCCGCCTCAGGTGCGGCTCGAAGTGCCCATCATGTTCGCCGCCATGTCGTACGGCGCCGTCAGTCTGAACGTCCAGAAATCCCTCGCGCGGGCCGCGTCTGAGCTCGGCACCCTCTGGAACACGGGCGAGGGAGGACTCCACCCCTCGCTGACGCGCTACGCACAGAACACCGTCGTCCAGGTCGCGTCGGGCCGATTCGGCGTTCACGCGGAGTATCTGCGCAACGCCAGAGTCGTCGAGATAAAGATCGGACAGGGTGCCAAGCCCGGCATCGGCGGACATCTCCCCGGCGAGAAGGTCACGGACGATGTGTCCCGGACGCGCATGATTCCACGCGGCACCGATGCTCTCTCGCCCTTCCCGCACCACGATATCTACTCCATCGAGGACCTGCGACAGCTCATCTATGCGCTGAAAGAGGCGACCAACTACGAGAAGCCCATCTCGGTGAAGATAGCCGCAGTGCACAACGCGGCGGCCATCGCCAGCGGGACGGTGCGTGCCGGCGCGGACATCGTCGTGATCGATGGCATTCGCGGCGCTACCGGAGCAACACCGAAAGCGATACGTGACAACGTCGGCATCCCCATCGAACTCGCCCTGGCGTCGGTCGATACCAGGTTGCGCGAGGAGGGCATCCGTAATCAGGCATCCATCGTGGCATCAGGAGGTCTGCGAAACAGCGCCGACATCGCCAAGGCCATCGCTCTCGGCGCCGACGCCGTGTACATCGGCACGGCTGCGCTCATCGCCCTCGGGTGCCACGTGTGTCAGCAGTGTCACACCGGCAAGTGCTCCTGGGGCATCTGCACGAGCGACCCCGCTCTCACGAAGCGCATCAACCCGGAGATAGGCGCCCAGCGGCTCGTCAATCTTCTGCGGGGTTGGAGCCTCGAGATCAAGGACATGCTCGGCGGGATGGGGGTGAACGCCATCGAGAGCCTTCGCGGAAACCGGCTCCACCTGCGCGCAATCGGCCTCACGGACACCGAGATGGACGTGCTCGGCGTCAGGATGGCGGGAACCTAGCGTCCACTGCTCCCGGCACAGAGAAGGTACTCATGGAAATCAACGCACTTGGTCAGACCTACCGCGAGCTCAATGCCTCCCTCAACGACGCGGTCCAGCACGGCGCCGACCATATCGTCGTGCGAAACGTGAATGGACAGCGCTACATCGGTACGAATCTTCAAGCAAGCGTGACGCTGGAGCTGTACGGCACCCCGGGGAATGACCTCGGGGCCTTCATGAACGGCCCGCTCATCCACATCCATGGCAACGGTCAGGATGGCGTCGGCAACACAATGAACGACGGAGAGATAGTGGTGCATGGACGCGCCGGCGACGCCCTCGGCCTTGCCGCGCGAGGTGGCGCCATATTCGTCAGGGATGGAACCGGCTACCGCGCGGGCATTCACATGAAGGAATACGAGGGCCGCCGGCCCCTTGTTGTGGTCGGCGGCGGGGCGCAGGACTTCCTCGGCGAGTACATGGCTGGAGGCATCCTGGTCGTGTTAGGATTGGACCCACGAGGGTTCGGATGGTCCCGTGCCCGCTTCATCGGGACGGGCATGCATGGTGGTGTTATCTACCTGCGCGGGCATGTCGAAGACCACCAGCTTGGCAAGGAGGTCGGCGTGTCTGCACTCGACGAAGCTGATCGCCGCGCCATTGAGGATGCCGTGCACCGGTATGCGCGCCACTTCGGGGTCGACGAGAACGCCATCCTCTCGGCCGAGTTCATCAAGCTGTTCCCTCTGTATCTGCGGCCGTACGGACGGCTGTACGCGTACTAGCATGGCGTCTGGAGCGCCGGCACATGGCTATGCGCATCGTCATCATCACCGTTGAGCCGGCCGACGACACGACGGTCCTGACCGCCCTTGGACCGATCGAGGATGTCGACCTCCAACAAGCCACCCTGCCTTATCTTGCCTCAGCGCTTCGCCCGACGCCCAGACTCGTCATCGCCTGCATCGCGTCCGAGAGAGACATCACCACGCTGCCGCCGCAAGTCAAGCGGCTGGTGCAGTGCCCGGTGCTGGCAATCGTCCCGTCCGAGATGAGTCCGGTCGTCGCGGCCTCCGTTGCCATCGACGATTTCGCAGTTGCGGGGGCCGACCCCGAAGAGATTCGTACGAGAGTCCGCCGGCTGGCCAGCACGAGTCCTTCGGGCGGGGAAATCGTCCGCAGAGGTGACCTCACCATCGACACGACGACCTGCGAAGTCAGCCTCTCCGGAACTCTCATCGAGTTGACGTTCAAGGAGTATGAGCTGCTCAAGTTTCTGGCTGCCCATCCCGGCCGCGTTCACTCCCGCGAGGCGCTGCTCAACAGTGTCTGGGGCTACGATTACTACGGCGGCGACCGTACGGTGGACGTCCATATCCGGCGTCTTCGCAGCAAGATAGAGGACGCGAGCCACACCTTTATCGACACGGTTCGGAACATCGGATACCGCTTCCACCGGGATGTCTAGCGCCGCTCCTGCCATCCCTCGAAACACCCTTGTAACATTGCCGTAACGCACGCGAAACGTAGCGCGCCTAGACTCACGCCCACATGAGAAGGAGGTGAGCAGTGAGTGTCAACGCGGCGGACACGGCCTGGGTCCTCATTTCCACAGCGCTCGTCATGCTGATGACACCGGGGCTGGCGCTCTTCTACGCCGGCATGGTGAGGCGTAAGAACGCCATCTCCACAACCATGATGTCCTTCTGCGCGCTTGGACTGGTCGGAGTGCTCTGGGTTGCGTACGGGTACAGCCTCGCATTCGGCGCTGACCGGGGCGGGCTCATCGGCGGACTCGAGCACGTCTTCCTCCTCGGAGTCGGTCAGGAACCGTCGTCGACGTACGCCACCACAGTCCCGCACCTGGCCTTCTTCGCCTTCCAGGGCATGTTCGCCATAATCACCGTGGCGCTCATCAGCGGAGCCGTCGTCGAGCGCATGCGGTTCAGAGCGCTCCTGCTCTTCTCCGTGCTATGGCTCACTTTCGTGTATTGCCCGGTCGCCCACTGGGTCTGGGGAGCGGGAGGCTGGCTATTGTCCCTCGGCGCTCTCGACTTCGCCGGCGGCACCGTGGTGCACATCTGCGCCGGGTTCTCGGCTCTCGCTCTGGCGATCGTGCTCGGTCCCCGAAAGGGGTATGGTACGGGAGAGACGATGGAACCACACAACGTCCCGATGGTGGTCCTCGGTGCCGGACTTCTCTGGTTCGGGTGGTTCGGCTTCAACGCAGGGAGCGCTCTCACATCGGGGGGCCTCGCGTCTTCGGCGTTCGTGGCGACCAACACCAGCGCGGCAACCGCCGCGCTCACGTGGATGCTGCTGTCGTGGTGGGACCGTCGACCAAGTGCGCTGGGAACCGCCACCGGCGCTGTCGCGGGGCTGGTCGCCATCACTCCGGCAGCCGGGTTTGTCTCGCCGGCGATGGCCATTCCGATTGGGGTAGTCGTATCGTGCCTGTGCTATTATTGCATCCGGCTCCGCGTGAAGCTGGGAGTCGACGAGTCTCTGGACGTGTGGGCAGTGCACGGCATGGGCGGCGTCTGGGGTGCACTAGCCACCGGCCTATTCGCCGACCCTGCTGTCAGCGGAGGCGCTGCGGGCCTCCTGTACGGCAACCCCTCCCAGGTCGGGCTTCAGGCTCTTGGTGTAGCTGTCGTGGCGGCTTTCGCCTTCACGCTAAGCTACGGACTGGGCCGTGGCATCTCGGCGGTGATGGGGTTGAGGGTCGCGAGTCGCGAGGAAGCCATCGGGCTGGACCTCGCCGAACACGCTGAACGGGCATATGGAGGCGCAGTATCATGAAGAAGATCGAGGCGATTATCCGTGAGGAACGGCTGGACGCCGTCAAGAAAGCGCTTGAAGCCCGGGGATACTTCGGTATGACCGTCTCGCAGGTGTACGGGCGCGGCCGCCAGAAGGGACTCCGCCTGCAACAGAGGTCAGGCGAATATGAGGTTGACCTCCTGCCCAAGGCCAAGGTCGAGGTGGTTGTTCTCGACGAGGACGTGGCCGGCGTGATGCAGGCGCTGGCCGGTACTGCCCGCACGGGAGACATCGGCGACGGCAAGATATTCGTTCTGCCCGTGTATGATGCAATGCGTATTCGAACGGGCGAAGCGGGGGCGGATGCAGTGTAGCGCCGCCGTCTCCGGACCGCGGAGGTTGACATGAGCGCATCGCCAAAGTACGAGACGATCATCGGTCTCGAGGTGCACGCACAGCTGTTGACGCGCACCAAGATGTACTGCGGCTGCTCGGCCGACTATCAGAACGCAACGCCCAACTCCCACGTCTGTCCGGTTTGTCTCGGCATGCCAGGCAGTCTACCGGTAGCGAACGAGCGCGCCATCGAGTGTGTGATGATGACGGCTCTCGCCCTTCACTGTGAGCTCCCGCCGGGCACACGCTTCGACCGCAAGAACTACTTCTACCCCGATCTGATGAAGGGCTACCAGATCTCTCAGTACGACATGCCTATCGGCCGCTCCGGATGGCTCGACATCGAAGTGAACGGCGTTGCCAAACGAATCGGTATCACGCGCGTCCATCTCGAAGAGGATGTCGCCAAGTCGCTGCACATGGGAGGATACAGCCTGATCGACGTCAACCGGTCGGGCGTCCCCCTGATGGAGACCGTCAGCGAACCGGACATCCGTTCGGCTGACGAGGCTCGCGAGTACCTCGTGCGTCTCCGCGCGTTGTTGCGCTATCTCGGTGTCTCCACCGGCAACATGGAGGAAGGCAGCTTTCGCTGCGATGCCAATATCAGCCTCCGGCCCTACGGTTCGACGAGATTCGGCGCGAAGATCGAGGTCAAGAACATGAACAGCTTCAGGGGCGTGTATCGCGCCCTGAAGTATGAAGAGGAACGGCAAGCCGAGGTGCTGGACAACGGCGGCGAGCTCCGGCAGGAGACCAGGGGTTGGTTGGACGGCGAGGGAATCACTGTCCTGCAGCGGACCAAGGAGTACGCCGAGGACTACCGCTACTTTCCCGAGCCCGACCTGCCTCCCTTCGTGCTCGACCGTGCATGGGTCGGCCGTATCAGCGCTTCCATGCCCGAGTTGCCCGACGTGCGCCGCGCTCGATTCGTCTCCGACTACGCTCTGCAGCCCGCGGATGCTTCGACGCTGGTCGCGTCGCGCACGATGGCGGACTTCTTCGAGCGGTGCGTTGAGGAATCGGGAGTCGAGAAGGCCCGGGCTATCGCCAACTGGCTTCTGAGCGACGTGAGCCGCCTGCTGAATGCCGATGGAGTGGAGATCTGCGACTGTCCGCTTCGCCCCGAGGGCATGGCCGAGTTGGTGGACCTCATCGACCGCGGCGCGCTGGGTGGTCCCGCTGGGAAGCAAGTCCTGGAGCAGATGTACAAGTCAGGCAAGAAGCCGGCCGCACTCATGGAGGAACTCAACCTCGGACAGATAAGCGGCCCTGACGCACTCGTCGAAGCGATACGGCAGGTTATTGCGGAGAACCCCAAGGCGGCGGCGGACTTCCGGGCCGGCAAACCCCAATCCGTCACCTTCCTGACTGGCCAGGTGATGCGCCTCACCCGGGGGCGCGCCAACCCGGCCCTGACGCGCGAGTTCCTGGAACGCGAGCTCCTCCGCCAGTCCTGACCTCCGGCACACAATTCATCGAGCCGCAACACGCGCGAAACACGCCCGTAACATTTCGCTCCGACAATGTTCCCGAAACAGAGAGGTGCATGTATCGCACGCTCACGTTAAGGAGGAAACATGGCCAAGCGAACGAGGGATGAAGCGAAAGAGTACGTGCTCAAGACTGCCAAGGAACACGACGTCAAGTTCATCCGACTGTGGTTCACCGACATCCTGGGATTCCTGAAGAGCTTCGCCATCACGGTCGAGGAGCTCGAGGGAGCGCTGGCGGAGGGAATGGGCTTCGACGGGTCGTCCATCGAGGGTTTCTGCCGCATAGATGAGAGCGACATGATGGCTCTTCCCGACCCCGAGACGTTCCAGCTTCTGCCCTGGCGGCCGAAGGAACACAACGCGGTTGCGCGCATGTTCTGCGACATCGTGAACCCGGACGGGACTCCGTTCGCGGGCGACCCGCGCTTCGTCCTGAAGAAGAACCTGCAGCGGGCTTCCGAGCAGGGATACACCTACTACGTTGGACCCGAGCTGGAGTACTTCTACTTCAAGGACAAGTTCGGCACCGAGCCGCTCGACGAAGGCGGGTATTTCGACATGACGCCCCTCGACGTCGCGTCGGACCTCCGCCGCGAGACCGTCCTGACGCTGGAGTCCATGGGCATCGGCGTCGAGTACTCCCACCACGAGGTGGCACCCAGTCAGCACGAGATTGACATGCGCTACACGGATGCGCTCACGATGGCCGACAACGTCATGACCTACCGGCTTGTCGTGAAGGAGGTCGCACTGGCGCACGGTGTGCATGCGACATTCATGCCCAAGCCCGTCTTCGGCATCAACGGCAGCGGAATGCACGTCCACCAGTCGCTGTTCAAGGACGGCCACAACACCTTCTTCGATGCCAAAGGTCTGTACTCCCTGTCTCCTGCAGCTCTCTCCTACATCGCCGGTATCCTGAAGTACGCCCCGGAGTTCACCGCTGTTACCAACCAGTGGATCAACTCCTACAAGCGGCTGGTTCCGGGCTATGAGGCTCCCGTGTACCTGTCCTGGGCGCGCCGCAACCGGGCCGACCTCATCCGGGTGCCCGGCTACAAGCCCGGCAAGGAAGTGGCGACACGCATCGAGTTCCGTTCGCCTGACCCGGCCTGCAACCCCTACCTGGCCTTCTCGGTGATGCTGGCCGCCGGCCTGGCGGGTATTGAGCAGAAGCTCACGCCTCCCGAGCCCGTCGAGGAGAACGTGTACGAGATGAGCGCCGAAGAGCGCAAGAAGCGGGGCATCGAGACTCTGCCGGCAAGCCTGTACGAGGCCATCCTGCTGACTGAGAAGAGCGAACTCGTGCGAAAGGCGCTGGGCGAACACGTCTTCAACGCGTTCATCGCAAACAAGAAGATCGAGTGGGACGAGTATCGCACGCAGGTGACCGAGTTCGAGATCAAGCGGTACCTGCCGGTGTTCTAGCTCGGCGACCTGCTACAATATCGTACCGGGTCCGGCAAACGGTCGCCGGTGACGAGAGTAGCGTGATACAGAGAATGAGCGACCCGGGCAGACGGCAAGCGCTGTCTGTCCGGGTCGCCCTTGCGCAGATAAACAGCACCGTCGGCGACCTGGAAGGTAACACCTCCAGGATTGTCGCGAACATCGAGAAGGCAGCCGACGCCGGTGCTGACATCGTTGTGTTTCCGGAGCTGGCGGTTTCCGGGTACCCGCCTGAGGACCTGCTTCTTCGACCACGGTTCATCAGCCAGAACCAGTCATCCCTGCTCGAGATAGCATCCCACTCCCACGGCCCACTCGTAGTCGTCGGCTTCATCGACAGCGACACCGACGTGTACAACGCCGCGGCGCTCATCGACGATGGCCGCATCGTTGGCATCTACCACAAGGTCTTCCTGCCGAACTATGGCGTCTTTGACGAGAACCGGTACTTCCGTGCGGGGCACGATTGCCCTGTGTTCGATGTGGGCGGAATCGGCATCGGCGTGACCATATGCGAGGACATCTGGTACGAGGGTGGCCCGGCCAGCGTGCAGGCGGCAAATGGGGCTGAGATCATAGTCAACCTGAGCGCATCCCCGTATCACCGGGGCAAGCGAGACACGCGCCGTCAGATGCTTGCCACACGTGCGCAGGACAACGTGTGCGTCTTTGCGATGTGTAACCTCGTCGGCGGGCAGGACGAGCTCGTGTTCGATGGTGACAGCATCATCGTCGATGAGCGGGGCTCAGTTGTCGCCGCGGGCCGGCCCTTCGTCGAAGACCTCGTACTGGCGGACGTGCAGGTGGAGTCGGTGTTCCGCGCACGGTTGCACGACCCCCGCTGGCGCAAAGCCGAGTCCTTCATCATCGGGCAGTGCCTGGAACACTCGTGCATGGCCGTGACCGGCCGCACCTTCGGAGGAGAGAAGTCCGCGATAACGCCTTCTCTTCCACCCGAAGTGGACCCCAGGGAAGAGGTGTATCAGGCGCTAATCCTCGGGACGCGCGATTACGTGCTGAAGAATGGCTTCGAGAAGGTCGTCATCGGCATGTCGGGGGGCATCGACTCCACTCTCGTGGCCTGCATCGCCCATGACGCACTGGGGCCGGAGAACGTGGTTGGTGTCTGCATGCCATCGCGCTTCACCGCCGCGCGCAGCATTGCTGACGCGCAGGAGGTGGCCCGGAACCTCGGCATACGGCTGCTTGACATCCCGGTTGAACCGGCGCACAAGGCCTTTCTCGACATGCTGGCCGAGACGTTTGCCGGCCGGCAGCCAGACGCCACGGAGGAGAACCTGCAGGCACGCATCCGCGGCACGGTACTGATGTCTCTATCCAACAAGTTCGGCTGGCTGGTACTCACTACAGGCAACAAGAGCGAGATGGCAACGGGCTACACGACCCTGTACGGCGACATGGCCGGCGGCTTCGCCGTGTTGAAGGACGTCCCCAAGACCCTTGTGTACGAGTTGGCGGCGTACCGCAACTCCATCGGCGCCACTCCCGTCATCCCCCGTCCGATTATCGAGCGAGCGCCCTCGGCTGAGTTGCGCCCCAACCAGAAGGACAGCGACAGCCTGCCCCCCTACGAGACACTCGACGCCATCTTGAAGTCCTACGTCGAGGACGATCGAAGCATCGCGCAGATTGTCGCACTGGGCCACGACGTGGCAACCGTCGAGAAGACGGCGAGACTGGTCGACAACAGCGAGTACAAGCGACGTCAGGCGCCACCGGGAATCAAGATCACAACGCGTGCCTTCGGCCGTGACCGCCGCTTGCCGATAACGAACAGGTTCCATGGCTGACCGGCATCGCACGCACAAGCTGCACCCGCGAAGGAGCAGACAATGACTCAGAACGCGTATCTCGTCCTCGAGGACGGAACAGTCTATGTCGGCGAGTCATTCGGCGCCGCCACGACCTCATACGGTGAAGCCGTATTCGATACGAGCATGGTCGGCTACCAGGAGATGTTGACCGACCCATCGTTTGCGGGCCAACTGCTGACGCTCACATATCCCCTCATCGGCAACTACGGCATCAACGAGATCGACGAGGAGTCCCGGCAGATACAGGTGCGAGGGCTCGTCGTGCGGGAACACTGCGAGGCTCCCAGCCACTTCGAGTCGAAGCGCACGCTGGATGAGTATCTGAAGGCATACGGTGTCCCGGGCATCGCCGGAATCGACACTCGCGCTCTCACGCGGAAGCTTCGAGCCTCCGGGGTGATGATGGGCGTCATCACCAGCGACATGACGCCGCCTGAGGCGCTGGAGGCGCTGCGCTCCGCGCCGGTCTACGGCACGCAGGACCTGGCCAGCGATGTCTCTACAGACCGCCCGTACCTCATTGAGCCGGCCGTTGCCGGACGCAACCTGCACGTGGTGCTCGTTGACTGCGGCGTCAAGCGAAGTATCGTGCGCTTTCTGGCTTCAGCAGGCTGTCGGGTCACCGTCGTACCCATGAACTCCGGGGCCGCCGAGATTCGGGCCCTCCACCCGGACGGACTGCTCCTCTCGCCGGGTCCAGGCGACCCGATACATCTGGTGGCGCTGGAAGAAGCGACACGCGAGCTCATAGGCACCGTGCCCATGATGGCAATCTGCCTCGGACACCAGGTGGTGGCGCGCGCGCTCGGGGCGCGCACCTACAAGCTGAAATTCGGACACCACGGGGGCAACCATCCGGTGAAGGACATCGCAACCGACCGTGTGTACATCACGACCCAGAACCACGGCTACGCGGTCGACGCTTCCTCCCTGCCTTCCTGCCTGCAGGTGAGCCACGTCAATCTCAACGACGGCACCGTCGAAGGACTCGCCCACAGGGAGGCGCCGCTCATCTCCATCCAGTACCACGCCGAGGGCACACCCGGCCCGATGGACAGCACCTACCTGTTCCAGAAGTTCGTCGCGATGATGGAGGATGGCAGAAGGTTCAGCCGGTGAACCAGCGCCGCTGTGACCGTCAACCGAGGTTGATGCAGGCATGATTCGAGACAGATGCGCCGTCTTCGGAGTACTCGCACCATCTGAGGACGTCGCGCGCCTCATCTTCTTCGGTCTCTATGCCCTGCAGCACCGCGGTCAGGAGAGCAGCGGCATCGTCGTCTCGGATGGCAGGGAGCTGAAGCGTCACGCG
>CAZVCS010000030.1:0-4740 GCA_964625765.1 uncultured Dehalococcoidales bacterium | reverse complement strand
GTCCGGCCTCGTCTCTCAGGTCTTCGACGAGTCTTCGCTCAGCAGGCTCAGAGGCTTCGCCGGCATCGGACACAACCGCTATTCGACAACCGGTTCCAGCAGCGTCGAGAATGCCCAGCCGCTGGTAGTCAGCGGCGAGGCCGGGACGCTGGCGCTGGCCCACAACGGCAACATCGTGAACGCGCTCGAGTTGAGGCGCAGCCTCGAGGCCCGTGGCTTCAGGTTCAGGACTGGCACGGATTCCGAGGTCATCGCCAACCTCATCCTGGCATCACCGGGGGCGGACTGGACGCAACGGGTCTCCTCCGCAGCCCGCCGCCTCGTTGGCGCATATTCGCTGGTGCTCCTGACGAAGGATACCCTGCTGGCCGTGCGCGACCCGCTTGGCGTCCGTCCTCTGTGCCTCGGCCATGTTGGGGCCAATCCGGTCGTCTCATCCGAGTCATGCGGTCTCGACCATATCGGAGCCCGCTTCGAGCGGGACCTGCAGCCAGGCGAGATTCTGAGCATCTCGACGGATGGGCTCCAACGCCACGAGATCGGTCTGCCGTCGCGCAGGGCATCGTGTGTGTTCGAATACATCTATCTTGCCCGAGCGGACAGCACGCTGGACGGCCGGCTTGTCTACGAAGCGCGCCAGCGCATGGGCGCCCGGCTGTGGGACGAGTATCCCGTCGATGCCGACCTGGTGGTGGGTGTGCCCGATTCCGCGATACCCGCAGCCATCGGCCTGTCCGACGCCTCGGGCATACCCTACTGCGAAGGTCTGCTGAAGAACCGGTACGTCGGCCGCACCTTCATCGCTCCCGACCAGCGGCTGAGGGACCTCGGAGTTCAGCTGAAGTTCAATCCCTTGAGCGATGTCATCGCGGGCAAGAGGCTCATTGTCGTGGACGACAGCATCGTTCGTGGTACGACCACGCCCCGGGTCGTCGCCCTGCTGCGCCGGGCTGGCGCCAAGGAGATTCACCTGCGCATCTGTGCACCCCCGATCCTTCACCCCTGCTACCTGGGCGTCGACATGGCTACCGAGCAGGAACTCATCGCTACGCGAAAGAGCGTCGATGAGATACGTGACCACGTTCACGCGGACTCGCTCGGCTACCTCAGCCTCGATTCACTGCTCGACTCGGTTCGAAGGGAGTACGCTACACTCTGCACAGCGTGCTTCACCGGGGACTACCCCGTGCCCGTTCAGATCGGGCTGGACAAACTCTCTCTGGAGACTGCGGTATGAGTTATATGACACCTGTCGTTGGAGTGCTTGCATTGCAGGGCTCATTCGCTGAGCATCGCCGTGCGCTGGACAGGCTGGGTGTGGAGACCGTCGAAGTCCGGCTGCCCGAGCAACTCCAAGGTCTCGCCGGCCTCATCATCCCCGGCGGCGAATCGACGACCATTCTCAAGCTCATGGACGAGTACGGCCTCCGGGACCCGGTATGCGCGGCCGTCGCCTCGGGTCTGGCGATTCTCGGCACCTGCGCCGGGGCTGTGTGCCTCGCGACGGAGATCTCGACACACAGGATGCGGCCTCTCGGTCTGCTCGACATCGCGATTGCGCGCAACGCCTTCGGCCGCCAGGTCGAGAGCTTCGAGGAGGACCTCATGTTCTCCGGGCTGGCTGGCCCGGCGTTCCGTGGCGTCTTCATTCGCGCGCCGATCATCGAGAGATGCGGCCCCGGCGTCGAGGTACTTGCGCGTGTCAGCACCGGCAATGTTGTGGCGTGCAGACGTGGTGCGGTTGTTGTGACGAGCTTCCATCCTGAGTTCGTCGACGACCTGCGAATTCATCAGTACTTCCTCGGCGTCGTGACTGAGCGTGCCTCCAGGATGCAGCCGGGTAGCAGCCACAGCACGGTGACCGTTTCCGCGTCGAAGACCGTCACTTCCGCAACGGGAGTGTGGGGGAGGGGCTGAAATGCAGAGTCTGGATAGAGACACGGAGAGGAAGACGCTCGCTATCCTGAAGGTGCTTTCCGAGTCTTCGGAGCCGCTCGGCTCCATCGCCATATCCCGCGAACTGGAGCGGCACGGTGTCTTTCTCAGTGAACGTGCGGTGCGCTACCACCTCCGTATGACGGATGAGCGCGGCTACACCGAGCCGCTTGGCCGGGACGGCCGCGGCATCACCTCCGCCGGACTCGAGGAGCTTCGCCTGGCGCTCGCCCCCGAACAGGTCGGCTTCATCATCGAGAAGCTGCAGTTGCTCGCATTCAGAACCACGTTCGACCCCGCCCGCCGCACAGGACAGGTTCCGGTGAACGCGTCCCTGTTTCGTACCGAGGATTTCCAGCAGGCCCTGAAAGCCATGCTACCCGCCTTCAACGCCGGCCTGTGCGCCAGCCGGCTCGTCGCCGTGGCGCGCGAGGGGGAACGGATTGGCACGCGGGTCGTGCCTCCGGGCAAGGTCGGGCTGGCCACCGTCTGCGGCGTCATCGTTAACGGTGTCCTGCTCAAGTCGTCCGTGCCGATCGAGTCCCGCTTCGGAGGCGTCCTTGAGCTGCGCAATGGGAAACCGCGCCGGTTCGTCGCCATCATACGTTACGATGGGACTTCGCTCGACCCGTCGGAGCAGTACATCCGCGCCGGAATGACATCGGTGCGGGAGGCGGCAACCACAGGCTCCGGCCGCATCCTCGCGAACTTCCGAGAAGTGCTGGCCCCATCGCGCGTAGTCGTGGAGAAACGAATCCAGGAGCTCAAGGCGGCGGGAATGAACGCGGTCTACCTGCTCGGGAACACGAGCGAGCCGGTGTGCCAGATCGACGTGAGTGTCAATCGAGTCGGCATGGTGCTGCTCGGCGGCCTGAACCCGGTTGCCGCCGCCGCCGAGGCCGGCTTCCAGATGGAGAACGCGGCCGAGAGCGGCCTCATCGAATACGACCAGTTGGTCGATGTGGGCACGCTCTGAAGCCCCCCGTCAACAGAGGGACCGGGCGCACTGCACGGCGTTGCGGAAGAACGCCATGCCATCCCCGTCTCCTTCGGACTCTCCGCTCCTCGTCCAGTTGGGATGCTGCGACGCCCGAAGGAACCGATCCGGGTGCGGCATCAGGCCGAGTATCCGTCCCGACGCATCGGTGAGGCCGGCGATGTCTCCGTACGATCCATTCGGGTTGAACGGGTAGCCGGCGGACTCTCCGTCCGGGCCACGGTAGTACAACACCGGAACGATATCCGCCGTCGCTTCCTGCGGCACGAAGAGTCGCCCCTCACCATGCCCCACGGGCAGGTCGATGAGATCGATACCGCGGGTGAAGACGCAGGGATTGCCGGGCGCGCTGCGGAGGTGTACCCACCGGCATTCGTACTTGCCTGACGTGTTCGGCAACAGGCTCACGCGCTGGCCTCCGAACGGCACAGGCAGCAGCCCTGCACGCACGAGCACCTGGAACCCGTTGCAGATGCCAAGCACAAGGCCGCCGCGCCCGATGAACGGAAGAAGCTGATCCCGGAGACGCAACTCCAACTCGTTTGCCTGGACCTTGCCGGCTCCAAGGTCGTCTCCGTAGCTGAAACCGCCCGGAATCGCAAACACCTGGTAACCGTCGAGGCGGGGCTTCCCCTCCGCCAACCGCGAGATGTGAACGAGGTCACTGACTGCGCCGGCGACCTCGAAACCATAGGCCGTCTCGGCATCGCAGTTGGTTCCCGGAGCGCGAATCACCAGAACTCGTGGCTTCTTCATTGCGTGCTTCACCAATCGAGCGGGCGCTTCCATGCCGCCTTCAACTCATCGAGGGGCGCCTCCAGCACCGGCTGTCCGTCCAGTCCGAGGAAGCGCAAGAGCGGTTCCGCCGTCACGGCGCCGACCGCCGCGCACGGCAGCCCGTTCAGCAACGCGCGGAACTCCCCGGCGTCCTCCGGCGCGACCTCAACGACAAACCGGCTGTTGGACTCGGAGAACAGGATCACATCCAAGCGGGAGATGCTCTCTCCAAGCGGAACATCGGCGAGCCTCAAACTCGCCCCAAGCTGTCCGGCAAAGGCCATCTCGGCAGCCGCGACCGCAAGTCCACCCTCACTCATGTCATGGCACGAACGGACGAGTCCAGCGCCCGCTGCGCGAGACAGGGCCGCCATGCAGGTCCGGGCAATCTCAGGACGAACGCGCGGCACTCTGCCTCCTTCGCTCGCAAGGCAAGCGCAGTACTCCGAGCCGCCCAACTCATCGTAGGTGGGTCCCACGACGAAGAGGAGATTCCCCAGCCGTTTGAGGTCCATCGAGACGACCTTCCTGGCGTCAGGCATGACCGCCATCGCCGAGACAAGAAGCGTGTGCGGGATGGAGATGATGCGGTCTTCGACCTGGGCGAAGTTATTCAAGCTGTCCTTGCCGGAGATGAATGGTGTGCCGAAGGCGAGAGACATGTCATGGCACGCATTGCATGCCTGGACAAGGGCCCAGAGGTTGTGCGGGTCGTCGGCGCTGCCCCAGCAGAAGTTGTCGAGCAGCGCAACTCTGTCCAGCCCCGCGCCGACGGCGACCAGTTGACGCAGCGCCTCGTCGATCGCGGAAGCAGCCATCCAGTATGGGTCGTGGTCGCCATAGCGGGTGTTGATACCGTTTGAGACCGCCAGCCCGCGGTCGGAATCCAGCAGCGGGCGAATCACTGCCGCGTCGCCGGGCCCGTCAGCACCGGGGCCGACAAGCGACTTCAGCACGCTGCCGCTCTGCACCTCGTGGTCGTACTGACGTATGACCCATTCCTTGCTGCAGACGTTGAGCGACGACAGGAT
>CAZVCS010000029.1:14255-20704 GCA_964625765.1 uncultured Dehalococcoidales bacterium | reverse complement strand
CCTTGCGCCGATTGCACTGCTTGCATGCGCTCACCACGTTCTCCCAGGAGTGCCCTCCCCCCTGGCTGCGCGGCATCACATGGTCGAGCGTCAGGTCGCGCGTGACCCGTCCGCAGTACTGACAGGTGTAGCGGTCGCGGGTGAAGACCTCGGCCCGGGTCAAGCGCCGCTCGTGCTCGGGGCGTCGAACCCTCTGCGTGAGCCGGATGACCGACGGAATGGCAAACGAAGCGGAGATGGTGTGCAGCATGCCGCGGCTGTCCTCGACCAGCTCGGCCTTGCCGCAGTAGACAAGCACGATGGCGCGGCGGGTGCGGCACACGTCGTGAGGCTCAAAGCCCTGGTTGAGGACGAGAACCGGAGCATCTACCATACGGGAGCCCTCGGGCTATTCTAGCAACCGTTCTCCGCCCCCGCAACACACGCGGAACTGGCACGGAACCGCTGCGTCACGCGGTCACGGCAGCTTCGTGAGGAAGTAGGTCATGCCGCCGCTGGCCACTATCGTCTGTCCCGTCACGTAGCTCGATGCATCCGAAGCGAGGAAGACCGCCAGCCGTCCTATCTCCTCGGGCTCGCCCCACCGCCCCACCGGGATGATGCGGTTCTGCGCGGCGCGCAACTCGGGCTTGCTGCGGTACAGGGACTCGGGGATGGGAGTGCGCACGTGGCCCGGTGCGATGCAATTCACGCGGATGCCGTTCTTGCCGTACTCGCTTGCCAGCGTCATCGTCATGCTCACCACACCCGCCTTCGCCGCTCCGTAGACGACCGACGTCTCGTACGGGACGAGCGCGCCGAGTGAGGCGATGTTGACTATGCTGCCCCCGCGCCCGGCCTCGAGCAGGTGGCGGATGAATGCCTTGCTGCAGATGAACTGAGAGGTGAGATTCAGACGCAGCAATGACTCCCACTCCGAAAGGGAAAGCTCGACGATGGTCGTCTTCTTCGGCTGCGGTCCGAGGCCGCCAACGTTGTTGACGAGGATATCGACGCCGCCAAACGCGGCAAGAGCCGCGTCCATCGCCGCGGCAACGCTCTCCTCCGAGGTAGCGTCCATGACGGCGACCAGCGCTCTGCCGCCGAACTGCCGGACCATGGACGCCGTCTCCTCCGCCGCATCCTGCCGGTACTCGGCCACGACGATGCCGGCCCCCGCATTCGCCATCTCCAGCGCGATGCCCCGGCCGATGCCGGAGCCTGCACCGGTCACGATTGCCGTCCTGCCTGCAAGCCCGTAGGCCGTGTCGTCACGCATGTCATGCCCTCCAGTACAAGAGATAGCGCCCGGCACACATCCGGCAGGAGCTCCATCAGAGGCCGGAAGCTCGACAAGTATGCCACATCACCGGTCCACGTAGTATGCCAGGCCGAGCACACCCGGCCCGGTGTGGACGCCCATGGCCGGAGTGAAGTCGCTGACGAGCAACTCGACGCAGTGGAAGGAGGATTCGACCCGCCCCTTGAGCCGCCCAGCCTCATCCGGGCAGTAGCTGTGGAAGACGATTCCGTGGAGAGGAGAGGTTCCGGCCTCTGCGCCGACAATCTCCAGCAACTGCCGCTCGGCGCCGGCGCGGCCGCGTGCAATGCGCACCGTTCTTGCCTCTCCGGACATCGGTCCAACCCGGAAGAGCGGGTTCACACGCACAACCGAGTTGGCCCAGTGCAGAGCCATCGGCACGCGACCGCTCTTTGCCAGGTAGTAGAGGGTGCCCAAATAGGCGATGAGGTCGACGCGCGCCATGACGTCGCTCGCGGCGCGCACCACGGCAGGCAGATCGGCGCCCCGCTGCGCCGCCCGGGCTGCCGCCAGTACGACGAGCCCCTGCGCACCTGCGGTCGTGTGGCTGTCGAGCACCTCGATGGAGACGCCGGCAAGGCTGCGACGGGCCGTCTCGGCCGCAGTCAGAGCAGACTGGTACATCGCGCTGAACTTGCGAGTGATGGTGACGACCAGGATGGCGCTGTGCGAGGCCGCCGCTCTTTCGTACGCTGCATAGTAGTCGCTCGGCGTGGGCGCCGACGTGGTCGGCAGCGTCCGGGCCTGCGGCAACAGCCGGTATATCTCGTCGGCCGTTATCTCGAGTCCGTCGAGATACGTCCGCCCGTTGAGGAAGAAGCGCAGCGGAACGGATTCGATGCCGAGACTCGACATCAACTCGGTCGACAGACAGACGGTGCTGTCGGTCACCACAGCCACACTCGCCATCCCGCACCCCCAACCCCCACGCTAGCCCGGCGAGCGGCAGGCTGTCAAGAAGAATGCACGAGTCAGCGATGCGATGCCAGCACGCGCTCGATGAGTGCCTGATAGCGTTCGGCAACCGCATCCCAGGTCCAGGTGCTGCGAACCAGCTCCCGGCCGTCGAGCGCCATGCGCTCCCGGAGAGCCGCGTCCTCGAGCAACTGGAGTGCATGCTCACCCATCTCCTCAGGAGAGCCGGCAAGGAAGCCGACGCTGCGATTCTGGAAGAGGAAGGCATGCGCCGGGATGTTGCTGATGACAGGCACCGCACCGGTAGCCATGGCTTCGAGCGGCGGGATGCCGAACCCCTCGAACTGCGATGCGGAGAGATACACGCTGCTCGCCTGCAGCACACGAACCTTGGCATCCTCCGACAGGAAGCCGTGGAAGATGACGCTGCCGCCAAGGCCGAGCGATGCCGCCTGGCGTTCGAGGGAACGCCGCATCGGCCCGTCGCCCACGACGTTGAGGACGGCCTCCGGATGGCGACGATGCACGATTGCGAATGCGTCGATGACCCGGTCGACGCACTTCAGCTTCCGCAGGCGCCCCGCAAAGGTCAGTTGAACGCCGGGCTTCGTCGCGGCAAAGGCGTATCGGTTCGCGTCGACACCGTTGCCGACGCACACGATGCGCTCGGGGTCCATGCCGCACTCGATGAGACGGTCTTTCACTGTCGGATTCACCACCGCGACGCCGTCCACGCGGAGTCTGCGAACGAGCATCTGCTCGAATCGCGCGGTGAGGGTGGCGGCGGACGCCTCCGAGCCGGTCGTTCGCGGGTCGTGGTACAGGTGGTGGATGACGGCAATGACGGGAGCGCGTCGCTGACTGATGGAGAGCAGGTACGCGCCCAGCACCCCGTTGGCGAGCATCACCGTCGGAACCTTGCTGCGCGAGCCTCGCACGGTCAGCACGTAGTTGACCATAGCGGTCGGCCCGTGAAGCACCGTCGCGAGCCTGCGGCCGGTGACGGAGAGCTCCCCGGGACGGAGCCCGGGCGGCAGCGGCATGCCAGTCGGGCACATGATGTGTACGCCGCGGAAGTCGTACTCGCGCCCCTCGCTCCTGCGGGGTACGTTCGGACAGATGACGGCAACGTCGTACCGGTCAGTCAGGGGAGCGAAGGAGTAGACAGCGTGAACAAGGCCGCCTTCGGTAAAGACGAAGCCATCCCTGGAGGGATCCGGGCCTCCACCGGGGTTGAGGAACACGACCTTCAGTCGTGAATCGTCGGCCAAGGCGCCGCGAAGCATAGTACAGTCTATGGGTACGAAGCAAGTAGTATAATTCGGCACTGTGGCGGAACTGTTCTGGGACCTGCTGAACTCGGCCTCATCCAGTGGAGCCCTCTGGCTCTCAGCGATAGTAGTCCTGGCATTGCTTGGCGAGCTCGGGCTGCCCTTCACCTGCCCTATCATGGAGGGCCTGCTGGTCTTCAGCGGGTTTCAGCTTGCGCACGGCTCATCCTTCGCCGGCGTCGTGCCGTTCCTGCTAGCGGCGCTGACCGGCAGGTTCCTCGGCGCCGTCACCGCGTATGAAGCCTCAGGCAAGGTGGGCATCAGCGTCATGGCGCGCTATGGCGAGCGTCTGAAGTTGACACCCGAGAGAGTGGTCTTCCTGAGAGACAGGCTGGCATACCTCGTCGTCCCGACGGTCATCCTGGCGAGATTCACTCCCGGCTTCACGGTGCTGACGTCGTTTCTCTGCGGCGTGTCGGGAATAGACCGGAAGAGGTTCTACCCCTCTGTAATCGGCCAGGTGCTCGCCTGGGAAGGCTCGTTCATGGCGGCAGGAGCCCTCGGGGCAGCCGCCTCACGCTCCATCGACCCGACAGACTACCCAAGGATTCTCGCCGTCATCATCGGCATCACCATTAGCCTCAGCATCGTGGTGGGCTACGCCGTCCTCCGGAGAGTGCTGCAACGCACGCCGGAGGTGCGGACGCCGACACACCACCCGCGCGTCAGCCACGCCCGGTGAGCGCCTCATCGAAGAGCGCCCTGCGCAGCAGCACCGGTCCCATCTTCGCACCAACGGACAGATCGGCCATCAGGCCCGCCGTCAGTCTCCTGGCCAGGATGAGTACGAAGACGAGCAGCAGCCCCAGCGTGAGTCCGGGCGAAGCATCCGTAAGCCAGCAGATGAGCGGGGCGGCCGCGAATCCGAGCAGCATGCCGAGGGGCAGCCCGCGGGCGAGGGGATGGTCATCGCCTCCGTCAGCACGTCTGTCCGCAGTCAGCGTGAGGTAGCGGCACGCCGCACCCAGCGCGAACAGGACGAAAGCCGTCAGGGGCAGGTAGGTGCGGTACAGCAGGAGCAGGACAGCAAGCACGCCGACCGCGACGCTGTTCCCCTTCTCCCCGTGACCGTGCGCAGGTGGCCACATCTGCCCGGCAACAGCGGTCACGCCGGACAGCGCCACAACGTGGACCGGCAGGCTGAACCCGAAGCCGATGAGAACGGGAAAAGCCCCCTTGGCTATCTCCACGACCACAGCAACGGCCGGACGGAACCAGCCGAAGCGATGCCACAGAGCGATGTGCAGATCCGGCTCAGCGGAGACGTCGATGCCGCTTGCAGCCGCCAGGGCAGCCGTGAACGGCAACGCACCGAGCAGGTAACCGCCGATAAGCAGCGCCACGGAATCCATCGTCACCCCACCCCCGACAATCCGCAGCAGGCATCAGGTGCGGTCGCCCGCACCCCGCTCGCACCCGTCCACGTTGAAGTGGGGAGCCGTGATGTTGAAGACGGTGCCCAGGCGCGGGTCTGCGAACCGCGAGCTGATGCGGGATTCTATCTCGTCGAGCGAAAGCGATGTCGTTACGACGAGAGGCAGGCGAGCATTGTAGCGGTGGTTGATGAGTTGAAAGAGCTTGGACCTGGCCCACGGGGACGCTGATTCCTCCCCGAAATCGTCGAGGATGAGCAGGGGGCACTGCTTCACCTCTTCGAAAAAGCGGGCGTAGGATGCCTTGCTGTCCGGACCGAAGGTGGAGCGAAGGTAGTCGAGCAGGTCGGCGACGACCACGAAGAGCACGGACTTGCCCTCAGCCATGAGGTAGTTGGCGATTGCAGCCGCCAGATGCGTCTTGCCGCACCCGTGCACGCCCTGAAGGATGAGCCATCCATCCGGGTCGAGCGCGAAGTTGCGGGCCAGGTCGTACGCCATCCTCAGGTTCTCCTGCTGCTCACGAGTGAGCTCAACCCTCCTCAGATCGAAGCTCTCGAACGTCTCGCTTCGCAGTCCCTCGGGCAGGGAAGGCATGTCCAGGCCTCCGGCTCTGGCCCGGCCAAGGTGAAGTACGCGGCAGGCGTCACCATCCAGCAACCGCCCGCTGAAGCGCGCGTCCATCTCCGCCGGAGCGACATCGGTGGCGATGACCGTCGGCAGCCGCAAGCTGTAGCGATGGTTCAGTATCTGCTCCAACTTCTGCTTCGCCCACGGCGTGGAGGCATCTTCCACCCTGAAGTCATCCAGCACGAGCAATCCGGTGTTCTTGACCTGCTCGAACAGGTCGTCGTAGCTGACTTCGCTCGAAGGACTGAAGGCGCTCCGAAGATGGTCCAGCAGGTCGGCCGTGCACACGTAGAAGACCTGCTGTCCGGCGCCGAGCCGGTGGTTGGCCACGGCGCACGAGAGATGCGTCTTGCCGCTCCCCAGCGGGCCGACGAGAAGCAGCCAGCCCGACGGTTGCGCGGCGAACTCGAGGGCGGCGTCATACGCCGCGGCGAAGCCGGCCACACTGCCGGTACGGCCGTCCCGCCGGAGCGTCTCGAAGGTGTAGTGAGCGAGGTGTCCCAGGTTGCTGTACCGCTCCAGCACCCCCTGGCGCTCTCTCGCCAGCTCAGGTTCGCGGCAGCGACAGGGCACGACCCTGGCGTAGTCCGGGGCGCCCGAGGGCAGCATCGGATGGACGAACCCGGCCCCGTGGCACACCGGGCATTCGTCACCAACGACCGGAGACGCACCGGCTCGCGCCGCAGCGGACTCAGCGCTTGACGACGCCTCCGAACCGGCCCTTGACGTACTTGTCGGGGTCATCCGCGCGAGCACCTGGTCGATTCTCTCCACTGTCCTTTCCTTCCGCCGTCCAGCGCTCCAGGATGCTGCTAATATACCGCCAGTTCAGCTTCCTGGCCTTGACCGCCACACGAAACGCTTCCTCTATCCACGCGGCCGGATACGTCCTCTGCGCGT
>CAZVCS010000029.1:0-14245 GCA_964625765.1 uncultured Dehalococcoidales bacterium | reverse complement strand
TCAGCCATCATCGGCGTGATGATGCCGATGTTCTGCTCGTACAACTCGAACACGTTGGGGGCGGGCGGTCTGCCGGCGCGCGACACACCCTTCGCACCCGTCCTCAGTTGCTCGATGGCAGCGAGGTCGGCCTCCAGATTGGCAAAGTAGACCTTCGTCATGCCATTCGCAAGCGGCAGGGCAACCTGGAGGAAGGCGCCCCGAGCCACCGCAGCCTCGATTGCGGCGACGCAGGCGGCCGCGTCGAGGCCGAGCAGAGAGCCGGCCTTTAGCGCCAACTCGTCATGCGTGACATAGGCCGGGTAGTCGTGCGACCGGCTCAGAAGGTAGAACGTGAGCATCGTCACCTTGAGCTCGGACAGGTCGTTGACCTGTCGCATCACCTGGCTGACGTACGAGGCCGGCACCTGCGCAAACGCGCCCGGCTGTGCAACGGAGTACGGCACACGCCCCACCATTTCGAGCTACCTGGCCGGAAGGAACGACGTCGTTGCGGTCGCCTGCTCGAGATTGTCGAACCTGACCGCTCGATCCACGAAACGGAGCTTGATCTGGCCCAGAGGTCCGTTCCGGTGCTTGGCGACGATGATATCAGCGATCCCTTTCGGATAGGGTTCGCCCATTATGTCATGCAGGCGGTTCCACTCTTCCTCGGAGACGTACTTGTCTTCGCGGTAGATGAACAGGACGATGTCGGCGTCCTGCTCGATCGTACCGGACTCACGCAGGTCCGCGAGCTGCGGCACGTGCGTCGTCCGCCACTCAACGGCGCGGCTGAGCTGCGACACCGCTATCACGGGCACGTCGAGCTCCCGGGCGAGGAGCTTCAGCGCCCTGGTGATCTGACTGAGCTCCTGAACGCGGGTTTCTTTTCGTCCCTCGCCCTCTATCAGTTGCAGGTAGTCGATGATGACAAGGTCGAGCCGGTGCTCGAAGTCGAGCCGCCTCGCCTTGCTCCTGATGCTCATGGTTCCGACCTGCGGCGTGTCATCAATGTAGATCTGCCGGTCGGACAGCGTTCCGCTGGCGTCCATGATCTTCCGCTCTTCGTGCTCGAAGAACTTCCCGAGCCTGACCTGCCAGAAGTCGACGTCCGCCTGAGCGGCGAGCATGCGCTGGACGACCGATTCCGCCGACATCTCGAGGCTGAAGAGGGCGACGCAGGCCTTCTGGCTGACTGCAGCCCGGCGCGCGATGTCCAGCGCCAGCGTTGTCTTGCCCAGACTCGGTCTGGCCGCAAGGATGATGAGATCCGAGCGCTGCAGCCCCCCGAGGAGTCCGTCCAGTCCGGGGAAACCCGTCTTGATATGAGCCAGCCCGCCGGCTCCCTCCTCACTGGTCTTGCCCGCCTGCTCGAAGTAGTCACCCAGCACGTCGCGGATGGACACGAAGTCGCGCGTACCCTCGCGGGCGCGCACCTTGAAGAGGGCATCCTCCGCCTGGCTGAGGCTTTCCTCGATCTCCGGACCGGCCTCGTAGCCGATGCGGGCGATGCGGCCGCCGGCGGTGATGAGGCGGCGCATGAAGGACATGCGCTCCACTATCCGGCCGAAGTGCTCGGCGTGAACGGACGTGGGCACGGTGCCGATGAGGTGACTGAGGTAGTGCGCGCCGACCCTCTCATCATCGAGCCCCGACCGCCGCAGCTCGTGCGCCACGGAGATCTGGTTGATGGGTTCGCCGCGACGGTACAGCGAGGCGCACGCCTCGTACACCGCGGCGTTCGCCTCGTCGAAGAAGTCGTCGCGCGTCAGGAAGGTGGCGACCTTCAGGATGGCATCGGGGTCTATGAGCAGAGAGCCAAGAAGCGCCTCCTCCGCCTCGATGTCGTGGGGCGGGAGCTTCTCCTGTTCCCCCATGCCGTCCCGCCTAAGACTCTCCGGTTTCCGGCTCGATGATGACCGTCACCTTCGCCTCGGCCGTGCCGGAGAGCTTCACGTTCACGCTGTGGCTGCCTGCCTCTCTGAGCGGCCGCTCCAGCACGACGTGCCTCTTCTCGATCTCGGCACCCATCGACGAGCTGAGTGCCTCAGCAATCTGCGCGGCGGTGATGGAGCCGAAGAGCTTGTCCTCGTCTCCGACACGAGCCTTGAAGTGGAGCTCCTGGCCCTCGATGCGAGCGGCCAGCAACTCGAACTTCTTCGCCTCCTCCGCTTTGCGCTCTTTCTCCTGCCTGATGCGAGCTTCAGCCTGCTTCATCGCTCCGGCCGAGGCCTCGACGGCAAGTCCCCGGGGCAGAAGGTAGTTCCGCGCGAAGCCTGGTGCGACGTCCTTGATGTCGCCGACTTCGCCGGAACCGGATACGTCCTTCAAGAAGATGACCTTCATAGTGAGCTGATATACCTCCTTGCCGAGAGTGCGGCGGTAGCGCCGTCGCCCGCAGCCGTGACGACCTGTCGCGCCGAATCGTGGCGCACGTCCCCGGCGGCGAAGACACCAGCTATGCTGGTCTCCATCTGTTCATTGGTAATGATGCACCCGGCCTCGTCCAGCGGAAGCACGGAGCCGAGGAACCCGGTCGAGGGAACAGACCCCACCGCCACGAACACCCCATCCACCGGAACGGTTGAGATTATACCATCCCTGGTGTTGCGGAGGCGGACGCCGGTCACGGCGGACTCGCCTTCGATGCGTTCGACGACGCTGTTCCAGGCGAAGTGAACCTTCGGATTGTCGAACGCTTTCCGCTGCAGAGCCTGGCTTGCGCGCAGCTCCTCCCGGCGATGGACGACGGTCACCCCGGTCGCATGAGCCGTCAACTCCAGCGCATCAGTCAGGGCAGTGTCGCCGCCCCCGATGACGGCCACCCGCTTGCCACGGTAGAACGGGCCGTCACACGTGGCGCAATACGAGACCCCCTTGCCCGCAAGCTCTTTCTCTCCGGCCACGTCAAGCGTGCGGTAGCGCGCGCCGGTGGCGACGATGACCGCGCTTGCGTGCAACTCGCCTTCGGAGGTGGTGACGACATGCATCGGGGACTTTCCACCCGCGGCGGGCGCGAGCGCAAGCACCTCGGCCATGACCGTCTCCGCCCCCGCCTTCTCCGCCTGCGCGTGCATGAACTGGCCCAGGTCGAACCCCGAGACACCATCCTTGAAGCCGGGGTAGTTCTCGACGTGCGAGGCGTTCGCTATCTGGCCGCCGGGGAAGGACTTCTCGACGACGACGGTCGCGAAGCCGGAGCGGGCGGCATAGATGGCGGCCGACAGCCCGGCCGGCCCGGCGCCGAGGATGACAACATCGTACGCGCTCTTCACAGCGGGCAATGGTAGCAGATTGGACCCGGCATTTCACCGCGCCGCGCAGGATGCGAGCGAAGTTCATTTGCGCTCGCACCCGCTCGTGCTGTACCTTTATGTCCTCTCATGCTCTCGCTCGAATCCCTCAAGGGCAGTCCCCTGAGCGCCAAGTTCAACGTCAGCGCCCTGCTGCAGCAGCCTGTCGGCAAGACCCTCGTTCTGCCCATCAGCTCTCTGCTGGGCCACGGCCAGGAGGGACTGGTCTCAGGCACGGTCCGCCTCACTCACACGGGTCGCGGCGTCGCCATGTCGGGCAGCGGCGAGGCCGACGTGGCGCTCACCTGCATGAGGTGTCTCGACGAGTTCTGCGAGCACGTGGCCTTCACCATCGAGGAGCAGGTGCATCCCGAACCCCATTTCTCGCACCGGCGAGGCGCCGAAGGCTTCGAGGACGACGACGAAGTGCATATCAGCGATGACAACACGCTTGACTTAGGGGAGATATTGCGCCAACATATCGTTTTGCACTTGCCCCTGAAACCGTTGTGCCGGGCGGATTGCCCCGGTCTGGAGGAGATAAGTCCCGATGTCTGAACCGAAGAAGAAAACGTCGCATGCAAGCCAGGGCAAACGCAGGAGCCACCTTGCGATTTCCGGCCCCTCGCTGGTGCCGTGCCCTAACTGCAAGAGCCCGAAGCTTCCGCATCGCGTATGCCCGACCTGCGGCATGTATGACGGCCGCCAGGAAGTCGTCGTCGAGACCACCAAGTCCAAGAAGCAGTAGCGATGGCGGCATGGGCTGCGTACGTCTTTCCCGGGCAGGCCTCTCAGAAGGTCGGCATGGGCCTGAGCGTGTACGAGAAGTACGCCTCCGCCCATGCGGTCTATGAAGAGGCTGACTCGGTCCTGGGGTTCCCCATCTCGCGCCTCTGCTTCGAGGGTCCCGCCGAGGACCTGACCAAGACGGTCAACGTGCAGCCTGCGCTGGTGGCCACGAGCATGGCGTGCCTTCGGGCCGCCCAGGAAGGGCTGGGCAGCAAGCTGCCGCACCCCGCCTTCATGGCAGGCCACAGTCTCGGAGAGTACACCGCTCTGGCGGCGACCTCAGCTCTCAGTCTCGCGGATGCTTTGCTGCTGGTGCGAGAGCGCGGCCGGCTGATGTACGAGGCCGGACTGCGCCAGCCCGGCGGCATGACGGCGGTCATCGCATTCGACCGCGCTCCGCTGCAGGAGGTCTGTGACGCGGCCGGGGTGGAGATCTCCAACGTCAACGCACCGGGGCAACTCGTCATCAGCGGGTCCGTCGAGAAGCTGGAGAAGGCCGTCGAACTGGCCAAGGGCCGGGGCGCGCGCCGGCTCATTCCCCTCAACGTCAGCGGCGCCTTCCACTCCACGCTGATGGAGCCCGTCATCGCGGAGTTCGACCGTGTCCTGCAGAGCATCACGTTCCACTCGCCAAGCGTGCCGGTCGTTTCCAACGTGACGGCACTGCCTCTGACGAACGGCGCCGAAATGCGGCAGGAGTTGCTGTCGCAACTGCGGAAGTGCATTCAGTGGCAGTCTTCGGTTGAGTACATGACATATCGTGGCGTAACCACGTACTACGAAATCGGGCCGGGGACGGTCCTCGCGGGTCTCATCAAGCGGATAAGCCCGGAGACGCTCACCATCAACATCTCGGGAGTGGAGGACATCGCCGCTCTCGACGACCCGGCGCCGCCAGCATAAGACGATGGGGTCACGTCGCAGGGCACGGGGCCTCGCCCTTCAGGTCCTGTATGAGCTCGATTGCACCAGCCACAAGGCGGACGAGGTGCTCGCGCGCCTCATCTATGACGAGGAAGTAGATGAGGAGTCGTACAACTTCGCCGCTGACCTGGTGCACGGAGTGCTCGAGCACCGGCACGAGGTCGACGCCGTCATCGCGCGTCATGCGCCGGCATTCCCGGTGGACCAGATGGCAGCCATCGACCGGAACGTGCTGCGCATCGCCCTGTACGAGCTGCTCTACACGGACGACACGCCGATGAAGGTCGCTATCAACGAAGCCGTTGAGCTGGCCAAGCTCTACGGTGCGGACTCCTCCCCCCGCCTCGTCAACGGCGTGCTGGGCGCAGTCGCCGACGGCGAGGAAGACACGACCGAGACGGCCTGACACCGGAGGGACACATCCTCCGCGCGGGGTTTCAACACATGCACGAGTTCGGCATCACTGAAAGCCTGGTGCGCATCGTCGAAGACAAGGCGCGCGAGGCCGGCGTGACGAAGGTCAGCACCATCCGCGTCGTTGTCGGGGCGCTGACCGGCTTCGTGCCGGAGAGCATCGAGTTCTACTACGAGCGGCTGAGCCGGAACACCGTCGCGGAGGGAGCCAAGCTCGAGTTCGAGCAGCTTCCGGCCACGCTCCGGTGCAGGACATGCGGTCACGTCTTCACGCCGCAGGAGCGGTGCTGGGACTGCCCCTCGTGCGCATCATCCGAGGTGGATATCGAGGGGGGACGCGAGTTGTACATCAAGGAGATGGAGGTATCGTGAAGAAGATCGAAATCGTGCAGGGGCTCCTCGATGCGAACAACGCCACTGCCGCGGGGAACCGCGCACTGCTCGACAGCCACGGCTGCGTCGCGGTGAACATCATGTCCGCTCCCGGCGCAGGCAAGACCAGCGTCGTGCTCCGCACCATCGCGGGCCTGGACGCGTACGTGAGAACCGGGGTCATCGAGGGAGATGTCGTCTCCACGGTCGATGCCGAAAAGGTACAGGACGCGGCCCGGGCCGTGGTGCAGATAAACACGAAGGGAATGCCTGAAAGCTGTGCCCTGGTCGCCGACATGGTGGATGCCGCGCTCCGCCGTCTGCCGCTGGACGAGCTGGATATCGTACTCATCGAGAACGTGGGCAACCTCATCTGTCCGACCGAATTCGACCTCGGGGAGCACCTGAAAGTCGTCATCGCGAGCACACCCGAGGGCGACGACAAGCCCCTGAAGTACCCGCTCATCTTCGCGGACGCGGACGCCGTCATCATCAACAAGACCGACCTGCTCCCGTACGTGGACTTCGACATGGCGAAGTTCACCCGTGCGGTCCGCGACCTGAACGCCCGTGCTCCGTTCTTCCCCCTTTCGTGCAAGACCGGGGAGGGCGTGGCAGAATGGGTGGCATGGCTGCGGGACCGGACGCGCAACGCGTGACCCCGCCCCTGGACCGTCGCAGCGTCCGCATTCACGTTGCCGGCATCGTCCAGGGCGTCGGCTTCCGTCCCTTCGTATACCGCCTTGCCCTCGAACACGGCGTCGCGGGGTGGGTGCGGAATACCCCGTCGAACGTTGAGATTCAGGCCGAGGGACGTCCGGCCGACGTGGCTACGTTCCTGGAGGAACTGCGGACCAAGGCGCCTCCTCTGGCGCACATACGCGACATCGCCTGTCGCGAATCCGAGGCCGAGGGCCTTGCCGGCTTCCGCATTCGGGCAAGCGCCGACGACGCGGCGCAGGGCCGGCTCGTCTCTCCGGACGCTGCTATATGCCCGGACTGCCTGCGCGAAGTGTTCGACCCGGCCGACCGCCGGCATGGCTACCCCTTCACCAACTGCACCAACTGCGGCCCGCGCTTCACCATCATCACGGACCTGCCGTACGACCGGCCGAACACGACCATGGCGAGCTTCACCATGTGTCCCGAGTGCCGCCGCGAGTACGAGGACCCGGCGGACCGCCGGTTCCATGCCCAACCGAACGCATGTCCCGTGTGCGGCCCGCACCTGAGCCTGCTCGATGGAAGCGGCAGAGATGTGCCGTGCGAAGACCCTGTGCAGGAGACTGCCCGGCTGCTGCAGTCAGGGCGCGTCGTCGCAATCAAGGGACTCGGCGGCTTCCTGCTGGCATGTGACGCCACGTCAGCGACCACGGTGACCCTGCTGCGCCTGCGCAAGCGCAGACCATCGCGGCCGTTCGCGGTCATGGTTCGCGACCTCGAGGAAGCCGAACGGCACTGCGTTCTCTCGCCTGAGGAGCGGGAGTTGCTGCTCTCTCCGCAGGCGCCCATCGTGCTGGCCGGGATAAGGCCGGGGTCCACCGTGTGCGATGCGGTCGCCCCGGGGCTGCTCTTCCTCGGACTGCAGCTTCCCTACACGCCACTGCACCATCTGTTGCTGCGCTCCGGCGGGCTCCCGCTGGTGATGACGAGCGGCAACCTGAGCGAAGAACCCATCGCGGCCGAGAACGATGAGGCGCTGCGGCGGCTCGCAGGGATAGCGGACTACTTCCTGGTGCACAACCGGCCGATATGCTCGCGCTATGACGACAGCGTCGCGATGGCCGTCGACGGCGCGCCCCACCTGCTGCGGCGTGCGCGGGGCATCGCGCCGCGCCCCGTCGAGCTCCCTTTCGACGTGCGCCCGGTGCTTGCCGTCGGTCCCCAGATGAAAAACACCTTCTGCCTCGCCAGTGGCCGGCTCGCCTTCGTCTCGCAGCACATCGGCGACCTCGACAGCGTCGAGACGCTGGACCACTTCGAGGCCACGATCGACCTGTACGAGCGACTCTTCCGCATCGAACCGGAGGTCGTGGCGCACGACCTGCACCCGGACTACGCCTCAACTGCGTTCGCACGCGACGTGGCAGCCCGGGGTCTGCCGGCGCTCCCCGTGCAGCATCACCACGCCCACATCGCGAGTTGCCTCGCGGAGAACTCCATCGATGAGCAAGTGATAGGCGTTGCATTCGACGGTTCAGGCCTCGGTACGGACGGCCGCATCTGGGGCGGCGAGTTCCTGCTCTGTGACACGAGATCGTTCGCACGCGCTGCTCACCTTGAGTACCTTCCGCTCCCCGGCGGCGACGCGGCGGTCATGCGCCCCTGCCGTACGGCGGCGGGATACCTCGTGCACCTTCTGGGCCCCATTGGGCCGTCTCGCAGCGCCACGCTGGCGGCGTGGCTCTCAGCCGCGGAGATTGACAGCATCGCCCGCCAGGTCGGCTCCGGCCTGAACACCCCCCGATGCTCCAGCATGGGCCGGCTGTTCGACGCGGTCGCGGCGCTGACCGGTATCCGGGGCGCCATAGATTACGAAGGACAGGCCGCCATCGAGCTGGAAATGCAGGCCCACCGTCACACCGGGCCCGCGGAGGACCGCTATCGCTTCAGCCTGTCGCACGTGGACGAGACTTATGTCATATTAGTGTCCGAAGTCCTGTCGGCTATCGTGAACGACGTCGCCGCCGGAGTCCCCCTCCCCGTCGTCGCCGCGGCATTCCACGAGGCCGTCGCCCAGATGACCCTGGAAGTCTGCCGGACGCTCGAAACCGGCACGGGACTGCGAACGGTCGCCCTGAGCGGCGGCGTCTTCCAGAACCGCATTCTGCTCAGCCGAGCCGCTTCGCTGCTGCGTTCGGACGGCTTCCGCGTTCTGCTGCACCGGAGCCTGCCGGCCAACGACGGCTGCGTGTCGCTCGGCCAGGCGGTCGTGGCCGCCCGGGTCACCGGCTAGGACCGGCGCTCACCCGCGTTTGTGCCCTTTCGTCCCTGCAGGTTACAATGTGGCCCAGCATGTGCCTGGCCATTCCCGCCCGCATCATTTCCATCGAGGGTGAAGACGCTGAAGCCGATGTCGGAGGCGTGCAGCGGAGGGTCGGCATCATGCTGACCCCATCGGTGAAGGTCGGAGACTACGTGCTCCTGCATACCGGCTATGCGATAGGCGTCATCGACCCCGCGGAGGCGGAGGAGACGCTTGCCCTGTTCAGGGAGCTGGCGGAAGTCAGTGAGATTCGTTGACGAGTTCCACGACCCGGCCCTGGCCAGGAAGCTCGCCAATCGTATCCAGACAGCCTCCACAAAGCCCACGCAGCTCATGGAGTTCTGCGGCGGGCACACACACGCCATCCTGCGATACGGCATCCGCGACCTGCTGCCTCGCACGGTGACGATGAGCTCCGGGCCCGGCTGCCCGGTATGCGTCACCTCGCCTCGCGACATCGATGTAGCCGTGTCGGCCGCGTTCACGCCGGGAGCGATAGTGGCGACCTACGGCGACCTCATCCGCGTCCCCGGAAGCCACGACAGCCTCGAACGCGCCCGGGCGAGGGGGGCCGACGTGCGGGTGGTCTACTCCGCCCTCGACGCACTGTCGATAGCCGGGCGGTACTCCGGGAGTCAGGTCATACTGCTCGGGATCGGCTTCGAAACCACCGCGCCGACAGTGGCGGCCTCCATTCTCGAAGCGCGCCGGCGCGGTCTGAAGAACTACCGGGTACTGTCACTCTTGAAGCTGACGCCGCCGGTGATGCGGGCGCTTCTGGCCAGCGGTGAGACGCACATCGACGGCATCGTCTGTCCCGGCCACGTGAGCGTCGTCATTGGGACACGGCCCTATGACTTCATTCCAAAGGAGTTCGGCGTGGGTTGCGCCGTATCCGGATTCGAACCCCTGGACATACTGGGGGCAATCGACGTGCTGGTGCAGCAGGTCGAGAGCGCCGTGCCGGCCGTGGCGAACGCATATCCCCGGGCGGTGTCCGCGGAGGGCAACCGCACAGCGTGCAGGCTCATCGAGGAAGTGTTCACGCCGTCCGACGCATCCTGGCGCGGCATCGGAGTCGTGCCCGGAAGCGGGCTGGCCCTCCGGCCTGAATTCGCCGCATTCGATGCGTCAGCCGTCCTCGACCGGGAGATCGAGGAGGTCGGTGAGCCTTCCGGATGTCGCTGCGGCGACGTGCTCCGAGGCAGCCTGACGCCCCCCGAGTGCGCCCTGTACGGAACGGGCTGCACCCCGGAGCATCCGGTCGGTCCCTGCATGGTCTCCCAGGAGGGCGCATGCGCCGCCCACTACGCTTACGGCGCCGGGTCATGACATACTATGACGCCTTGCCGCGTCACAGAGGAGGAACCCAAACACGATGAGCCAGATGCAGGACTACTCCGGCGCGTTCCGCTCCGACTTCCGCTTCTCCGACTTCTCGCCCGAGTTCCTGAGCAACCTCCTCTCCTTCTACGGGAAGTCCTACATCGCCATCGACGGGTTCTGGTACCTGGGAGTGAAGGAGAACGTCGACAACGAGGCTGCACTGAAGGTCGACCTCTGGGCGTGGGAGAGAGCCACGCGCTTCGAGTTGAAGCGCCTTCCGGCCCTTGCAGGCATCTCCGGAGACGGAATCGACGCGGTATTCAAGTTCCTGCAACTGGTGCCGTGGATGAACGTGACCGAGTACCGGCTGGAGCTTGAGTCGCCCAAGCGGGGCCTCATGACGGTGACGAAGTGCTCCATTCTGGAGGCGCTCGAACGTGAGGGTCAGGGTCGCGAGAAGGACATCTGCCGGCTCGTCGATGGAGCCGTGCTGCGGAAGTACGCCACGCACTTCAATCCCTCCATGCGGGTGGAACCGCTGTTCCTTCCGCCGCGCGAGAAGAAGGACGGGCTCTGCTGTCAGTGGGAGTTCACGCTGCCGTGACCGAGACGCGAAAGCCTGACACGGTACTCCTGGCTCACGGGAGCGGTGGCTCTCTGAGCCACGAGCTCGTCGCGAGTCACGTGCTGCCGTGCACCACAGCGGGACAGACGCTCGTGCTGGACGATTCGGCCGTTGTGCCGCTGGCGGGCCGCCTCGCATTCACGACCGACAGCTACGTCGTCCAGCCGCTGTTCTTTCCGGGCGGTGACATCGGCAGGCTCGCCGTATGCGGCACGGTGAACGACCTCTCGATGGTCGGCGCTGAACCACGCCACCTCAGCCTGGCGCTCATCCTCGAGGAGGGCTTCCCGCTCGAGCATCTCGACGCGGTGATGCAGTCCATCGGAGCCGCGTGCAGGGAGGCGAACGTCCACATCGTCACCGGCGATACCAAGGTCGTCAACCGGGGCAAAGGCGACGGTCTATTCATCAACACGGCAGGCATTGGCCTGGTGCCGGACGGCCGCAGCATCTCCGGGAGCCGGGCGCAGCCGGGTGACAGGATACTGCTCAGCGGGTCGCTGGCCGAGCACGGGCTTGCCATCATGGCGGCGCGTGAGGGCCTTGCTTTCTCGTCTGAGATACGCAGCGACTGCGCTCCTCTGAATGCGATTGTCGCAGCGCTCCTCGACGCCGTCGGAGACGCAGTGCATTGCATGAGAGACCCGACGCGCGGCGGGCTTGGCACGACGCTGAACGAGCTGGCGTCGCAGTCCAGGGTTGCCATGCTTGTCGACGAGCCGTCCATCCCCGTCAGACCCGACGTCAGAGCGGCCTGCGAGATGCTGGGGCTTGACCCTCTGTACGTCGCAAACGAGGGGAAGTTCGTGGCTGTTGTCGAGCCGTCGAGCGCCGCCGCCGCGCTGCGGGCGCTCCGCGCTCACCCGCTCGGCAGGGATGCCGCCGACATCGGTGAGGTGGTCGCCGGGAAGCCGGGCAGAGTGATGATGCGGACGCAACTGGGACCGACCCGCCTCGTGGCCATGCTCTCGGGCGAGCTGCTGCCGCGCATCTGCTGAGCGCCCCGGGATAGCGCGCCGCGGTCACGACACCAGGCGGCTGCCGTTCGACCGGGAGAGCAACTCCGCCGGGCTGCCGGAAGCCACCACGCGGCCACCCTCCAGGAAGTAGCCCCGGTCCGCGATGTGGCTCACCGCTTTCACGTTCTGCTCGACCAGCAGCGTTGTGATTCCGTGCTGCCGCAACTCCGAGATGGCGCCCATCACCTTCTTTACCAGTATCGGAGCGAGACGCAGGGACGGGCAGTCGAGCAACAGCAGCTTCGGTCGAGACATGAAGGCACGCCCTATGGCCAGCATCTGCTTCTCGCCGCCGGAGAGGGTGCCGGCCGTCTGGCTCAGCCGCTCCCGAAGCACCGGGAAGAGCTGGAACACCGTGTCGAGATCCGCGGCGAAACCGCCGTTGCTGCGGCGCCGGTGGTACGCGCCGAGCTGGAGGTTGTCGGCCACACTCATCGACGGGAAGATGAGCCGCTTTTCATCGACGTAGGCGATGCCCGCGACGACGAGCCGTTCCATCGGCACGCCGTTGACCCTGGCGCCTTCGAAGCGAATCTCACCAGCAGTAACAGGCAGCAGCCCGCAGATGGCCTTGAGGGCGGCACTCTTGCCGGCGCCGTGCGGGCCGATGAGCGCGGCTATCTCTCCCCGCCCGACGGCAAACGACATGCCGTCGAGGGCGCAGACCAGGCCGTACTTCGCCCGGACATCCACCAACTCGAGAATCGCGTCGCTATCCATGCATCACCAGAGGCTAACCGCCAAGGTAGGTCGCGATGACGCGCTCGTCCTCGCGTATTGTATCGGGAGCGCCTTCGGCGAGCTTCTCGCCGTAGTGCAACACAATCACGCGGTCGGCCACGTCCATAACGATATCAGTCAGATGCTCGACCATGAGGATGGTCATGCCTTCGGACTTCAGTACTCGAAGGGTCGTGCTGAGGCGCTCGATGTCCGCCGTGTCGAGCCCGCCATACGGTTCATCGAGCAGCAGCAGGGTCGGCCGGCACAGCAGCGCTCGGGCCAGCCCGACGAGCTTCTGCTCGCCCCACGACAGTGCGCCGGGAAACTCAGCGGCGCGATGGGCAAGACCGACCTTCTTCAACTCGTCCAGGGCAGCTTCGCGTATCCGCTTCTCCTCGGCAACGGCGGAGGAGAGCCTCAGGGCCGAGGCGACGAAGCCGACCCGGGTCCATACGTGGGCGCCGGTCATCACGTTGTCGACAACGGACATGTTGGCGAACAACTGGATATCCTGGAAGAGCTGCACGATGCCGAGCCGCGCACGCCTGTGTGCGCGCATTCGGTCGATGCGCCTGCCACCAAACAGTATCTGCCCGCCGGTCGGCTTGAGAAGGCCGCTGGTCATCCGCAGGAGTGTCGTCTTGCCCGCACCGTTGGGACCGATGATGCAGACTATCTCTCCTGGCGAGACGGCGAAGCTCACATCCTTGACCGCGACCAGTTCGCCGTACTCCGCCCTGAGAGCACGATACTCGAGCAGGGCCTCACCTGCAGCGACGCCCGTGGCGTGACCGCGGCGTGCGGCATCTGCCGCGACGCCCGCTCGTTCAGTCTTCACGCCGCCTCCTCAAACGCGCCGGCAGCGAGAACAGCCCCTCAGGCAGGAAGAGGAGACAGAGAACGAGAACGATGCCGTAGGCTGCAAGCTCGTAGGCGCCGGTCGGCCCACCGACGAGGATCGGCGCAACTTCGCGGAAGAACTCGGTTATGCCCACCATGAGGCTCGCGCCGAGAACCGCCCCCCAGGGATTGGTCACGCCGCCCACGATGACCATGATCGCGATGAGCACCGAGAACTGGGCGCCGAAGTTGTGCGGTTCGATGACAGTCATGTAGTGCGCGTACACGGCGCCGGCCACGCCGGCGAAGACGGCGGCGACGACGTAGGCGCCGACCTTGTAGTGCATGACGTCGATCCCGAGCACCTGGGCAGTGTCTTCGCTCCCGCCAGCGAGGAGATTGCCGGACTTCAGCGCTCTGCCGACTCGCGACCGTGCAAGGTGCAGCGTGAGCACGAGGCACACAATGGCAAGCAGCCAGGCGAGGTAGAAGATGAACGTCGAGTACCGCATGAAGTCCGGCGAGTTGAAGCGAGGAATCATCACGAAGCCGGTGGCGCCGCCCGTCAGGCTGGACACGCTCACGACGAGGTAGAAGAACACGAGGTTCACGGTAAGAGTCACACCCGCCACGATGATGCCCCGCAACCGGAGGATGGCGCGGCCCACAGGGGCAGCCACCAGTCCCGCCGCGGCGACGCCTATGAGGGCGGAGAGCGCCGGAGGCAGCCCCAGGCGCACGGTGCAGATGGCCGACAGGTAGGCGCCAATGCCGTAGTACACACCCTGTCCAAGGGATACCTGGCCGGCGAGACCGGTGAGAAGGACAAGTCCAAGGGCAACGATGGAATACAGCGCGATGGTCAGGAAGACGGTGATGAGATACGTGTTGCCCCAGAGCGGAAGCGTGAGCAGGAACACGAGCGCAACGACGGATAGATCGGAAGATCACA
>CAZVCS010000028.1:12978-20872 GCA_964625765.1 uncultured Dehalococcoidales bacterium | reverse complement strand
AGTACGCGCGGCAGCGCTACTCACGGCACCGTCAGACCCGACCACGGCGCACACGCCCGCCTTCCGACGCAGCCGCAAGCGGCACCCACACGTGGAGGTACAACTGAACGTCGCGCGAAAACGACCTGTGTTCTACGGCTACGTCATCGCCGCAGTGGCGTTCCTGCTGATGGCGGTCTCGTCCGGCGCCATCTTCAGCTTCAGCGTCTTCTTCGCCCCGCTTCAGGCCGAGTTCGGCTGGACCCGCGCCGTTACGTCGAGCGCGTTCTCCCTGAACATGTTCGTGCAAGGGATGCTCGGGGTGGTCGTGGGAAGGCTGAACGACCGCTTCGGTCCACGGGTCATCCTCACGCTGGGTGGCATCCTTCTTGGCGTCGGGTTCATCCTGGTATCCAGAATCGATTCCTTGTGGCAGCTCTACCTTCTGTACGGCGTGGTCATCGGCATCGGGGTGAGCGGCGGGCCGGTGCCCCTGATGTCCACGGTAGCGCGCTGGTTCCGCGCCCGGCGGGGGCTCATGACCGGCATCGTCATGTCGGGTTTCGGACTCGGCACGATGACGGTTCCGCCTCTGGCCGACTGGCTGATACGCACCCTGTCATGGCGCTCGTCCTTCGTGGCGGTGGGCGTGCTGCTGCTTCTGGCGATGCCTCTCCTGGCGCAGAGCCTGAGACGCGACCCTGCCCGGATGGGGCTACAGCCACTCGGGGGCCACGGCGTGATGAACGGCGCCCGGATGCCCACGGCAGCCCCGGGGCTGCTGTTTTCCGAGGCAATCCGAACGCGGCAACTCTGGCTGCTGGTCGCGGCGTTCGGTGCGTTCGGATTCAGCGTCCAATCGGTCATGGTCCATATCGTCATCCATGGAACGGGTCTCGGTCTGCCGTCCACCACGGCTGCGGCAATCATGACCGCTATCGGCGCCCTCGGCGTGGTAGGGAGAGTGTTCACCGGCAACCTGGCCGACCAGTACGGCTCGAAGCGCCTCCTCATCTCGCAGTATGCCCTGCTTTCACTCAGTCTCCTCTGGCTTGCCGTCGCGAAGGACCTGTGGAGCGTGTTCGGGGCGGCGCTGGCATTCGGTTTCGCCTTCGGCGGCATCGTGCCGCTCAACTCGCACATCATCGCCGAGCAGTTCGGGCTTCGGGCGCATGGCGCCGTGCTCGGCACTACGGGCGTTAGCATCGGCATCGGCGGTTCGCTGGGCCCCATCTTCACCGGTTACTGCTACGACGTCTTTGCCAGCTACACCGTCCCGTTCGTCACCTGCGGCGTCGTCTCCGCCGTCGCCGCCCTCCTCACCTGTTTCGTCCAACCACCTTCCGCTGACCGTCCGTCCGGCGGCCGCCCACAGTAGGATCGGAGGCGACCCGGCCGACAGACGCACGTCGGCCGCATCGAAACGGAGGAAGAGACGGCGCCAGAAGCGGCTGCAGGGATTGATTGCCGTCGCGAGTGGAACCATACTTGTACTCGCCGAGGCCCAGAAACGAGACGGTGTTCCGGTGGGGCTCTCCGTCCGCTTCCCTGACCGGGCCGGGGGAGGACACGGAAGATGTCGGACAGGTTTGCCGGTCTGTCCTACGAGCGTGGCATTGACGAAGTCCTGAGGGAATGGCGCTCCAGGGCCGTCACCATCCTTCTCTACGTCATATCCGTGGCGGCACTGCCGACGGTCGTGACCGGCGTCGTCATCAGCAGCGGACGCGGCGCAACCACCGTCATCATGCTGGCCATCTACGCACTGCTTGTGGTGAATGCGCTCTACCAGAAGCTCGACTACCGGCTGCGCGGCTCGGTCATCATCTCGGCCGGTTACGTGATGGCAATCAACAGCCTGCTGCCCTTCGGGCTCGAGGGCTCGGGCCGCAGCTACCTCATCGTGTTGCCCATCATCGCGTTCATCCTGATCGGGATCCGCGCGGGCTGGATCAGCACTGCAGTGAGCATCCTCACGTACGGCGTCTTCGCCTTCCTCGCGTACACCGGCGCGCTCGCAGAGCGTCTCAGCCCCTCGGCTGGCCCGCTCGATATGACGATGTGGAGCAGCACAGGACTGACGATGCTGATGCTGCTCATCATCGTCGTAGTGCTGTTCATGAGCATGTACCGGTTCCTGCTCGATGCGCTCAAAGCCGAGCGTAAGTCGGCGATCGAGCTGGCTCAAACATACGACGCAACGCTGGAGGGCTGGGCTCACGCACTCGAGCTTCGCGACCTCGAGACAGCCGGACACTGCCAGCGCGTCAGCGAAGTGGCGAAGCGCCTCGCCAGCGAGACCGGCATGCAGGGACAGAGCGCACACGACGTCTACCGCGGCTCACTGCTGCATGACGTGGGCAAGATGGGCGTGCCCGACAGCATCCTGCTCAAGCCCGGCAAGCTCACCGACGAGGAGTTCAGCCGCATGCAGCAGCACACAAGGTACGCCTACGAGTTGCTGGTACACATCCCGTTCCTGCTCAAGGCACTCGACATACCCTACTGCCACCACGAGAAATGGGACGGCAGCGGCTATCCGCGCGGCCTCAAAGGAACGAACATCCCACTCTCGGCGCGCGTCTTCTCGGTCGTGGACGTATATGACGCGCTGACCTCCGAGCGCCGCTACCGGGCGGCGTGGCCCGCGGAGAAGGCGCTGGCCTACATCCGGGAGCGAGCCGGCACCGAGTTCGACCCGAGCGTCGTCGAGGCTTTCGTCAAGATGGTTGCGAAGGAGGAATCGCAGCCCGGCGTCTCCGTCGCTGCCTCCTCGTGAACGCCGAAGCGCTTCTCCTCCCCAACCGCAAGGAGGCCGGACGCCGAGTGGCGGAACCGCCCACGGCTGGCTACAATCGCACGGACGCCAGCCCGATGGGCCCGGCCGCAACGTTCTCGTGCGCACGGGCCCGGTGAACGAGCGGGTCGCGTCTCGGAGGAGGTACACCGTGAGCAACCTGAGGACCGTATGCGTGGTGCCTGGCGACGATGCATCGCCGGAGGTCGTGATTCCCACCATCCGCGTGCTGGAGCGGATGCGCCTGCCGCTCATCTTCTCGTGGGCGGACACCGGAGATAGCGCAGTCGCACGCTACGGAGATGAGTTTCCCCCCAGCGCCAGACGCACCATCGACGAATCCGACTGCGCCATCATGGGCTCGACCCGCAGCATTCGCGGCGTTCACGGCTACCTGCGATGGGGCAAGCAGTGCTACGCGAATGTCCGCCCCACACGCTACTTCGACGGGTTGCGGAGCCCGTTTGTGAACCCGACGGGCATCGACTTCGTCATTGTGCGCGAGAACCTTGAAGGCCTGTATCCCGCCGGATGGGAAGGCGATATCGCCCGACTACGACCTCTGAATCTCTTCAACGAGAAGCTCGGCCTTGCGCTGGACACGAACCAGCCGGGCATGTTCGCCGTCAAGATCACCAGCGAAACTGGCACGAGGAGGATCTGTCGCCACGCCTGCGCGCTGGCTCTCAACCGGCAGCGCGAGGGGCATCCCGGCAAGGTCACTGTTGCCAGCAAGTACAATGGACTCCAATCCGACGAGATGTTCCGGAGAGTCGCCGAGGAGGTCTGCGGCGAGTTCCCCGGGCTGTCATTCGAGAGCATGATAATCGACAACTTCTGCCACCAGATGGTCCTCAATCCTCACCAGTTCGATGTGGTCGTCATGTCCAACGAGTACGGAGACATCCTGGCGGACGGCGCGTCGGCGTTGGTGGGGGGACTCGGCATCGTACCCAACGCCTGCATCGGCGACAGCTATGCGTACTTCGGTTCCGTCCATGGAACGGCTCCCGACATTCGGGGCATGAATGTCATCAACCCCACAGCGATGATACTCGGCGCGGCCATGATGCTCGACTACCTCAGGCTCGGCGATGAGAGTGCACGGCTGCGATCCGCCGTCGAGCAGACGTACCGGAAGGGCGAGTGCCTCACGCGGGACCAGGGAGGCGGCGCCAGCACCACGGAGTTCTGCGACTACGTGGCCCGGCTTTGCACGTAGCAAAGGCACGGTTGCCGCCCGCGGGCCGGCGATTCCGTTTCGTCCTCACCTCGTCCATCGACTTTGCCGTCCGGCGGCGGACGCGGTATCCTCAAAGTAGACGGAAGATGTGATTCGCGGCGCAATCTCACGCTCGTGGTGTCCCGGGGCGGCGCCGGTGGCGGCACGCACCCGAATGAGGTTGGGGAGGAAGGAGGACGAGAGATGCGCGAGAGAATACTGGTTCCGTTGGACGGCTCGGAAGTCGGCGAATCCGCTCTACCCTACGTCAAAGACCTCCTCACCAAGATGTCCTTCCAGGTGGAGAGAGAGGTCATCCTGCTGCAGGTCGTGATTCCCATCCGGGTGATGCTGACGGAGATGGTCGTGCCGGACGCAGCCGTCGAGGAGGCGATGACCGAGCAGGGCAAGCGAATCGCCCTCCAGTACCTTGAGGGAATCCGGAGCAACTGGGACCTGAAGGGAGTTGCGGTCACGCCCACAGTAGTCGTGGGCCGCCCCGCCGAGCAGATAGTGAAGGCCGCGGAGGACATGAACGTCGACCTCATCGCGATGTCCACCCACGGCCGCTCGGGGCTCGGCCGGCTGGCCTTCGGCAGCGTCACGCACAAGGTGCTGCACTGGCAAGGACGGGTCCCGATAGTCGTCATCAGAGCGGCGTCGAAGTGAGCGGCGCGAGGTGAACCGGGCGGGCGCAGAGGACCACCAGTGCGACAGAACGGCGGGCTCGTGTGATTGGCGCTGGCCGCAGACGACAGCACGAGGCCGGAGCCCAGGCAAACCTGCAACCGCTGGTGGGGGCGGGACGTGTCCCGCCCGTAGGATTGCGAATCGCGCAAGGTCGCGTTGAACGACGGCTGGCGGATGCGCGGGCTGACCGCCGCACGCGTGAGATCGCGACTGCCCGACGGGAGGCGCATGCGCCTCCCCTGCAGATAGTGGCGCATCGCGCCTCAGCGCGGTGTCCACGCATTCCCACTAGCACTCCCCGGTCTCGTCGGCTTTCGGGTTGACACGTTCTTGCCCTTTTTGTTAGACTGCATCAAACAATTCGCCTTGAGCGAATTGTTAATTTCTTGTGAAGATTCTGGCAGGGTTCAAGGGAGGACACGTGGTCGCAGAGTCCGACAGAGACCGCCTGGTGGAAGGGATTCTCTCGCTGGCAGACCGGCTGTTCCGCCAGTTGCTGCCAACTGTTCCCCGCGACCTGCTCTCCCTGGACATCACGATGCCTCAGCTCAAGATACTGCTCATCCTCTACGTCGGCGGTCCCAGGCGCATGAGCGACCTCGCCGCCGCGCTTGACGTGACCCTGCCTACCGCCACCAGCCTGGTCGACCGCCTGGTCGAGAAGCACTTCGTGGAGCGGGAGACTCAGCAGGACGACCGTCGCGTGGTCCTGTGCCAGCTTGCCGACGCCGGACAGCGCGCCGTCAGCCACATCTGGCAGTCGGCCCGCAACCGGAGCCGGCTGCTGCTGCAGACGATGGACGTCTCGAATCTGGAGATGTTCTCCGGGGCGCTGCAGGCGATGCTCGACGCAGCTTCCGCCGCGAGCATGGCGACTGTGCGGGAGTGACAGTACCGGGAAGCACCATGGGAGACCTCAAGCTGGCCGTCTTTCTGGCCTGGAAGTCCATATTCAAGGGAAGCCGCTGGGCGCTCGTGCTCATCGTCATGGTCATGTCCCTGAGCTTCGCCAACCTGCTGCTCACGCCCTCCATACTGCTCGGCGTCAACGACACCATCAACCGTCAGCAGGTCGAGACAGCGTACGGCGACATCGTCGTCGACCCTCCCCCCGAGGACTACTACCTGAAGGGGGCGGGGGAGATCGTGCAATCCATCGCGCAGGTTCCGGGGGTCGCCGGCGTCGCGCCGCGCCTCACAGGCTCGGGACTCATCGAGTACGAGTGGAGGGAGAAGGACTCCGTGCTCGACAGGGGCAAGAGCGGCAACTGGTCAGTCACCGGCGTCGACCCCGCGCTCGAGCCCGGCGTGACAACCGTCAGCCGGAACATCATCGCAGGTAGCTACCTCGAGCCGGGCGACCGGGACTCCGTCGTGCTCGGCGTGGAGATAGCCGGCGGCGACAAAGCAGCCACGGCCGAGTTCCAGACGCTCGACGGCGTGACGGTAGGCGGCAAGGTCCGAATCACGTACGCCGGCGGCATCCAGCGCGAGTACACCGTCAAGGGCATCTTCTACGCGCGGGAGAGCCGCACCGACCGCACCGCCTTCGTCACGCTGGATGAGATGGCATCCATTCTGGGTCGAACCGCGTACAGCGATCGGGCCAGCCAGATACTCGTGACTGTTGATGATTCCGCCTCCGCTGATGATGTCATCGCCGCAGTGCAGTCGCTCGGCATCGACGGCGAGGTGAGAAGCTGGCAGGAATACAGCGGCCCCATGGGCGGCGTCCTGTCCAGCTTCGCTGTCATCGCAGGGCTCATCTCCGGCATCGGGCTCGTGGTCGCCGGCATAGTCATGTTCATCGTCATCTACATCAACGTGATTCACAGCAGACGGCACATCGGCATACTCAGGGCCATCGGCATCAAGCGGGATGTCATCATCGGCTCGTACCTCGCACAGGCGCTGTTCTATGCCGCAGCGGGCATCGTGCTCGGAGGCCTCGCTTTCAAGTTCGGCGTGCAGACCTACTTCGACTACCATCCGCTCGACCTCTCCATCGGATTGGTGAAACTGGCGCTGCAGCCGGCCACCGTCACGAGCGCCGTCGCTGGCCTGCTCGCCGCCGGCGTGCTCGCCGGGCTCGTCCCGGTGCTGAACATCACCCGGCAGGGAATCATCCACGCCATCTGGGGGAACTAGCACGAATGATTGAAACGATCGATCTCTGCAAGACGTACGGCCACGGCAGGACGGCCACACCCGCGCTGAGCGGCGTCAGTCTCACAGTCCAGCCGGGCGAGTTTGTCGCCATCATGGGACGCAGCGGGTCGGGCAAGTCGACCCTGCTTCACATCCTCGGTCTGCTCGACACGCCGACGCGCGGCCAGTTCTTCGTCCAGGGCAGGGACATGCTGAAGCTCTCGGAAACCGAGAAGGCCAGGTTCCGGTTGCAGGAGTTCGGCTACGTCTTCCAGGAGTACTCACTATTGCCCGGTATGACGATACTGGAGAACGTCTGCGTGCCGGCCATCGGGCTGGGCCGGGACGGCAACGTCAAGCGGCGGGCCACCGAGCTGCTGCGCATTGTGGGGCTGGAGGAACGGATGCGGCATCAGCCGGGCGAGGCATCCGGCGGCGAGCAGCAGCGGGCCGCCATCGCCCGGGCGCTCATCAACCAGCCGCGGATACTGTTTGCCGACGAGCCGACGGCGAGCCTCGACGTGGCATCCTCGCGGGTGGTGCTGGAGCTGTTCAGGAAGCTCAACAAGGAGCGCGGTCAGACCATCGTCATGGTGACGCACGAGCCAGACGACAGCAGGTACGTCGACAGGGTCGTCTGGCTGAAAGACGGCACCGTCCAAGCCGGGGACGGACTCCCCGGGCGCGAGGCCGCCTCAACGGCTTCGTGACGTCCGCGTCCCTTCCCCGCCACGAACCGCGCACCCGCACGCATCACCGGCCACCCATCATCCCCTGAAGCGCCCCCAGCAGGGCGTTCACCACCAGCGAACTGGACTGCTCCCGGTAGCCGGAGCCCATGGCGCTGGCGGCGACAACCGCGCTCACGATTGCCTCGAGGTTGCTGCCACCGCGGTTCTTCACGCTCATATAGGCGAGCGCCGCCCGCATGAGGTCGCCCGCGCCTATGCCGTCGCCCTGCTGCTGCGCCGGCTGGGGCTGTTGCTGTCCGCCGCCGAGCATCGCGCCCAGCAGGTCGCCCAGCCCGCCGCTCTGTTGCTGCGGCGCGTACTGAGGTT
>CAZVCS010000028.1:0-12878 GCA_964625765.1 uncultured Dehalococcoidales bacterium | reverse complement strand
GCGCCCAGCAGGTCGCCCAGCCCGCCGCTCTGTTGCTGCGGCGCGTACTGAGGTTGCTGCTGCTGTTGCTGCCCTCCGCCGAGCATCGCGCCCAGCAGGTCGCCCAGCCCGCGCTGACCCTGTTGCGTCTGCACGGGTGCAACCTTGCCGCCTCCCAGGAGCATCTGTATCAGCTCCATGGCGTTGTCCGGCGTCACCTGCCTTCCCTGAAACTCCCGGGATGCCTGAGAAAGGCCGTCGGCGTAGGTCTTCGCCGAACTGCTGCTGCTCTGGCTCAGACTGCGAGCGGCGTAGGCCAACTGGTCCGAGTGCGCCGCACCTCGCGTACGTTTCATCGACTGCGTGATGCTGCTGAACGTATCGACCATGTTGTCGCCATGGTCGTGGTTGTAGTCGTCCGCCCGATTGAGCTCCTCACGGTGCTGCTGTAGCGACCGCAGTACCGTTCCGAACAGTTGCGCCAGGTCCACCGACTGCTGCTGATACGACATCGTCTCCTCCTGCTGGGCCACTCCACATCATAGGCATACGCGTGTGGGGTTCCGATGTCAAAGAGAGCACGACGCGGTCAACCGGCCTCACTTTGGAATCCTACGTAAGTCGGGATGAGCAACCGCCGGCCGCCTGCAACACGCAGTAGCGCTGCCGGCGCGGGACGAGTACAATCGCACGGGCCGCACTCATTCGCAGGTGGCACGCGAGTGGCAGCAAGTGAACGACCGGAGGTGAGCGCATGAGACTGGCAGACAGAGTTGCCATCGTCACGGGGGGAAGCCGGGGCATAGGGAAGGCGACGTGCCTTGCCTTCGCCCGGGAGGGGGCAAAGGTGGCCGTGGTGGGGAGGAACGAGTCCGACTGCGGGAAGGTCGCCGCCCGCATCTCCGCGGAAGGAGGCGCCGCCATCGCCGTCCGTGCGGATGTGTCGATCGAGGCCGACGTCGCCGCCATGGCGAACCGTGTCAAGCAGCAGTTCGGCCGTATCGACATCCTGGTCAACAATGCGGGCGTGAACATCCCCTACAAGACGGTCGCCGAGCTTTCGCTGGACGAGTGGAACCGGGTGGTTGCCACGAACCTGACGGGCACGTTTCTCTGCTGCAGGGCCGTCGTGCCCGTCATGATGGCGCAGGGTTACGGCAGGATAGTGAACCTCTCGTCGATCGGCGGGCGGCACGGCGCGGCGGGGAGGACGCCCTACCGGCCGACCAAGGCCGCACTCATCAACTTCACGGAGTGCCTCGCCGCCGAGGTAAAGGGATACGGCATCGACGTGAACGCGGTGTGCCCGGGACCGACGGACACAGACATGATGCGGGACCTCACGGGTGGCAAGCTGCCGCCATACGTCATGCCGCCGGAGGACATCGCAGCGGTGATTCTCTACCTCGCCTGCGACGAGAGCCGGGCCATCACCGGAACGGCGGTCGACGCCTTCGGAACCGCCAATCCCATCCTCGGCTCGAATATCGATCTGGCGAAGCGACGCTGAAACCGGGATCGCTACGGCTCCTGGCGCGGCGACGCAGAGATCTGCGTGGCTGTCGCGGCCCCTCAGCGGCCCCAGACGAGCCAGACGACGAGCGCTACTGCAGCGAGCCACAGCGTGATGACGACAACCGCACCGGCGCGACTGCGCGGTCGCTGCTCCGCCATCCTCACGTCGGCCTGCTCCCGTAGGTCCGTCATGACCTCGTGCGGAATGAGGCGCACCGTCAGGGCGATGAGCGCCGGCAGGACGATGACGTCGTCCAGGTAGCCGAGCACCGGGATGAAGTCGGGGATGAGGTCGATGGGGCTCAGGGCGTACGCCGCTGTTGCCGCCGCGAGGGCCTTCACATACCAGGGCACGCGAGGGTCCCGCACTGCCAGATAGAGAGCGAGGATGTCCCGCTTCACCCTGCCGGCCCAGAGCCTCAGGCGGGCGGGCAAGGATGCGTGAGCGGTTGCCTGGCGACCCGCGTCTCCGGCTGTGCCACATCCATCCCCTCGAGTCGTTCCGATAGGCATCAGCCTCAATTCTCTCACACCGGCCTGTGCACGCGGGCACGCTAGTGCGCCTGAGACGTCCGGCAGAACAGGTCCGGTGACTACGGGGACGGCACACTACGTTCATGTTCAGATGCGAGCCTGGCCGCAGGCGACCCCTGCGGAAGAGCAACCACCGGCGAGTATGTGGGCCGCAGCGGCGGGCGTGCGGCAACCGGGTGGCGGGCGGGCGTGGGAGCCCGCCCCTACGGGAGAAAGCCTGGCTGCGTGATGGTGGCAGCCGTGGGCGGCCGCCGAAGGGATTGCGGGCGGGCGTAGAGGTCCGCGCCCTACGAGCGAGCCGGAGACGGGCGCGGTTGGCCGCCGTAACCGTGGGTCACGTGCGAGCCTACGGGAGGCGCATGCGCCTCCCCTACGGGTACCGCCCGCCGCCCCACCATGCAGGCACGGGGAACTACGAGGCCACCATAGCGGGCGCGGTTGGCCGACGTAACCGTGGGTCACATGCGAGCCTACGGGAGGGGCATGCGCCTCCCCTACGGGTACCGCCCGGGATTACGGCGACACCATACCTATTTCACGTTCAAATGCGAGCCTGGCCGCAGGCGACCCCTGCGGAAGAGCAACCACCGGCGAGTATGTGGGCCGCAGCGGCGGGCGTGCGGCAACCGGGTGGCGGGCGGGCGTGGGAGCCCGCCCCTACGGGAGAAAGCCTGGCTGCGTGATGGTGGCAGCCGTGGGCGGCCGCCGAAGGGATTGCGGGCGGGCGTAGAGGTCCGCGCCCTACGAGCGAGCCGGAGACGGGCGCGGTTGGCCGCCGTAACCGTGGGTCACGTGCGAGCCTACGGGAGGCGCATGCGCCTCCCCTTGTATGCTTGAGGGAGACACGTCCTGAAGGTGTCGCGGGGGAGGGGAATCAGTGTCTCCCCTTAGGCCAGTGAGCCTGGTTCGTAGATTCCGATCCCCTCTCCCCGGCGCCATGCCCGAGGCCGAACAGTATCCTAAGCCGTCCTGGGGGATGAGCTTGTATAGACAAGGTTGGCTCGGGATGGCCGCGACACCCGTGTCACAGTAGAGACTCGCGGAGGTGAAGTCAATGGAACCAGCGATTGTGGGCGTCGACATCGGCAAGAAGGAATTCAGTGTGGCGTTGCTTCTGGACAGCGGAGATAGGAACGGGGTCTTTCGTAACACCGCGGCCGGATTCGCCATGTTCAGCCGCTGGCTCGGGAAACACGGCGTAGAGCGCGCCCACATCTGCATGGAGGCGACCGGGACATATGGCGAGGATCTGGCGCAGCACCTGCACCACGCCGGCCACGTGGTCAGCGTGGTCAATCCGGCCAGGGTCAAGGGCTTTGGCCAGAGCGAGCTGTCGAGAACGAAGACCGACAAAGCCGATGCCCGCCTCATCGCCCGCTTCTGCCGTGCCATGAGGCCCGAGCCGTGGCAGCCCCCGACGCCCGAGGGCAAGGAACTGAGGGCTCTGGTGCGCCGCCTCGACGAACTCAAGGGCATGCAGATTCAGGAGAAGAACCGCCTGCAGAGTGCCGATGACGTGGTGAGGCCTTCAATCGAGGACATGATCGGCCTCATCGAAAATCGCATCCTTCAGCTCACCCAGCAGATTCGAGACCACGTCGATCGCCACCCCGACTTGCGCGCCAGACGCGACCTGCTCGAGACCATTCCTGGCATCGGGCCAAGCACCTCGGCCATGATCCTGGCCGAATTCGGCGATGTATCGCGCTTCCCTGACGCCGGCAGCATGGCCTCTTTCTGCGGCCTCACGCCGCGGCATCGCCAATCGGGAACGTCCGTACACGGCAGAAGCATGCTGTCAAAGACAGGCTCCTCCCGAATCAGACAGGCGTTGTACATGCCGGCGCTCTCAGCGATCCGATACAACCCGGTCATCAGAGCATTCCGTGCCCGGCTCCTGGCCAATGGCAAACACAAGATGGTCATCGTCGGTGCAGTGATGCGAAAGCTTGTCTACCTTGCCTACGGCGTACTCAAGAGCGGCAAGCCATTCGACCCTGTTGTGGCGGGCCTGGCTTGATGCCAGCCCACAGTATCTACGGGTACTTACCGGGATCACGGGGACACCACACCTAGTTCACGTTCAAATGCGAGCCTGGCCGCAGGGCGCCGTCAGAGGGATGGCGGGCGGGCGTGGAATGCATAGAGGGCGCGGTTGGCCGCCGCAACCGGGGTCACGTGCGAGCCTACGGGAGGGGCATGCGCCTCCCCTGCGGGTACCACCCGGGATTGCGGGGACACCATACCTATTTCACGTTCAAATGCGAGCCTGGCCGCAGTGCGACGTCAGAGGGATGGCGGGCGGGCGTGGCATGCGGTGACACCAAAGCCCCACATCCCACCTCCTGCCCGACCGATGGTGTCCCCGTGTTCCCGTGTTGCGCCGGCGGGCGAGGGAGTCCGCGCGTACAGAGACCGGAGGTCAACGTCGACGTGCGCCTAGTAGCGGTCGCGTGCCGTCCGCATGATGAGCACGATGAGCCCCAGCATGAGGATCGCTGCCAGGACGAAGATGACCCAGGTCAACCAGTCGCTCATCTCGGCGTCCTGCGCGGGGATGTCGATAATCTCGTTCTCCGGCGTGACGAGCGGCGTCGCGACGGAGCCGGTCGTGAACGAGCCTTCAACCCAGGAGCCAACGGCATCGCCGCGCACCGACCGGACCCGCCAGAAGTAGTTGCTCTCTTCCGAGAGTTGCGTGTCGCACGACCAGGAGGTGTTCGTCAGAACAGACCCGCCGCTGAACGACGCCACCACGTCCGCGTACTCAGGGTCCTTCGCCAGCACGAACTCGAAGCCGTCGACCGTCGCCTGGCAGTCCCAGGTGAAGGACGGCGTCAGGCTCACTTCGGCGGCGCCGATGTTCGGCACGAGGCCTTCGACAGGACATAAGGTCGGGGTGAAGCTCCGCTGCGCCGACCACGGGCTCAAGTATGGCCCGATGGCGCGAACGCGCCAGCCGTAGCGCTGGCCGCTCAAGAACTCGGTGGTGTCACCGGAGGGCGAGATGACGATGTCCTCTTCGTCGCTCGTCAGCGTCCAGAGCGGCAAGGCGGCCGAAGCATCGTGGTAGTACGTGATCTGGTACTCGTCGACCTCGTCCAGCTTCTCCCAGTCGAAGGCCACCACCGCGTCGCGGTTGCAGTTGCACTCGTTGACGTCCAGGTGAGCACGGTCTTCGGGCGACTTGAGGTCGGGGCCGCGCTTGCAGAGCGTGTCGCGGAACACGAAGATGCGCTGGCCGTCGCTGTCGATGGCGAAGACGCCGTTCTCCTCGTCGTCGCCCCAGAGCGTCCCGACGGGGTGAGCGGTGGTGAACTCGCCGGCCGCCTCGAACTCCACGCCGTGGGGCAGGTCCTCGATGACGTGGTCGTACTCGAGGTCGGCGCAGGGCGCACAGGTGGGACAGAGCCAGCGTGTCATGCCGCCCGTATCGTCCGACACGGGTTCGATGCGCAGCGCGTACAGGGTTCCCTCGGGGCCGAGCAGCAATCCGCCGATGGCCTGGCCTTCGCCAAGGCGCGTTATGTCGTCATCCATCGGCTCCCAGTCGTCGTACTCACTGAGCTTCCAGCGCCACAAGCCCTCGTCGTCGCCATCGGTGGCCACGTAGAACCACCCGTTCTCCTCGAAAGCGACGTCGGCCAGCACCTGCACAGCACCGTCACCGACAGGCTCCTCGATGAGCGTCCAACTCTCGCCTTCGTCGGTTGAGTATGAAACATAGCCGTCCGTGCTCCCCGCGAACAGCGTGCCGTCCACGGCCAGCGAGAGCATGTTGATCTCGACCAGTCCCGTGTCCACGGGTTCCTCGGACCAGCTACGGGCGTGGTTGGCGCTCTTCATCACCTCGCCGCCGGGAATCGCGGCGTAGAGCGTGTTCTCGTCAACGACGACTATGTCCAGCAGCGGCTCGGGCGACGTTCGCTGCCACTTCCACGAGCTGCCTGCATCGTGCGACACGGCGATGCGGTCGCCGTTCTGCACGGCCACATACAGTGTCCGGTCCTCGTCGTACTCGGGGCTGATGACTATCATGACCGCGTCGGTATCCGAATCGACCGTCAGGATGCGCTCCCAGCGTTCGCCCAGCGGGTCGGTGAAGCTCTGCCAGACCGACTCGGGTCCCCACGGGTTGGAGGTGGTCAGGAACAGGTCCGCGCCGTCGGGCGTGACAAGCAGGTCGGTGAGCGTGAACTCGGTATCGATGATGGCCATCTGCCGCCAGAGGTCGCCGTAGGTGCTAGCGGAGAAGGCGCTCTCGTCGAGTGCGACACCGGGCTGACTCGAGGTGCCGCAGTAGGCCAGCGAAACGTCAGGCGCCCAAACGACGTATGCGCGCCCCGGCCCGGTCGGCGGCACCGTGGCCGCCTCCCAGTCGGGAGATGCCGCCCACGGCTCTTCGCAACGCCATACCTGCGTGTTGAGGTCGCCCGGGGACACCGGCTCGCGCTCACCCGCGAGCAGCATGCCCTCGTCCAGGTTGCCGTTGTACGCGATGCTCCAGATATCGATGTCGGACCCGCCGTCGACGTCCATCCGGCCGTCGGTCGCCGGGTCAAGCTCGTCCTCGATGATGCGATAGACATCATCGTTGTAGTCGGGTTCGCGCTCAAGGCTCACGAAGAGCGAGCGGCTCTCTTCATCCTCGCTCGAGAAGTCCGAGGGCAACGCCAGCACGGAGCGGAGATAGGTCACGCCCGCGGCATCGCCGGCGTCCAGCAACTCGACCGGATACCCGTCGGAACTCAGGAAGCTCCAGTCGGTCCCACCGTCGTCGACGTCTCTCTCTCCGAGACAGAGGAACGTGCTGTTCTGCAGCCCGGCATCGAGTGTCCCATCCGCGCCCGTGGCGCAGACGACGACCAGTGTGTGGTCGTTCCCGAAGGCCGGCGAGTACGCCAGCGCCGCGACGTCCACGCCGGTGTGGGCCGGGGCCGTCATGTCGACCGTCAGTTCCTGCTCTTCCCAGTATGACCAGGCGCAGCCGCCCTGCAGCACGTACACTTCGCCGTTACTGAGGCCATCGCCCCACGAGGCGGTGCCCACGGCTATCTCGCGGTACTCGTCATCGCCATCCGAGTACACTTCCGATATCGCGATGGACGTAACCTCTTCTCCTGCGGCCAGCGCAGGCAGGTTCACGTCTTCCCACTCGAAGCCTCCATCGAGCGAGACGAACAGCTTCGTACCGCCGTCGGTCAGCGCCGCGACAATGCCCTCGTTGTCCGGCGCCACGGCGATGAGCGTGGCGGGAAGGGTCGCGCCCGACTGGTCCAGGTACTTGGTCATCTCCTGCCAATCGAGGCTGTAGTTCTCCGAGCGGTAGAGCTCACCGTTCTCGGCGTCGATGGCGTAGACAAGGCCGTTGTCGCCGGCGGCTACGCCGGTGACCTCCGAGGGTGTTACGACGGTGAGGTCGTTGTCGCCGGGCAGATCAACCTCGGACCATTCAAGTATCGGGACGGAGGCCTGCACTACCGGGGCGGATGCAAGAAGGAGGCTGAGAGAGGTAAGCGCGGCTGCGGCGCGCCTGGCGAGTCGATTCATGACGCACCATTGTATGTGTAGAATGTCAATATTTGGTGAAGGCGCACCACACCTCCCCGCGTTCGGAACAGGGCGACAACTTCACCGTTTCTTGATATTTGTCTGCCATACTGCCCGCAGCGCGCCACACAGGGCGCGCCGATATTTGAAACAGGTGGAACGAGAAATGATACACGCCAGGCGGCTTCTCTGCGTCATGCTCCTCGGACTGCTGGTCCTGCCGCTGGCAGGCTGCAAAGAGGACGAGGAGACAACCGGTGATGAGACAACCACGTACACCGTTGCGCGGGGAGATATCACCGTTGAAGTCTCGGCCTCCGGGAACCTCGCCTTTTCGACGACCGAGGACCTCGCTTTCGAGATGGAGGGCACGGTCGAGGACGTTTTCGTGGAAGAGGGCGACTCGGTCACGGCGGGCGACGTCGTGGCGACGCTGGACACCGCCGACTGGGAGGAGCAACTCCGCTCTCTCAAGATGTCCGTTCTCTCTGCGCGGAAGAGCCTCAAGCAGGCGGAGTACACGCTCGACGAGATGGAGTGTGAGACCACCGTTACCATCACCGGAGACGTCGTCACCCAGGACACAGACGACGAGGAAATCGAGCTTCAGGAGATGGAGGTGGAGAGCGCCCGTCTCAGGCTCGAAGACGCTGAGGCCAGTCTCGCGGAGCACCTGGCGCAGAGCCCGGAGGTCATCGCTCCGTTCGACGGCTTCGTCACGAGCGTCACCGCCGAGGGCGGAGACGAGGTTATGAACGGCTCGGTCGCGGTCACTATCGCCGACCCCGACCGGTTCGAAGTGCTCATCTACGTCAGTGAGAACGACATAGCTCAGATATCCGAGGGCATGGAGGCGCAGGTCACGGTCGACACCCTTTCGCTGACGCTGCCGGCCGAGGTGACCGCCATCGCTCCTACCGCCACCGTCTCATCCGGCGTGGTCAACTACGAGGTCACTGTCGAGGTTGCGACGCTGGCAGCCTATGCCGAGCAGGTGCAGCAGCAGATGGCTGCGGCCCAGCAGCAGATGGCCGAGGCCAGGCAGCAGATGCAGGAGCAGATCGCGTCAGGAGAGATGCCCGATCAGCTCAAACAGGCAGTGGAATCCGGCCAGATGACTCAGGAAGAGGCCGAAGCCGTCATGGAGCAGATGCAGTCCGGTGGAGGGCCGCAGGGAACGGGTGCTCAGCAGATGGGCTCGGTGGATACGATGCTCGAAGGCATCCAGCTCCGCGAGGGACTCAGCGTCAGTGTGACGCTCATCGTGACGCAGAAAAGCGACGTGCTCGTCGTACCCAACGCGTCCATCAGCACCAGGCGCGGCCAGGCCTTCGTCACCGTGGTGACGGCAGACGGCGCCGAAGAAGAGCGGCAGATAACGACCGGGGTCAGCGACTGGCAGTCGACGGAGGTCACTGACGGACTGGTCGAAGGAGAGGTCATCAAGACCACCGGGACGGTCATCGCCGACACCGGCTTCGATGGACCGCCGGGCGGCGGCATGGTCTTCATGGCCGGGGGACCACGTAGGTGATCACGCTTGACGGCATCACAAAGACGTACCCGATGGGCGACCGCGAGTTGACCGTGCTCCACGGCATCACCTTCCACGTCGAGCGCGGCGAGATGGTGGCCATCATGGGGCCCTCAGGCTCCGGCAAGTCCACGACGCTGAACGTCTTGGGGTGCCTCGACCAGCCGACCTCGGGGAGCTACATCCTGGACGGCAGAGACGTGAGCCGCCTGAACCGCCACGAGTTGGCGGACGTGAGGGCCAAGAAGATAGGCTTCGTCTTCCAGTCGTACAACCTGTTGCCGCGCATGAACGCGTTGGAGAACGTCAAGCTTGGACTCAAATACGCCGGCATTCACGACGCGACACTGGCGAAGGAAGCCCTCGCGCGCGTGGGCCTCGCTGAGCGCGCCCACCACAAGCCGACTGAGCTGTCGGGCGGCGAGCAGCAACGGGTGGCCATCGCACGAGCACTCTCGAAGCGGCCGCCAGTCATCCTCGCGGACGAACCCACCGGGAACCTCGACAGCCGCGCAAGCGAAGAGATAATGAAGATGCTCGTCGAATTGCACCGTGAGCAGAACAATACGCTCATCATGATCACGCACGAGCCGGACATGGCCGCCTACTGCGAGAGGATCATCCACCTCAAGGACGGCCTGGTGCAGCGGGAGGAACGACTGTGAGGCGCGTGCTTGACCCCCTGCTGTCTGCCTGGACGAGCGTCGTCGCCCATAAGCTGCGCAGCTTCCTGACCATGCTCGGTATCGTCATAGGCGTCGCCTCCGTCATCGCCCTGCTCGCCATCGGCCGGGGCGCGGAGAACCAGATAGTCTCGAGCATCGAGTCTCTTGGCGCCAACCTCGTCCAGATATCGCCCAGCTTCTACAGAGGGCCGGGCGGCGTGAGAGGCGGCGGCGGCATCACTCAGACGCTCACGCTCGAGGACGCCACTGCCATCGAGGAGCAGGTCGAGCACGTCGTCGATGTCGCTCCCATCCTGCAGTCGAGCGCCCAACTCATCGCGGGGAGCGAGAACACGTCGGCGAGCGTCGTCGGCACTACGTCCGCCTACCGCATCACCTACAACCTCGATGTGGCAACCGGGGCGTTCTTCTCCGACTACGACTACGACCGCGCTGCCAAGGTGGTCGTCCTCGGCGCCACCGTCGCCGAAGACCTCTTCGGAGAGGGGGCCGACCCGGTGGGAGAGACCATCAAGCTCGACAGCAATATCGTCCGTGTGATCGGCGTCCTCGAGGAGAAGGGCGCGTCGATGATGAGCTCGGACGACTCCGTGTACGTGCCACTCACGTTCGTGCAGCAGACATCGGCGCAACAGCGCACCGCCCAGGGGGACCACATCGTCAGCAGCATCGGGCTCAGCCTCGAAGGGACCGGCTACTCCGAGCAGGTGACAGCGGACATCACGGAGTTGCTGCGAACGCGGCACCGGCTGACGGCGGACGCGGAAGACGACTTCAATATCATGTCCACCGAGGAGATCGCCTCCCAGGTGTCCGAGGCGATGGGAATCATGACCATCTTCCTGGGCGCCATCGCCGCCATCTCGCTGCTCGTCGGCGGCATCGGCGTGATGAATATCATGCTCGTCTCGGTGCTGGAACGTACGCGTGAGATAGGCATCCGCAAGGCGCTCGGCGCACAGGAACGGACCATCTGGACGCAGTTTCTCATCGAAGCTGCTCTGCTGACGTTCACTGGAGGACTCATCGGCATGGCGGCAGGGTGGGGCATCGCGTACGGCGTCGGGTACTTCGTCGAGGAGATAACACCGATGGTCGAACCGGACATCGTCGCCCTCGCCGTCGGTGTCTCGGTCGGCATCGGCCTCTTCTTCGGCTTCTATCCCGCCTGGCAGGCTTCCCGGCTCAACCCCATCGACGCCCTGCGTTCGGAGTAGCGCCGCTCGCGGCACATCGGGAAGGGCTCCGCCCCCGCCTGAGGAGGTGGGGTCCTCCCCGGCCAGAGGGCGAGACGCGCTGGGAGACGCCGACCACGGCCTGGGACCCCGTGTGAGAACCGCAGGCCGGCGCTCGGGGGCGCACGACCCCACGCCCTAGGACAGCACGTCGAGCACGGTGAGATAGACGGCGGGGCCCACGCCCAATTCTTCGAGGTCGCGGATGGGCCGCCACGAGCGGCGGATGACCAGCGGGCTGAGCCACCGGCTCGCCATGCGCGGCGTCAACGGCAGTCCGACCTCCGCCAGTCGGCTCAACACCGCGAGTCCGGGCTCGTCGTCTTCGACATAGAGCCGGCGCGAGACGCTTATGTCCGCCAGCACGCGAAGCGGCAGGACCTCGCCGCCGTACGATACATAGCAGCCATCGCAGAGCAGGGGCACCGACCGGTGCACACCTACTTCATAGGGAAGCCGCGCCTCCCCCCAGAGGGAAGAGAGCATCATGGTCGGCGTGCCGACCGCCTCGCCGCCGGGCGAGTGGATGACCATCCCCGCAGCCCGTTCAAGCGGCAAGAGAGACGGATACCGGTCCTCGAAGAGAAACCGAAAGCGGTATGAGTCGATGTAGCGCAACTCGCAGACGACCGGCCCGTGCGGAACGTCATCTTGCAGCAGTGAGTATGAGAACGTAGCCATGCCGGGTGGGAGTCAGTCTAGCCCCCACCCCCGCCGGGCGTCAAACCAGACTGCTGCCCGGCCCAGTCCCTCGGAGAGGGATTCCTGCGACACGTCGAGAGCGTCTTCGAACCACCCGCCGAACCATTGACTTCCGGGGGCGTTCGGCATACTGTCATGTGCGGGCACACGTGCCCGGAAAGGAGGCTCACATGGGGGACACCAAGACCAGCACCGGACTCGAGCCGAACATCGCCGGCCTGCTCTGCTACGCTGCGGGATGGATAACGGGGCTCGTCTTCTACTTCGTGGAGAAGGAAGACCGCTTCGTCCGCTTCCACGCCATGCAGTCAATCGTCGTCTTCGGAGCGCTGACGGTGGCCGGCCTGATCCTGGGCGTCATCCCGATCCTGGGCTGGATAATCGGATGGCTCCTCGGAATCCTCGGCCTCGTACTCTGGATCCTGCTGATGGTTAAGGCTTACCAGGGCCAGATGTACAAGGTCAAGTGGGCCGGCGACTTCGCCGAGAAGCACATCTAGCACATAGTGGACCGGCATGCGTAGGGGGACGGCGTTGAACGCCGGCCCCCTTCTTCGTTGCGCCTGCCGCCCGTTGTCCCGGCCCTCCCGACCGCGTATGCTTCCGCCGCAGAGGGAGGAACCATGCACGAGGACATCTGCTTCGCCGACGCAACCGGGCTGGCCGGCCGCATACGTGAGAAGGAGGTCTCTCCGGTCGAGGTCGTTACAGCCCACCTTGACCGCATCTCCGCCATCAATCCGAGACTGAATGCCGTCGTCACGCTCGCGGATGATGCGCTGCAGCAGGCCCGGCTCGCCGAGCAGGCGGTCATGAAGGGCGACGTCGCCGGTCCGCTCCACGGCGTGCCGTTCACCTGCAAGGACATGTTCGACGTCGCCGGCGTCCGCACGACGCGCGGTTCGAAGCTGTTCGAGCACCGTGTCGCCGAGAGCGAAGCCACCGCGGTGGCGCGGCTGAAGCGGGCCGGCGGCATCTTCCTCGGCAAGACCAACGTTCCCGAGTTCGCCCTCTGGTGGGAAACCGACAATCGCGTCTTCGGCAGGACGAACAACCCCTGGAACCTGGAGCGCATCACCGGTGGCTCCAGCGGCGGCGAGGCGGCCGCCATCGCCGCAGGGCTCTCCCCGCTGGGCATCGGGA
>CAZVCS010000027.1:0-21585 GCA_964625765.1 uncultured Dehalococcoidales bacterium | reverse complement strand
GCGGCGGCGTGAGGCCGGCGTGGGCGGGGCGTGAGGGAGGTCACATGGCGTACAGGGTGACGTTCATTCCGGGCGATGGCGTGGGGCCGGAGGTGATGGAAGCTGCGCGACGCGCACTCGAGGCGACGGGCGTTCCCTTCGAATGGGAGTACGCTGTCATCGGCGCCACCGCCCTCGAGCAGAAGGGCTCACTCTTGCCGCCGGAGACACTCGAGTCCATCCGGCGCAACGGCGTGGCCATCAAGGGGCCGGTCACGACCCCCATCGGCAGCGGCTTCAGGAGTGTCAACGTCGCCCTGCGGCAGGAACTCGACCTCTACGCCTGCCTCAGGCCGTGCAGAAGCTATCCCGGTGTCTATGCGCCATACAACGACATCGACCTGGTTGTGGTGCGTGAGAACACCGAGGGCCTCTATGCGGGCATCGAGTACGACCTCGGGGAGGAGGCGACGGCCCGGCTGGCCGGTTTCGTCCACGAGACGAGGGGAAGGACGGTCGGGACGGACGCCGCCGTCAGCCTGAAGGTCATCACGGTGTCCGCCAGCAGGCGCATCGTGCGCTTCGCTTTCGAGTACGCCCGTTCCCACGGGCGGAGGCTGGTGACGGCCGTCCACAAGTCGAACATCCTCAAGTTCTCCGACGGTCTGTTCCTGAAGACCGCACGGGATGTTGCGACCGAATACCCGGACATCCGGTTCTCTGATGTGCTGCTGGACGCCTGCTGCATGCAGCTTGCAAAGCGGCCGCAGCAGTTCGACGTGCTGGTGATGCCGAACTTCTACGGCGACTTCATGTCCGACCTCTGCGCCGGACTCGTCGGCGGCCTCGGGCTGGCTCCCGGAGCCAATATCGGTGAGCGAATCGCCGTGTTCGAGCCGACGCACGGCAGCGCTCCTAAGTACGCCGGGCTCAACAAGGTGAACCCCATCGCCGCAATGCTGTCAGGCGTGCTCATGCTGCGGTACCTCGGAGAGTCGGGCGCGGCCGGTCGCCTCGAAGCGGCTATCGCGGCGGTTGTCGCGGAGGGCAGCAGCGTGACGTACGACATGAAGACTGACCGCGACGACATGTCAGCGGTCACGACAAGTGAAGTGGCGGACGCGGTGATAGCGAAGCTTTAACGGGGCTTCGCGCACGTCAGGTACATGAGCAACGCTGCGATGCTCTTCGCGTCGCAGATCTTGCCCGTGCGTATGAGACCGGGAATCTCCTTCAACGGCACCCTGACGAGCTCTATCTCGTCGGTATCCTCGGCCACGAGCCGGCTCCGCTTCAGGTTCCTCGCTGCGTAGGCGTAGAGGTACTCCGTGCCGTAGCCGGGTATGGAGTAGAAGCCGCCGAGCTTCTCGATGGAGCCGGGGTCGAAGCCCGTCTCCTCCTGCATCTCACGGTGGACACAGTCGACCACGTCTTCGCCCGGCTCGATGCCTCCGGCCGGAAGCTCGAGGAGTGTGGCGTCGATCGGGTACCGAAACTGCTTCACGAGGAGCACGTTGCCTTCGGCGTCTACGGGCACGACCACGATGCAATCGCTGTGCTCCACCACGTCGCGCGTGGTGGTCGCCCCGTTTGGCTTCTTGACCTTGTCGATGCGGACCGAGATTGCGGGACCGCTGTACACCTGCGTGCTGGAAATGCGTTGTTCCATGGTCGCTATGCCTCCGGGACGGCCTCGGTCTGCGACGCGGGGCTCTTGCCCTGCGTCCCGAGCTCGATCTCGCGCATCAGCGCCACCTCGTCGCAGTCAGGGAACTTCGGGCAGTAGTAGCACTCCGCCCAGACCTTGTGGGGGAGCCTTGAGCGGTCGACGAGAGCGAAGCCCTGCTTCTGGAAGAAGCCAGGCTGGCGCGTCAGCGTGAAGACTTGAGGCAGCCCGAGGCCCCGCGCCTCGTCGATGCAGGCGTTGACCAGCGTCGCCCCGAGTCCCGCGCGCTGGTAACGCTCATCGACTGCGAGCGAGCGGACCTCGGCGAGGTCCTGCCAGTTCACGTGTAATGCCGCACAGCCGATGACCTGGTCGCCTTCGCGCAGCACGAAGTAGTCTCGGAGGTTCTCGTATATCTGGCTGAGCGCCCGAGGGAGCATGTCGCCCCGGTTGGCGAAGTCGTTGATGAGCTTGTGCATCTGCGGCACATCGTCGATTCTTGCTTTTGTGACGTTCATGTGTGGGTGCCTCCCAGCTTCTCGTGCAGCGAACCGTAGAAGTACGTTCGCGGTCGCAGCCGAATGAATCGTGCCCGGTGGGGGCTCGTGGTTACCTCGACCCGCTCTCCGCTGTGGAGGGGCCGGTCTATCTGCCCATCGAGACTCAGCACTACTCCGTCTCTGCCATCGACGCGGAGTCCGACGGTTCTCCCCTGAGTAAGTACGAGCGCGTGGCGCAGCCCTACATGCGTGGAGATGGGCTGAACCACCATATCGGTCGACTCCGGCAGCAACACGGGACCGCCCGCTGCCATCGCATAGCCGGTGCTGCCAGTGGCGGTTGCCACGATGACGCCGTCAGCACGGTACGTGGTGACCGCCTCCCCGTCGACGTCCAGCGCAACGTCTATCAGCCGCACCGCTGTGCAGCGCACCACCGCATCGTTGAGTGCGGACAGCGTCTCAGAGCCGGCGATGGCCCGGAGCATCGTCCGCTCCTCAATGCGGCCCTCGCCGGCGAGCACCCGAGCTACGGCGGATTCCGCATCGTCCTCAGCGACCTCGGTGATGAAGCCAAGCTGGCCGAGCTTGACGCCGAGGATGGGGATGCCGGCACTCGCGGTCACACGCGCGCAGTGCAGGATTGTGCCGTCGCCGCCGATGCCTACAACCAGGTCGGTGCCATCCAGCCGCCGGGACGCACCGGCGTCATCCCACGCGGAGCCAAGCCAGGTGTCGACGCCGGCGCCAGAGAGATATGACTGGATGGATTCCGCGAGAGCCTGGGCCCTCTCTACGAAGGGGCGGAACAGTATGCCGATACGGGTCATCGAGACAGGCTAGTGTAGCATCGGTCCCGAACGTGGTCAAAGGACCCCGCCCGCAAGGGGCGGGGTCCACCTGATGCGGTGTGTAGGGCTATCGAAGCAGTTGCGGCGCCAGGAGCAGCAGGATGCCAAGGATGGCGAGTATGACGCCGCCGACCGGCTTGCAGAACTTTGCGTACCGCTGCCCGAGCGATGTGTTCATCGCGAACGCAGCCGCACCGAAGATGACGGCGTCGTCAAGCATGAAGAAGACATCGTAGAGCAGTATGTAGAGGTAATACTGCGCCGTAGACAGGTCGGCCAGGCTCAAGACCTGCGTGAAGATGGCCGGCAGAGCTGACGAGCAGACGAACTCGATGGAGTTGACCACGAAGGCCAGCGCGATGATGGCGAATACGCCGGCGATGCTGAGAGGCGATGCAACCACCGACTGGATTCGGGCCATGGTGCTTTTCTTCGAGTCGGCGTCGATGACCTCACAGACGACCTCTCCACCCGACTTGATGTAGTCGCGCAGGTTGAAGATGCCGGCTCCGAGGGCTACAGCGCCGATGATGACGGTGACGGGGCGTGAGTAGCCGAGCAGCAGGAAGGCGTTGAGCCATGCCGTCATGAACAGGTAGTAGAGAATGCCCGACGCCAGGACGAACGAACCGACCAGCAGCCAGCCCTTGCGCCGGTCGTTGAGCGTGAAGAGCAAGGAGATGAGGTATGCGAGCACCCACATCGCGCACGGATTGAAACCGTCCACAAAACCCAGCACCACGGCGAGTACCGGCAGGGAGTAGTCGGAGATGCGGATGGTGCCGAAGAGAGGCAGCGTCACCTCGGTCGGGACTTCCTCCTCCTGCTCATCCGGACCGCCGAGGTCTCCGGCCAGCGCGGCGATGATGGCTTCTTCGATGGGCGGACCGTTCACCTCGCGAGAATCCCAGCCGACGAAGACGCGCTTGCCGACAATAGTTGTCGGGAAATCGAGCTGCTGCTCCGTCACGCCTGTGCCCTCGATGAGTTGCAGTAGCACGCTGTACTGGGTCGGGTCGGCCCCGTCGTGATAGACGAAGTACACGTTCGTGTACTTGCGGGCCATGTCCTCGTTGAAGGGCTCCTGGTCGCGGCAGTGCGGGCAACCGGAATGGTAGAAGAAGTGCACCTCGAGCGTGTTGTCCCCGGAGGGCGCCTCGGGCGCTTGCTTCTGCTCGGAGGGAGCACCGAAGACCAGGACCGCGGCCGCCAGCAGGGCCAGCGCGATGCTGACGTACCGCTTGAACGGATCATTCCAGATGCCCCTGAGCGAGTGGAGAATAGTCTTCATCTGTCGGTTTCCTGACGGCCTCTGTCCCGCCCTGCGGCATCCTCGGGGAGCCTGGCTCAAGCATCTGCCGCAGTCATGACGCGGGTCTGGGGCGAGTTCTGGACCGGGCGGGTATTTGACACTGCTGAGTATCGGGACTTAGTATATGCCCGACCGGTACTGAGAGCGAAGCCTAGCAGAACCTCGCGTGTTGCGTCAAAGGCGCGGCGAGGGCTTCGCGGGAGATGCGATGAGTGGAAAGCGATTCTCCCCTTTTTCTGCGGAGAGCGTTGTCCTGACCGGCATCTCCAGCGTTAATACCTTCAGCAGCGTGCCGGGGTACGGCGTTTCGGTCTGCACGCGGATGGCCCGCACAGTTGCGCCAGGGGGCTTCCGCGGGACGGGGTGGACGGGGCCCGGTTCTCCGACTTGGTGTGCGGTCGAACGGCATGGATGACATCTACTACGCGGTTCTGCATATCTGGCATGCCCTGACGGCCGGCAAACGCGGCATCGTAGCCCTCCTGGGTGTTGTCGCCGTCATTGTCACGGTGACGACCGTCATCGCCGCGCCTGCACAGGAGCAGGAACGGGAACAGCCGGGGTCTGTGGCGGCGCTGGTTCCTCCAGCCGGCGACCAGACAGAGAAACCCGTTCTCGGGGCCACGCCTCAGGTGAGTTCCGAAGTCGTGGTTCAGCCGTACGAGGAGCTCTCCATCGGCGGTGTGAGCAAGCCGGGTCTGCTGCCTTCCTCTCCCTTCTACTTCCTTAAGACTATCGCGCGCGGAATGACGTACGCGTTCACGTTTGATTCCGTCGACAAGGCGCATCTGACGCTGAAGTACGCGAATGAAGACGTCCTCGGCATCCGCACGTTGTGCGAGCAGGGCAAGTATGTGGATGCGGCGGAACTGTGTTACGAGTACCGGACCGACTTCTTCAACAGCCTCTGCTGGGTCGTGAAGGTGAAGAAGCAGGGTGCCGACGTAGGGGCGCTCATGGAGAACCTCGTCATGTCGCACAACGGCCACCGGCTGGTGCTGGGCGACGCGTTGCGCCCCGGTGGCGGTGTCGCTCCTGAGGCCGTCATCGAAGCCATCACCTATACCAGCGCGCCTTTTGAGTATGTTATTCGTGCGCTGTCCGGCGCCGCCGAGGCCGATGAGTTCCACGCCAAGCTGCAGACCGACTTCTCCGTCGTTGACGACGAGAATTGGCTGGTCATCGAGTCGCGGCTCGGGCTCGATCCGAAGCAGGCGGTGGAGTTGAGCCAGGCACTGGGAGGCACGTCGGTCACCGGCGGTGCGCCTATTATCACCAGCGTCCGCGCGAGCAAGAGCGAGGTTGACCCGTCTGCGACCTGCAGCCTCACCTGCAAAGCGTCGGACCTCGACGGCGACGCCATCACGTATGAGTGGCTTGCGGCCAACGGGCGTATCGAGGGGGAGGGTGAGACCGTGTCCTGGGTCGCGCCCGACAATCCTGGTCTCTACAAGATTACCGTCGTCGTGTCGGACGCCGGCGGCAATCAGTCGAGCAAGGCCATCAGCCTTCGGGTGGGCAAGGAGAGCGAAGAGCCTGAGCGCGAGTCCTCCGGCTCGTTCTCCATTGAAGCAATGGGAGTGGAAGCCGACGGGCACAGCAAGCTGAAGTCGCCGGCTCTGGGCCTCGATTACTGGACAATCCTGATTGACCGCGGAGTGTTCATTACCTGCGAGGTTGATGGCTCTGCCGAGGGTCTGGAATACGATTGGAGTTGCGATGTGGGCGAGTTGAGCGGGCACGGTCCGACCGTCTTGTGGGAGGCTCCCGGAGGAGCGTGTTACGCGCAGGTCACCGTGACCGTGAGCAACGGCCAATCGGAAGAAGCAGCCTCGGTCACGTTCAGGGTCAGCACGTGTGCGCCGTGCTTCGGCTAGGACGTGCCTCCGCGTTCCCCATTCGTGTGGTCATCTTCTTTCGCACATGTTGCTGCAACGAAGCGGACGAGAGGTGCAGGCTTTCATGCGATTTCGTACACGGGTAGCCCCGATTCTGTGCCTCCTCACCCTCGGGCTGATGCCCTTCTCCGGGTGCGCTGCGCCTAACAGCGCTCCGGCAATCGTCAGCCTGACTATCTCGCAGGAGGTCGTCGGCCCACACGACAGTTGCCTGGTCGAGTGTATTGCCAGCGATGCGGACGGAGACCCGCTCAAGTATGAGTGGTCCGTGGACAGCGGCTCGGTCGCCGGCTACGAAGGCACGGTCGCGTGGACCGCGCCTGAGAAGGAAGGCATCTACCACGTCACGTGCGAGGTGAGCGACGGGAACAAGAGGGAAGATGGAAGCGCTCCGGTCCGCAAGACGGTGACGGTGCTCGTCAAAGACAATCACTACCCGGCCGTCGATGGGATGGGAGCAGACTGTACCTGGATTCGGCCGCAGGAGCAATGCGCGGTGCACTGCATTGCCTCCGATATCGATGGCGATGTCCTGACGTACACGTGGTCGACTGACGCCGGCTCCGTAGTGGGTGATGGGCCGGATGCAGTCTGGACCGCCCCGGACGTGGAAGGCGACTTTGTCGTGCGGGTGCGTGTGACTGATGGCTACGGCGGTGAGCGCACTGCCTCGACGACTATCAGAACGGCCGCCGATGAGCCTCTCGTCGTCACGGACATGGTCGTCACCATGCTCGATGAGCCGGAGTACCTCAAGTTCTACAACGAGCGCTTCAAGATACTGAAGGGCAGGTCCTGCCTCATTCGTTGTGAGGTCAACGACCCTCTCCGCATCGTGTCGTACGAGTGGTCCGACGGCGGACCGGTGTGCGTCTTCCCGGTCGGGAGCGAGAGCTTCACCTTCGAGTCAGGGCCGAACGAGATACGCTGGACGGCCCCGCGCGAGGAGGCGGACTTCGAGATTACCGTAGTCGCCCGCGACGCCGACGGGCACTTTGCGCAGAAGACGATTGCCGTCAACGTCGAGACGTGCACGTGCGCCTTCTCCGATAAGGCCTCCGAGGAGTCGCCCGACGCGTAGTCCCACATAGGTCTGCGTGAGACAGCGAGAGAGGCGGCCTCGAGGCCGCCTCTCTTCTTGGATTCTCGATGGTCGCTGCAGCTACGTCTTGCACACCACCGCGTACGGCCAGACAGTGATGCTGCCGTCCATAAAGCAGACGTTCGTGAAGCCCTCACCTTCCAGCAAGCGCTGCGCCTGGTAGGCGCGGATGCTGGTGCGGCACATCGTCACTATCTTCGCATCTCTCGGCAAGGACGCCACCTTCTCGCGCAGCTTGTTGAGAGGCATCAGCCGGCACTGAGGGGCGTCGATGTGCGCTTCGTCCCACTCGGCCTGCGAGCGCACGTCCAGCAGCACGAAATCCACCCCCGAGCGGAGGAGGTTGTTGACCTCGGCCGGACTCATGGCTTTCGCACGGCCCGTCATCTTGTTTCGGACCACGTTTGCCGCGTGGTGCAGGACGTCCATCGCACCGTTGAATGGCGGCGAGTAGGCAAGGTCAAGGTCCGCCACGTCGTCGACGGTCGCCCCGAGCGACATGGCCGAAACCAGCACGTCAGCCCGTCGAGCCACATCTCCCCGGCCGGCTATCTGACCGCCGAGGACTCTGCCGCTGGCGGCATCGACGACCAGCTTGACTGTTATCATCTGCGCCCCGGGGTAGTAGCTGGCGCGGTCGAATCCGGGCGCAAGCGAGGTCACCGCAGTGAAACCCGCGGCGCGCGCCTCGGTCTCGCTGAGGCCTGCGCGGGCTATGTTCGTCTCGAAGACCTTGACGACCGCGGTGCTCAGGACGCCGGGGAAGGTGTCGTTGCCTCCGGTCACGTTCGTGCCGATGACCCGTCCGTGCTTGTTCGCGGTCGAGCCCATAGGAGCGAGCACTTTCGCACCCGTGACCCGGTGCACGTTCTCGACGCAGTCGCCGCCGGCATAGATGTCCGGGTCACTCGTCTGCATTCGCTCGTTCACCGCGATGCCACCGGTCGTCCCCAGCGCAATCCCGGCGCTGCGCGCGAGTTGCACGTTGGGACGGGCGCCAAGCGCGAGTATGACGAGGTCGGCATCCATCTCGCCCTTCTCGGTGACAGCCTTCCGAACGTGACCCGCCGCATCTCCGGAGAGAGAGAGAATGCGCTGTCCCAGCCTCAGGTTGATCCCTCTGGCCGTGAGCTCCTTCTCGGCGTACGCCGCCATCTCGGCGTCAAGCAAGGCAGGCAGTACCGTCCCGAGGGCTTCAACCACGCTGACTTCGAGGCCCCGATTCCGGAGAGCCTCGGCCGCCTCAAGTCCGATGAGCCCGGCGCCAACCACGACGGCCTTTCGGGGCGCCGCCTCGCCTATCTCACGCATGATGGCGGTCGCATCAAGCAGCTTTGTCAGCGTAAAGACTCCCTTCAACTCCCGTCCCTGCAAGGAACCGGGCACTGACGGGGTGGCTCCCGTGGCCAGCACGAGCCGGTCATATGGAAGGGGCGACGGAGTGTTCGTCTTCAGGTCGAGAACGTCGACGGTGTGCGCCTGCCGGTTGATGGCAACGGCGCGCGTCGCCGTCAGCACGTCGACATCCATGACCTCCTTGAAGTAACGGGGGGTCCGGATAAGAAGCGCGTGCTCGCTCGCAACTTGACCTCCGATGAAATACGGCAATCCACAGGAGCCTTCGGAGACCGTTGTTCCCTGTTCAACAATCGTGATGCGGGCTTGTGGGTCGCACCGGCGAGCCCGGGCCGCTGACTTCGGGCCGCAGGCCATGCCGCCGACGATGACTATCCGCAGGGGCTCGCCCATGTTAGACCGCCACCACCTGCTTCACTTCCGGAACGCGCTCCTTGAGCAGCCTCTCAATGCCGAAGCGAAGCGTCATCGTGGCCATGGGACACGAGCCGCAGGCACCCTGAAGCCTGACCTTCACGGTTCCATCCTCCACATCGATGAGCTCAACATCGCCGCCGTCCGCCTGCAATGCGGGCCGGATGTCGTTCAGCACTGTCTCTACCTGTTCTCTCATGGTAGTTCCTCCCTCGATTGTCCGTCAGCGCCTGCGTCCTTGCCGTGGCCGGAGCGCGACACGGTCGTCGGAGCATGTCGCGAGTGAGACGTAGCGGCCATGGAGAGACACGCAGGCGTCTGCGTGAATCAGTCTGTGCTCCGAATTGTCGCAACCCTGAGGAGCCTTGTCAATCGCGACCACGTAAGGCACCCGGCTTGGCTTTGCGCGGGTACGCGAGCCGCGGTACTATTGCCCGGTGTGCGCCGCTGTGCCGCCCGGGAACGAGAGCCGCTGCACGATTCTCGTGCTCGGTGTGGGCAATGCGCTGAAGGGCGACGACGGTGTCGGATCGTACGTCGCTGAACGCCTGTCCGCGTGGTGTAGCCCGGCGCCGGTGGCCGGCGCGGTGCGTCTCAGCGCTATCGACTGCGGCACGACTCCAGAGAACCACACCTCGGTTGTCAGGCGCCTGCGGCCTGACCTGCTTGTCATCGTCGACGCTGCGGACATGGGACTGGCGCCCGGCGACTGCCGCATCATCCCGCCTGAGCGGGCGGGTGCGCTCGGGCTTTCCACCCACAGTATGCCGCTCTCGCTGTTCGTGTCGTATGTGAGCAACCTCGCCGCGCGGATAGTGCTGGTGGGCGTGCAGCCGCGCACGATGGCTTTGGGAGATGGCATGTGCCGCGAGGTGCTTGCGGCGGGCGACGCGCTGGTCAAGGCTCTGCTGCGTGGCAGCCTGGAGAGCGTACAACCGCTGGGCGAGTCCGGCGGCTAGTCCTTCTTGCCGGTAACGATCATCTCGTCGGAGTACTTGTCATAACTGGACAGAAGGAACTGGTCCGTCATCGAGAGGCAGCCCACCGGGCACACGTCGTTGCACTGAGAGCAGAAACAACAGCGGCTGACGAAGATGCGAACCTTCTTCTCGTCCGGGATGAACTCGATGGCCTTGGCCGGACATATCCTGACGCACAGCTGGCAGCCGATGCATTTCTCGCGGTCATAGGCGATCTTGCCCCTGAACCGCGGAGGCACAGGCACCGGCGGTGTCACCAGGCTCCCGTCCGTGGCAGCCCTGGCCAGGAAGTCCCTAACCGACTTGGGAGCGTAGGTAGTTGGGAACCGGTTGGTCGCCGGGGGGCTGAGAAGCTGGCGGAACAGGACTCTTAGTATCCTCATGTGTCGGTACTCACAGCGCCATGTCCGCCCAGATGAGCAGCAGGCCCACCAGGCTGACGATGGTCATGATCATCAGGTAGAAGACGCTCGCCTGGTTTACCTTGAAACGCGCCATGGCGGAGCGAACAACGGCTACAGAGACGAACATCACCAGGAAGACCTTGAAAAGGAAGAACGCACCATCGGCTATGGCAATCGCAGCCACGCTTGTCAGACCCGCGGCGGCTCCGATGCCGTAGGGGAAGAACAGGGCGACGACCAGGGACAATACCGCGAAGCCACGGATGGCGTTGCCAATGTAGAAGAGGGCGAGGTTCCTGCCCGAGTACTCGACCAGCAGACCACCGGCGAGCTCCGTCTCCGCCTCGGCGAGGTCGAATGGGATGCGGCCGAGTTCACCCGGAGTGACGGCGATGAGGGACACGAGCAGGAGGAGTGTGCCGGCGAAGCCGAGCGGTCCGACGAGGTCCCAGATGGGATACTGGGCCATGGTCCCGAGTGCAAATGCGTTGGCGTCGGTCACCTGGAGTATGCGCCAGGCGATGGCGACGATGGTGACGGACAGCGGGAACTCATAGCCGATCATGACGACCATCTCGCGCTGGGCGCCTACCGTGGCGTACGGCGAGCTGGAGGCAAAGCCCCCTGCCACCAGAGCGAGAGAGGGAACAGTCAACAGGTAGACGATGAGCATGGCGTCGCCGGAACCCTCGAAAAGCGCCGGCTGGCCGAACACAGGGATGTAGAGCAGCAACGCTGCCGAACCCATGACGCACATGATGGGGCAGAACTGGAACAACCACCGCAGCGCGCCTGCGGGGATGATGCTCTCTTTGATCATGAGCTTGCCGACATCGCGGAAGGGCTGGACGAGAGGCGGGCCGATTCTGGCCTGCATCCGGGCCACAAGGACGCGGTCGATGCCGACATAGATGAGGCCCACGACAGCGCCGACAAGCGCAAGGACGATGGGGGCAACGAACAGGGCAACCGTCGATGGAGGGTTACTGGCGAGCCAGCTCACTGCGGAGCCTCCTTGTCTTCTCCACGGACAGCGCGTGAAGCTGTTCTCCATTCAGCGTGGAGTCGGCGTTGCTATGGCCGTCCACAACAACGGCCCTGTTCGTGCAGGACATGCAGGGGTCAAGCGACGCCAGTGCGATGGGCACATCGGCAATCTGCTGGCCGACCAGCATTGTCTTCACTGACTGCAGATTGGCATAGGTGGGGGCGCGTATCTTCCACGCCTCGAGGCTCTCGTCGCCCGCCTTCATGCGCACGTAGTGCATGTTCTCGCCTCGCGGCGCCTCAACGCGGGCTACTGCTTCGCCCTCCGCTTTCTTGAGCAGCGCCAGCAGTTTCGCTATCTTCGGTTCAGCCAGGAGCGGTCCCTCCGGCAATGCCGCGATGGCTCTTTCGATGAGGTCGATGGACTGCTTCACTTCGAGCAATCGCACGACGATGCGGTCGTACACGTCGCCCACGACCTTGCCGGTCAACTGGTCAGGCGTGATGGCCTTGACGCCAAGGTCGGCATAGGCCGAGTAGGCGTGATCCTGACGCGTGTCGATGGGTACCCCGCTTGCCCGGGCGGTGGGGCCGACCAGACACAGCTTCTTGGCTGCCTCCGTGCTGATAACGCCGACCTCTCGGGTTCGCAGCTTGACGGTCGGATCGTCCAGAAACAGCGCCCGGATCTCGTCGAAAATGGAGGCGTAGTAGGCAAGGGCTTCACGTATGGCGGGAACCTGCTCCGGCGTGATATCGCGCCTGACGCCGCCTATCTGGTACATCGCCTTGGAGTTTCGGTTCCCCGTGAGGTACTCGGTCAGGTCCATGACCTTCTCCCTCGCACGCCACACGTAGTAGAACAGCGTCTCGAAGCCGATCTCATGCCCCGCAACCCCGGCCCAGAGCAGGTGCGAGTGAATGCGCTCTATCTCCGCGATGATGACCCGAATGTAGTCGGCTCGAGGAGGCACCTCAATGCCCGCCGCCATTTCCACGGCCTGCACGAAAGCGAACGGATGGCAGGCGGAGCATATGCCGCAGACGCGCTCGGCCAGGTAGACGGTCTGAACGGGGTTGTTCCTGTTCATCCCGATCCACTCGATGCCCCGGTGCACCTGCCCGGCGAAGACGTCGGCATCGAGCACTTCCTCACCGTCGATGGTCAGATCGAAGCGGATCGGTTCGTGCAGGGCCGGATGCACCGGCCCAACCGGTATTGTGTAGCTGGTCCTCTCGACGGAGTCACTCATGTTGTATTCCCTGCTTGCCGGGAAGCACCTTCAGCATCTCGTGTGGCCCGGTCTCATCACGGCGCCAGGGATACACCCCCTGAGGGAAGTCCTCGGGGATGAAGAGACGGCGACTGTCGGGGATGCCTGTCACCCGGACGCCCATCATCTCCTGCACTTCGCGCTCCGAGAAGATGGCTCCGGGTATGACGTCCGTTATCGTCGGGATCGAGAGATCGGTCTTCAGCAGGTTCACGCGAATGGCCAGCGCCAGCGCCTTCAGCGGCTGCCCGAAGAAGAGAGAAAAGTGATAGATGAGCTCCACCGCATCGCCACGGTCGACCGGCGTGATGACGGTGAAGTGCGGGCTGTCCTCCAGTTGGAAGAGGTGCAGTATCGAGGTGCGAAACCCCTCGCGGTTGACGTTCAGCCACACCGAGGTGTAGACCCTCTTCTTGAGAGCCAGTTCCCGCTCGTAGATGCGACTGTCAACCAGAGCACCGTTCAGAGCGGTCTTGAAGCTCTCGATGACCTCTCTTGCCCCGAGTATGTCCATGTCAGGCAGCTTTCTCCTTGACCGCGCCCTCGAGCTTGAGCCACGCCTTCACGACGCCGTCGATGATGGCTTCAGGACGTGGAGGGCACCCGTGAACGTAGACGTCGACCGGGATAATCTGGTCGACCGGTCCCACCAGGTTGTACGACTCGTGGAACACGTCGCCCTCGACGCCGCAGTTGCCGACGACCATGACGGCTTTCGGCTCGGGCGTCTGGGCATAGACCCTTCTCAAGCGCGACTCCATCTGCCGCGTGACCGGCCCCGTGACCAGAAGCACGTCGGCGTGACGAGGGGAGCCGACCAGCTTGATGCCAAACCGCTCGACGTCGTATCGGGGTGTCAGCGCCGCGACTATCTCGATGTCGCACCCGTTGCACGAGCCCGTGTTGAGGTGGTAGACCCACAGCGCGCGCTTGAACTGCCCGATGCCCATATCGTGTTCTCTCCAGGTCTAGAACAGCCCGGCCGCAAACAGCGCGATGCCGACGACGGCGGTCACCGCCAGCAGCCAGATGATGTAGTCGTTGATGATGCCGGAGTGCGCGCGAACGGTCGGCCCGTAGTACTGCTTCATGGCTTCGAAGAAGCCCCAGTACATGTTGTGGGCGCGAACATGGCGCATGCCCTCCTCGGGCTCGTCTTCTCCCGAGAGGAACACCTTCGTCTGCTCGGTGCCCTCCTTGAAGTCGCCGCGGCCTCTGCTCCGGTAGAGGTAGGCGACCGCAGAGACGAGCACGAACGCAATCACGATGAGAAGGGGAGCCCAGAAGCTGATAATCGCTACGTTCTGCACCTAGGCGCCTCCCATGACCGCGCCGATATAGCCGGCCTGGTCGAGCAGCGCATCGGCGGCCGGATAGATGATGGTGTTGACGACCAACTGCGGGAACAGGCTGAAGAACAGAGTCGCCCCCGCGAGTATGCCCATGCCGATGATCATCGGCACGGGGACCTCGCGCACGCCCCGGTGCTCCGGCAGCTCAGGGCCGGTGAACGCCGCCTGGAAGACCTTGGTGAACGAGGCGAGCGTCATGATGGACACCATCATGGCGATGATGGTCAACATGGGGTTGAGCTGGTACGACGCCTCGTAGATCATCAGCTTCGAGGCGAAGCCGTTGAACGGAGGCACGCCGGATATCGCCAGGGCGCCGATGAGGAAGAAGGCGCAGGTCCACTTCATGTTTCGGCCCATGCCGCCCATGAGATTCAGGTCGCGCGTGCCGAGGCGGAAGAAGAGAGCCTCACCGGTCAGCAGCAGCAGTCCCTTGAAGAAGGCGTGGTTGATGACGTGGAACAGCCCTCCCGCGACCGCCTCCCTGCCGTAGGTCGCGACAGCGACGGGGTCGCCGAGAACCGCCACGCCAACGCCGACGCCCAGCAGCATGTAGCCGCCCTGTGAGATGACGTGGTAGGCCATAAGCCGCTTCACGTCCGTCTGCCGCAGGGCCATCGTCACGCCCACGAACATGCTCAGGACGCCGGCGATGATGATGGTCCAGCCGATGACGGCCAGGCTCATCTTGACGCCGTAGAGCGTGAAGGCGACGCGGAACATCGCCGACATGCATGCCAGCGTGGCCGCGTAGATCATCGGGCTGGTCCCGCCGGGGGCGGGAGTGTAGGTATCGGGTACCCACCAGTGCGACGGAACGCCTCCCGCTTTGGTCATGAGCGCTACCAGGAGCAGCGCCAGCGCTATCTTGTCCAGAGCCCCGTACTGCATCGCGTCGGCGATTGCCGCCATGTTGAGGACGTTGTATTGCGCGTAGAAGATGCCCGTGGCCAGCAGCACCATGAGCGCCGCCACGGTGGAGACGATGACGTACTTGAAGCCGCCCTCGACGGCGTCGACGAACCTCGTCCGGAACGCGGCCAGAGCCGCACCCGAGATCGACAGTATCTCCAGGAACACGAACAGGTTGAACAGGTCGCCGGTGAACTGCATGCCAAGCATGCCGACCGTCAGCATGAAAAGCAGCGTGTAGAACCGGTCTTGACCGGTCTCTTCCTTCATGCAGGCGATGGAGTAGAAGGCGCCGGCCAGAGCCACGGTCGCCGAGATCATGCCCATGAATACGCCGAGGCCGTCCACCTCGAGGACGATGCGGACCGGCACCATGTAGTTCTCGGGAAGGGCGAGCGATGGCGTGAGGGAGCCGAGGGTGTAGATGCGGATGCCGTTGGCGTAGACGTCCCGCGCCAGAATGACGACCAGGAACTCGACGAATGCGAGCACCGCGATGACGAAGACGTTGCGCGTCTTCGCACCGAGCCTGCTCACCAGCGGCGTCAAGAAGGCCGCGAGCAGAGGTATGGCGATGGCCAGTATGGGAGAGTGTGCGACAAGTGTGCCCATAGCGGCTATCCCTTCACTCTCCGCGATTTCTCGGCATCGGTCTCACCCGTGTGCCGGTGAATCAGCACAACCATGGTCAGCATCAGCGCCGTCGTCGCGACGCCGATGACGATGCTCGTCAGGGTCAGTGCCTGGGGAACAGGCAGCACCATGAGCAGGCCGGGCGCATTGGTGAAGATGGGGGCCACGCCGTCCTGACGGTAGCCCAGCGCCACCAGAAACAGGTTCACGCCTGCCTCCAGTATCGACAACCCCATGACGAGCTTGATGAGGTTCCTCTGAGTCATGGCGATGTACAGGGCGACGCAGATGAGCGCCGCGACGGCGAAGAAGGGCGCGTTCACAAGCAGCGTGCTCATCTGTCGTTGTCTCCGGAGCGTGCCGCCGCCAGGGCCATGACCAGCATGATGCCCGACAGGCCGGCAATGACCTTAAGGCCGACGGCGACGTTCATGAGCGGGACGGTGCCGCCCGTCCAGAGGTCGCCCGGGTTCGGTCCCGTCGGGGGTATGTTCCCGAACAACGGCGTTCCCACCAGGAAGTTGAGGAAGAACGCCGTGGCGAGGCCGCCGAAGCCGAGTCCGATGAACAGGAGCGCCCCGCCACTCTCGATAGTGGAGAGGGCATGCTCCTTGAGGAAGTGCTCCACCCGCTCGGAGCCGAACGCAACCAGGAGCAGCGCGACGCCCGAGGCGAATGCCGCTCCTCCCTGGAAGCCACCGCCGGGGGTCACGTGACCGTGCATGATGACGTACAGGCCGAACATGAGGATTGCCGGCGTCAGCATTCTGGTGACGGTCCGAACGATCTTCGACATCAGTCGTCCACCTCGTCCCGCCGCCTGCGGAGCAGCATCACCACCGCGGTCACCGCGGTGAACAGGATGGTCGCCTCTCCCAGCGTGTCGTATCCCCGGTAGTCGAACACGACCGCACTGACCACGTTGTTGGTGCCGGTCTCCTGCTGAGAGTTCTCGATGATGTAGTCGTCCATCGCCGAGGGTGGCTCTCCGAACGGATGGACCAGCGCTGCGACCGCGAACAGCATCGCACCGAGTACCATGACCGTCAGAGCGACTGCGATTCTGCGTATCATGTCACTACGTCCGCTTCGTCGACCGGATGGCGAACACATAGATGGCTGTGGTGATGGCCGCGCCGATGGCCGCTTCTGCAATCGCGACATCCGGCGCGTGCAGCAGGTAGAACTCGAGGGACAAAAGAAGGCTCAGCGCGGCAAGGGCTATGGTGGCGGAGATCAGGTCTTTGAAGCGCACCACCAGGATGGCGCACACCACCACCAGCAGCGGCACCAGAACGTGGAGCGCCTGAAACTCAGTCATCGATGCCGGCCCCCTCGAGATCGTCCACGACCGCCTGGGCGGGCTTGACCCCGCTCCTGTGCCCGGCGCGCGCGATGGCGTGCGCACCCGTCGCATTCGTGATCAACACGGCAGCCAGCGCGATGAGCCCATGCAGCACCATGATGGAATCGGGTGAACCCCAGCCGCTCGAGGCCCAGGAGACTGCGGACTGGAGCACGACTGCGCCGATGAGGAATATCGAGCCGAACGTCGTGCACTTGGTGCCGGCGTGCAAGCGCGTGTAGAAGTCCGGGAAGCGCAGCAGGCCGACGCCGGCCATGAGGTTGAAGAAGCAACCTATGCCGACAAGCACGTACAAGATGACGTCGAGCACCTAGAACTTGCCCTTCTCGATGTACTTGGCGATGAACAGCGTGGTGATGAACGAGAGCAACGCATAGACTATCGCCACGTCGATGTAGATGACTTCGCGGAATGCCGCACCGAGGAGAACCATGGCGACAACGATGATGGTGTTCACCGTGTCGAGTCCGACGATGCGGTCGGGCACGGTCGGCCCGCGGCCGACCCGGATGAGGGCGATGCCGATGCAGATGACGAGGAACACGACCGCCGGAAGCCAGTTCACTCCGCAATCCTCCGGGCCCAGGCGGGGAATCCGCCGCAGATGGGGCCGCAATCGCGCGGGCTCGTCTTCAGTACACTCTCGTCCACGTTGATCCAGTGCACGTAGAGGTCGTTCGACTTCTCGTCGACCTCGACGGAGAGCGTGCCGGGCGTCAGCGTGATGGAGTTGGCAAGGAAGGTGATGCCTGCATCGGTCTTGAGGCCCGGCGAGATGCGGACGATACCGGGCTTGATTCGACCGGTGATGACGCGGTACACGACGTCGATATTGGCCTTCGCCAGGGCGAAGAAGAATGGGCCGCAGAGGTAGATAGTGAACAGCAGCAGGCGCCTCGGGCTGAGCATCTGCGGCCATCTGTCCCGCAGCACGCGGCGGCTCATCACGGCAACAAGAAGCGCGAACCCGACGCCGAACAGCAACTCGGTTCCGCTCCACAGGAGGACACTGCCGGACGCGGTCGTCAGGACGAGATACAGAAGGAAGCTGAGGATGGCCGTCGTAGCGAAGCTTGCCATTACGCTTCGTCTCCCGCAGTGAAAACACCGGCGGCACTACGGCTGAGAGAGACTGTGCACTCGGTCGGCAACAGCCTCGGTGCCCGGAAACAGTTGTCTAGCTCTGACATCGGTCTCGTGCAGTCCGCCTCAGGGCGTGACCGAGCTTGCGGAAGTATACACTTGCGGAATCCGCGGGGCAACCCTCTCCGCCGGCGCAGTCAAGGTGGAGGCAGCCTGGGGGCTTGACGCTCGTAACCGGGCGCGACTACTATTGTACAGCCGCCCCGCGGCGAAGGAGGGTACATGTCCAGTCTTCGAATCACCGACATTAAAGCCATCATGTGCGGACCGCTCCCGATCACGAAGGTCTACACGAACGAAGGCATCACCGGCCTCGGCGAGAACGTCGTCAGCCACCCCGGCATCCTCAAGGGCCAGGTCGAGATGCTCAAGAGTCTCCTTGTGGGCGAAGACCCCTTCAACATCGAGCGGCTCTGGATCAAGATGCTGCAGCAGACTTCCTTCTCCTATATGAATGCGATGATCAGCGCCGTGGACATGGCCTTGTACGACATCAAGGGCAAGGCGCTGGGCGTGCCTGTGTATGAGCTCCTCGGCGGACTGTACCGCAAGAAGATCCGGCTCTATCCCCACCTGAAGGGCACGTGGAACTCGTTCCCTGACCCGACGCAGGATGACCTCTTCTCGGAACCGTGGGGCGAGGTTGAGTACACGCCCGAGCAACTCGGGCAGCATGCCAAGCAGCTCGTGGCGGAGGGATACACCGCCATGAAGTTCGATCCGTTCAGGCCCGGGCGCGACGGCTACCATGGCTACCGCCCCGATGAGATCGCTGCGGTCGTCGACCGCGTCGCGGCCATCCGTGAGGCGGTCGGACCGACGGTAGACCTGATGGTGGAATGCCACGGCAAGTTCAACGCCGGCACGGCCATCAAGATAGGCAAGAAGCTCGAGCAGTTCGACCTCTTCTGGTACGAAGAACCGGTTCCCGTGGGCATGATTTCGATGATGAAGCGTGTCGCGGACGCCGTCAACATCCCGATCGCGGCGTGTGAGCGGCTCAACAGCAAGCTCGACCTGAAGGAGTACCTCGAGAAGGGCGCGGTCGATGTAGTCATGTTCGACGTCGGCAAGATCGGCGGCATCACCGAGGCCATGAAGATCTGCGCGATGTGCGAGGCGTATCAGGCGAAGGCCGCCCCCCACAACCCCTTCGGTCCCGTCGCCGCCATCGCGAACGCTCACCTGTCGGCGGCAATCCACCCCTTCCTTATTCAGGAGCACGAGCAGATGGCCCCGTGGGCGGTGGAGCCTCGCCTCAAGGTGGTCGATGGCTACCTGGAGGTCTCTGATGCCCCGGGCTTCGGCGTTGAGTTGAACGAAGAGGCCATTGCGAAGGCCAACGAGAAGGTAGCGCGGGGAGAGTACCGGCCGTTCAGCAACGCGCGCGACCTCGACTTCCTGAAGTACGTTCCGGTGCTGTAGATTGGTGAATACCAGGCTCCGCCCGCAGCTCACTGGCAGTAGGGCCGGGCGGAGAGCTTTCAATATGGTGACTTACAGGAGGCCTGCTATGTAACACTCGACTTTGGTCTAGGACGTCGGTCACATGTGTAGTTCCTAGGAGAGGAGGACTCAGTGAAGAAAGGCATTGTCGTACTGACAACGGTGCTGACCCTGGCAGCCTTTGTGCTTGCCGGTTGCGCACCCGACACCACCCCGACAACTCCGACTACCCCCACTACTCCGACCACCCCCACCACCCCGACCACTCCGACTCAGCCCGCGGCTGAGGTCATCAAGTGGCAGTACCAGGGCCACCCGCCGGTATCGGACTACTACCACCAGGCAGTCCTGCGCATTGCTGAGATGATCACCACCATGAGCAACGGCCGGCTCGTTGTCGAGCCCTACGCCGGTGGCTCCATCGTTCCCGCCAGCGAGGAATTCGAGGGCGTCAACCAGGGCATCCTGAACATGGGTTCCGCGTGCCCGATGTACGCTCTGAACAAGTTCCCCCAGGCCGCCCTCTTCGACGCGGTGTCGGGCGGCATGACCTCCATGCAGATGACCCTCTGGCACACGCGGGGCAATGGTGATGCCCTGGCTGCGAAGATGTGGGAGAAGAACACCAACGCGGTCTACGTCGGCACGGCCGGCCAGCTGCCCGCTGAGATCTGGTGCCAGTCGAACAAGACCATCACCAAGACCGCCGACCTCAAGGGCTTCAAGATGCGCTGTTCCGGTGACGGTGGCGAGATCCTCAAGAGCCTGGGCGTTGCGACCGTTTTCTTCCCCGGCGCTGAGATCTATGAGTCCATGCAGCGTGGCGTTATCGACGCCTTCGAGTACGCCTCCCCCTTCCTGAACTGGGGCATGGGCTTCCACGAGGTTGCCAAGTATCTCTACCAGTCCCCTTCGCGCGCCCCGACTGACAATGCACATGTCTGGGTCAACAGGGATGACTGGGAGGAACTGACTCCTGACCTGCAGGCAATCGTCATCAATGCGTGCTCGGCTGTCGGCATCGACTACACCGCCGAGTCGTTCATGAAGGACGACGTCGCGCTGGTTCAGTACCAGGACTATGGCACCGAGATTCTCCCGGTCCCGGCTGACGTCGAGGCGGACTACCTCGCGGCTGCCATGGCGTTCTATGCCAAGAAGGCTGCGGCCGATCCCTTGTACAAGGAGATCGTTGACGATCACTGGGCGTTCAAGGCGATCTGCGACCGCGCCGGCATCAAGTAGGACGCGGACGTTCTACCCCATTGTCTAGAGGATGCTCCCGCCCCGGGTCCACCCGGGGCGGGAGCACGGTCATGAGGACTATGAAGAAACTTCTGAGTGTCATTGACTCGGTCAGCAGTTGGGCCGGGCGCATCTCCATGTGGGGATGTCTTGCGCTCGTGCTCGTGCTGAGCTTCGAGGTGATGATGCGCTACGTGTTCGACCGTCCGACGATCTGGGCGCACGAGATGTCGATGATGCTGGGCGTGTTCATCGTCACGATCGGATGGGCATGGGTGCATCTGAACCACGGTCACGTGCGGGTGGACGTGTTCTACGCGAAACTGTCGCCCCGCGGGAAGGCAATCACGGACATAGTGGCCTTTCTCATCTTCTTCCTGCCGCTGCTCGTGGTCCTGATTGCCGCCGCCGGACGCATGGCGTGGGACGCGTACGTCTTCGACGAGGTGCTGATGACCAGCTTCTGGTATCCCCCGGCTCTGCCCATCAGGATCGTTGTGCTTATCGGCCTCGTCCTGTTCCTGGTCCAGGGCCTTGCTGAGTTCGACAGCTTCTTTCACCCGGGGATCGCTGAGCAGTTCCCCTGCTTCGTCCTTGACGCTCGTGCTGATGATGGGGGAGCCCATTTCGGCCACGAGGGCGTTGCAGATCCGGTTGTCCGGCACGCGGATGCCCGTGGTCTGACGTTTGGGGAGGATGACCTTCGGGACGATGCGGGAGGCTTCGAGAATGAAGGTGTAGGGACCCGGGAGAAGGCGCCGCATG
>CAZVCS010000026.1:0-21784 GCA_964625765.1 uncultured Dehalococcoidales bacterium | reverse complement strand
TCCGCCAGGTTGTGCCTGAAACGGCGTTCATCGATGGCCTTCTGCACGTGGCCCTCATTCACGCGCTCGGAGCCGTCCTGGCGCGCCCAGTACTCGGCCTCCTCGATGAGCTCCTTGATGAAGGCGAAGCGTGATGACAGCTTGCGTTGGTCGGAGACCATTCGGGAGGCGTACTCCACGACGTGCGCCACACCGGTGCGGTCGAAGGGGCGCAACTGGCAGTCCTTGCAGCAACCCGCGATGAAAGCGGCGTAGGCGAGCATGTTCTCCTGGGTCCGGGACACCTCGTAGTCGAAGTCCGCCTTCACCTTGAATATCTCCCAGAAGTCCTCATCATAGGCGGAGAGCAGGTGGTAGAGATTCGAGTCACCGATGAGGATGACCTTCACGTCGATGGGCGCGGGCAACGGCCGGAGTCCCTGAGGCGCGACGAGGCCCATCTGCTCGAAAGGCTCCTCGATGCCGAGTTCCCGCGTCTTCAGCGCGCGCTTCAGCGCGGGCCAGACGGCGGGATTGGAGAGCACGTCGACGGCGCTGAGCAGGAGGTAGCCGCCATTGGCGAGGTGGAGCGCTCCCGCCTTCAGCATGGTGTGGTCGCTGACGTAGCCGCCGAGGACGAAGCGTCGCTCTATCTTGCCAAACAGGTTCACGTAGTTGGGGTTAGTCTCAGTCACGATAGGCGGCCCCTGGGTGGCGCCGTTGTCGACGAAAACGTTCACCTGGAACGGCAGGAGCGCGTCGCCGGCACGCGCCCCCTCGGAGGCAAGCGCGATGAGGCCTTCGGGCTTCGCCTCCTCCGTGCCCTTGAAGCTGTCGACGTGGTCGAGCGTGTGGCCACGCAGCTCCTTCAGGTACTGGACAATCACGGGTGAATCGGTGTACTTCTTCTCGAGGCCGTCGTACAGGCGAGAGATGGTGAACTCGGCGACGCTGCGGTCGGACTCCTGAAGCTTCTCTGCAGTGACCCGCTCGACGCTCTGTGCCCCCTCGAACAGCTCCTCGAGGTCCTTGTGCAGGCTGTTGCGCGTCTCTTCTATGGCGTTCCGGTCCTTTTCATCGAGAGCCATGAACTCCTCTTGAGAGAGCGCCTTGCCGTTCTTCAGCGGAATGAGAGCGGCCCCAACCTGCGTCATCTGGATGAGGAATCCCTTCTTCTGCGCCGCGGCGCGCAGCCGGCTGAACATCTCCTGCTGCCGCGATTGCCCCTCCTCGATGAGGGCCTTGCGCTGCTCCTTGTACTCCTCACTGGAGAAGGCGCGCGTGAGGTCCTTCTTCAGGTGCTGCAACAGGCCGGCGAGGTCCTCTCTGAACTCGCGCCCCTTGCCCCGGGGCAACTCCACCATGCGCGGGCGGTCAGTGTGCTGGAAGTTGTAGATGTAGCACCAGTCGCTGACTCGATACGCCTCGCCGCGGGATTCGCGCTCCGTGATGAGCTTCTGGATGTATGTCTTTGCGACGGACGTCTTGCCCGTGCCGGTCAGGCCCGAGAGGAAGATGTTGAAGCCGTCATGCTGCATCGACAAGCCGAACTCGATGGCGCGGATGGCACGGTCCTGTCCGATGAACTCGTGCAGCGGTGCGAGGTCTGCGGTGCAGTCGAAATCGAACTGAGCCGGGTCGCACTGCCAGCGCAGCTTGTCGGGCGCCACTTCGTATCTGGACAAATCCATCCTGTGCCTCCTGCATTTCGATGGGAAGAGACGCTGCGTCGCGGACCGCGGCGCCGTCCTAGCTGCCGAATGGATCCTTCGGCCGGTAGACGTCGGCGGACCGAGCGAGCCGCTCGATATCCCCACGCTTCAGTGCAACGCGCCCGGCGGAGACGACCATCTTGAGGGCATCATCCACCGGGATGGTGGTGCGAATCAAGTCGTCGGCGGGCAGTATCTGTAGAAAGCCGGAGGTCGGATTGGGCGCCGTCGGCACGAACACATTCGCCATCCGACGTCCGGCGCTATCGAGTTCCTCGTTCGTCACGAAGCCAAGCATGTACATGCCCTTCCTGGGAAACTCGACCAGCACCACCTCCATGAACCCCGTTCCCCGGGGAGAGGCGAAGCTCTCGACTATCTGCTTGATGCCATTGTACACCTGACGCACGATGGGGACGCGGGCCAGCAGCGACTCGCCGAACAGGACAAGCCGCCGGCCGCCGAAATGGGTGGTGGCGAAGCCCGTGATGTAGACCAGGACGACGGTGCTGAGGAAGCCGACGCCGTAGAGAGGCCGGCCGAAGACGCCCCGGATCACCGGCTGCAGGATGTCGTCGACCCACTCAAACAGCCACTTAAGAATGAGAAGCGTTGCCAGGAGGGGAATGGCGACCAGGACACCCGCAAGAAAGTGGGCCCGGACTCGTTTGCCTATGTGCGCCCACGCGGACCCGCTGAACAGCGCGTCGAGACCGGAGAGGAAGACGTTGGGCCGCCGCTCGGCACCGGCGCCCGCGCCAGCGCCACCAGGCTGGCTGCTCCTGCCGGACCGCTTCCGGCTCAGCGCGCTGATAAGCGCCATCAGGCCGGGACGTGGCCGTCTGAGTTGGGAACCGGATTCAGGTGGCTTCATGGGGCGACTCATGACGCAGACAGGCCGGCTGCGACCTCGGCGCGCTACGGCGCGGGTAGCTGCACCCTCCTGAGCTCGAACACGACCGGGTTGTCCGCATCTGGGCAGGCCACACGGGCGGCGTCGCGGTCGGGCTCCCACGGAAACGAGCCGTCGAACTCCAGAACCTGAGAGGCCGGAAACAGGACGTGGAAGGCCCAGGAGCACATCCCCGGAGGCGTCGTTTGCCCGATAACGAACTCATCGCCGACGCGATGCCCGGCTTCACAGCTTCCGTGCTGGGAAACGACCCTGGCAACAATCCTGTTCATCGCCGTCCGGTATGTTCGAAAGAGATGAATGGCCTGACGGATGCGCCATCCGCCGAGATGAAGCGCAGGAGTGTTCTGCCGCCTTCGTCGGGCGCCGCAGAGCCGCAGACCCAACCGACCCAAGTATATGCGCCGAGAAAGGGATGCGTAAAGTGGACGGCTCGCGGGCGGTTCGGCGCACCATGAGACGGTGCATCACCAGCGTGATGACAAGCGAGACAATGAAGAGAGCGAGGAATAGCACGAGCTCGCCGTCGCCGCGGCCCGGCGAGTCGCCAACACTGCAGGCGACGAGCGGCGCCGCCGCGATGGCATGGAGCGGGGCCGTGCGCGCCGGCGAGACGCGGGACAGGGTAGAGTGGACGACGCACCGCAGGCCGGGACCACGCATTGGCGCATCCGGCCGCCAATGGTAGAATCAGCGACACGCGTGCCGCCGCGGCGCTCGCCGGTGCGTCGTCCGCGCCCGAGGCTGCGCGCCTCCTCCTCAGCGTCAGCATCAGTAGAAGGAGTGAAGCATGAACTTCAGGCTCAAGTTCCTCGGTGCGGCGGAAAACGTGACGGGTTCGCGGTTTCTGCTCGAGGCCGACGGCCAGCGACTCCTCATCGACTGCGGCATGCACCAGGAGCGCGAGCTGCGGCAACGCGACTGGGACCCGTTTCCGGTCCCGCCTGCCTCCATCGACGCCGTGCTCATCACGCACGCACATCTGGACCACTGCGGCTACCTGCCGAGGCTCGCGCGCGACGGGTTCAAAGGACCGGTCTACTGCACGCCGGCTACCGCCGAGATCATGCGCATCTCGCTGCTCGACTCCGCCAACCTGCAGGAGTCGGACGCGGAGCAGAAGCAGAAGCGGCACGAACGGGAGGGGCGGACCGGCCCGCACCCGGAAGAACCCCTCTACACGGTCGCCGACGCGGAGGCCTGCTTCAACCTGTTCAAGCCCATCCGGTGCATGAGACCAACGGAGGTGGCCAATGGCGTGACGGCCAGCCTGTTCGATGCCGGCCACATACTCGGATCCACGATGATAGCCGTGGACATACGTCTGAACGGCGAAAGGCGGCGCATCGTCTTCTCCGGCGACGTCGGCCGCTGGGACAGGCCCATCCTGCGTGACCCGAGCACCTTCGAGCAGGCGGACTACATCCTGGTCGAATCAACGTACGGCAACCGCACGCACGAGCCCGCGGAAGCGGTCGACGACCAGCTCGAAAGCGTCATCAAGGCCGCCGTCAAACGACGGGGCAATATCGTTGTCCCTTCGTTCGCCATCGAGAGGGCGCAAGAGCTGCTCTACCACATGGGCGAGCTGCTCAGGGCCAACCGCATCCCCCACATCCTGGTCTTCCTGGACAGCCCGATGGCCATCAAGGTGACGGACGTATTCAGAAAGCACACGGAGCTGTTCGACGAAGAGGCCCAGGAGACCATCGCGGCGCACAAGAGCCTGTTCGACTTCCCCAGCCTGATGGCGGTAGAGAGCAGCGAGCATTCAAAAGCGCTGAACTACCTCGGTGGCGCCGCCATGGTGATTGCCGGCTCGGGCATGTGCACGGGTGGGCGCATCAAGCATCACCTGGTCAACAATATCTCGCGGCCCGAGTCGACCGTCCTCTTCGTGGGCTATCAGGCAGTCGGGACGCTCGGCCGCCAGATTGTCGACGGCGCCAAAGAGGTGCGCATCTACAACGAAACGTACGCCGTCAACGCACGGATAGAGCAGATACAGGGGTTCTCATCCCACGCCGACCAGAACGAGCTGATGCGCTGGCTCTCGGCAGTCAAGAACACGCCGAGGAAGCTCTTCGTGGTTCACGGAGAGAAGGACTCATCGCGCGACTTCGCGGCGCTCGCGAAGGAGAAGCTCGGCTGGGATGTGGCCATTCCCGGCTACCGGGATGAGGTAGAACTCGACTAGGGCGCCGCACGGCGAAGGAGAGGGACAGAATGGGGTATCCGGTCAGGAAGATACTGAGGGAAAGCAGGACCGTTGCGATGGTCGGACTTTCGGCCAAGCCGGAGCAGGACAGCTACCGCGTTGCCAAGTACCTCATCGACCACGGTTACGATGTGATTCCCATCAACCCGAGCGCCGACCAGATACTGGGGCGCAAGTCCTACGCGAGCCTTCGCGAGCTGCCGCAGCCGCCCGACGTGGTGGATGTGTTCAGGAGAGCGGAGTTCGCCCCGGAGATAGTCGAGGACGCCATCGCAGTAAAAGCAAAGGCGGTCTGGCTGCAGCTCGGTGTGGTGAACCGGGACGCTGCTCGGCGGGCGCGGGAAGCCGGCCTGATGGTCGTCATGGACCGTTGCATGAAGCGTGAGCACGAGTGCATGACCGGGGCCGCTCCCGCTCAGGGGGCAGCGGCCCCGCAGTCAGCAGCATGCCGGTGGCAACCGAAAGCGCCGCAGGCGTGAGGGGCTACTTCCCGATAGGCTCATAGAACGCGCGGGCCTTGATCTCCATGTCGCGCCCGCCCCACGTTCCCTTCATCTCCTTGCGGGCTTCGGCGAGCGCCTCACTCGACAGCCATGCCTTGAAGGTGGCCGCGTCCTTGAACTCGTAGACGGCCAGGTACGGCGGCTGCTCCGAGGGCGCCTCGGGAGAGAGCTTGTAGCGCGTCACTGCCTTGATGTGACCGCCCTTGTTCAGCATCGGGAGGTGTATCTCGTCGTACCACTTGTTGAACTCGGCATCCAGCTCAGGTGCGCAGCGGGTCCAGACAAGCCACAGGTAGGGCTTCTTCGCCATGTGAACTCCTTTCCACTCCGCCCGGCGCGGTGGCCGGCGGAAGCGTCTCTGCCAACGTCGCACTATACCATAAGGCCGAGAAGGGCAACGCCGTACGCCGCGCTCTTGACGGCAACCGTCGCGAATGCGAGCATACGAAGAGCCGAGGCACTCAGGCGATGCGTCGAAGGCATACCGCATGAAGGAACTCTTTCGCAAGGCGATCGCCCTGGTCCGCCTGCACCGGCGAGCCTACCTGGTCTTGAACGTCTGCTACTACGCGACGGTAGGCATCGCCATGCTCGCGGTCACCTCTTATCCAGAGGTGCAGCAGATGCTGACAGAATCGGTGCTGGAGGCATTCTCCCAGGGGACGATGGCCGACGTGGCGGCGGCATACGCGGGCGGCAACGTGGTTCAGGCCATGGTGCTGACGTTCCTGGTCAACTTCTTCCTGGGCAGCTTCGTGGTCCTCATGCTGCCCTCGATGCTCGTCCCCTTCGCCGGCGTGGGCATGGGCGCCGTTCGCGCCGTGCTATGGGGACTGCTGCTGGCGCCGACGACGCCTGAGCTCAGGATGGCGATGATTCCGCACATGGGAACGCTTGTCCTCGAGGGGCAGGGCTACATCCTCGCTATCCTGGCAGCCTTCGTCCTCGGCCGCGCCTTCGTCTCGCCCTCGAGCGTCGGCGCCACAAGGTGGCTCCAGGGCTACGGCATCGGTCTGAAACAGGCTCTGACCCTCTACATCCTCGTGGCGGCCGTCCTGGCCGTATCGGCAATCTACGAAGCACTCGAGGTCATCTACCTGGTGCCTCTGCTCCTGCCTCAATAGCCGGTGAACCTCGTGCAACCGCCGCCCGGCAGTAATCCGATTCCCCTCCCGTGCGTTATACAGGATGGAGATGTCATCCTGCGCCCCGCACGGCTGCACCCGCGGGGGAGGAGGTTACCGTTGCTGAATGAACGCCGCGTGTCCGTGACGACCGTGCTTGGCACCGCGTGCGGACTCGCCTCGTGGGCGATATGCTCAAAAGGGATGGGGCTCGAGGTGCAATGGCATCAGGGCATCCTCATCGTGCTCACTAACGCACTCATGGGATTCACCATCGGCATCTCCTCGCTCCGGTACCACTGGATGACACACGGCGCCCTCATCGGGCTGCTGTTCGGGCTGGTGCTCTCCCTGTTCACGCACAGCCACGGACTCGGATTCTGGTGGATACTGATGCTCGGCCCCGTGTACGGATTCGTCATCGAGCTGTGCGCGACGGTCTTCTTTCGCGCGAACATCGACGCCTGGTAGGAGACGCGGCGCACCGCGCTGACGGCCCGGCAGAACGACGCCGCTAGACCCGGTCCTGCTCCATGCGCATCCGTGCGCTTCCGGAGACAGACCTGAACACCGTCGGGTCGCCCTCTATGCTGCCGAATACAGTGACGTCGCTTGCGGCCCGCGGTTCGTCCCCCACGCTGGCCGGTGTGGGACCGAAGAAGAGGCAGACGGCGTGTCCCGGCGGCCACCACGCGAGCGCGCCGCGGTCAACCACGTCCTGGGGAACCTCCTGGGCCAACTCGAGCTGCACCGACCCGTACAACTCATCGCCCCACCTCTGCACCCGGAAGTCCAGCGGGAGGGCGGCCCAAACCGCCGAGGCAATCTTTGTGCCATTCAGCACGGCGTATGCCGCCACCGTCCCCACGACGATTCGCACCCTTCGCTTCTGCTCCATCCGTCACCTCCCGCCGCGCGCTCCGTTGAGAGAGCGCAGTCTAGTGGTCACGCGTCGCTGCGTCAACCGGAACAGGCGCTGATTGCCGGGAGACATGGCTCATGCGACGCGGGGCGGAAGGGCAAGCCCACGTTACGGCGAGGCCGCCGGGTCGTCGACCGGCGCCACGATGAGGCGGAGGCCGTCCATGCGGACGACAGCGACCTCCGTGCCCCTCTCAACCTGCGAGGTCTCGCATAGCGCCGGCCAGAGCTCGTTCCCGACCCGCACATACCCTTTCGGCGCAAGCGACCTCACGACGACAGCGCGGACGCCGACATCGGGCGAGCGCACCGGGCGCCTGGCGATAGCTTTCAGGTTGAGATGTGTGAACACGATGGAACTGGCCGCCAGGAGCGAAGCCGCCAGAACCGTGAACGGTCGCGGGATCAGCAGGCCGAGGGAGGGCAGCACCCAGAGGAGCACGGCCAGCAGCACCGCCATCTCCAGGATGGAGGTCACAACGGCGTAGACCAGGAACGCTCTGCGCTTCATGGCCGCACCAGCGGCTGCCGTCCGGCCGCGCGCTGTCGCAACGATTCGTCGATAGCCTCAAGCCGCCGCGCAAGCGGAGGATGGGTGTAGTTCAGCGCCACATAGAACGGGTGCGGGTTGGGATGCGCCAGGCTGGTCACCGACAGCGTCCGCAGAGCCCGGCCGAGATCCGATGGCTGCGGAGCCGTGCCCACCGCATAGCGGTCGGCCTCGAACTCATGACGTCGCGAGACCCAGTTGACCACCACCTCGAGAAAGGACTCCACCGGCGTGTACAGCAGCGCGAAAGCGACCAGACCCGCGTGCAGCGAAGGCTGCTCGTAGAACAAGGCTTCGTACAGGCCAGCCCGCCCCAGGAAATAGTCGAGCAGGAAGAGGGCCAGCCCCGCATGCGCCGAGGCGAGCAGCATGCCTTTCAGAACGTGCCGGCGCTTGTAGTGGCCGATCTCGTGTGCGAGTACTGCAACGACCTCTCCGACCGTGTGGCGGCTGATGAGCGTGTCGAACAGGGCGATGCGCCGCTTGCGGCCCAGCCCGGTGAAGTAGGCGTTCGCCTTCGAGGTGCGGCGCGAGCCGTCGACGACGTACAGGTTCTGCACCGGAAAGCGCACGGAGTGCGCGTAGGCCAGGATGCCCTGCCGCAGCTCACCTTCAGGCATCGGCTCGAAGCGGTTGAAGAGCGGCAGGATGAGCGCCGGACCGAGCCATTGTGTCACCAGTGAGAAGATGACTACCACGGCCCAGCAGAGGAGCCAGGCACTGTTCCCCGCCCTGAGGAAGAGCAGCAGCACGCCCGCCAGCAGCGGTCCACCGATGAGCGCCACCAGGACCAGCCCCTTCAGCCGGTCCGCGACGAACGTGCCCCACGTGGTTCGGTTGAAGCCGAAGCGCGCTTCGGTCACGAACGTGCGATGGATGTCGAAGGGAATGCCGAGAGACGTATGGGCGAGCGCAAGCGCCCCGATGTACGCCAGTCCCCGGGCGACCTCGCCGGAGAGGCAGTCTCGCACGAGTCCGTCGAGCCAGGCGAACCCTCCCGCGAACCAGAAGACAAGGATAGCCAGCAGGCCGGCAGACCTCTCGATGTACCCGGCGAGAGTAGCGGTCCGCACGTAGCGCCGTGCGCGCTCGTCCTCGCCGCCGCTGTACAGCGGCGCCACCTGCCCGGGCAACGTGCTCTCGAGCGCCCGCACGTTCAGAACATCGGCCAGGCTCTGGAGCACGTACTGCACCAGCAGCGCCAGCAGGATGAAGACACCGTAGGCGTTCATGTCGCACGTCTGCCGGGGCAACGCGAAGAGCCGTCGACCGGCCGCGGCTGTCCGGACACGTCAGTATACGTCAAGGAGAGGGAATCGACCCCGAGGAGGAAGCACGGCGGTTCACGTTCAGAACCAGGACGGCGGCGGCTACGGCCAGCGCGACGAGGTTGGCGAGCGCAACGGGCGGAATCAGCGCGATGCCGGCCCCGAGCAACGCGAGTCTCTCCACGCGAGAAAGCCGCACCAGCAGCCATCCTTCGAACGCTGCGGCGAGGCAGACCACGAGGAGCAGTGAGGCGGCGAGCGCCCAGAGAATCTCGAGCGGGCTGCCAAGGAACAGCAGGGCAGGGCGATAGACGAACACGACGGGGACGACGAAACCAACTGTCGCCAGGCGCATCGCCGTGAAGCTCGTCGGCCAGAAGCCGGCACCGGCCATGCCCGCGGCGACGAGCGCCCCAACCGCGTCCGGCGGTGTGATGAAGGCGAGGATGGCGTAGTACAGGGAGAAGAAGTGCGCCACCTCGACAGGCAGACCGGATTTCACCATCAGAGGCGCCACGATGAGCACAGTCATGAGATAGGAAGCGGTGGGAGGAACTCCCAGGCCGAGAACCAGACAGGCGGCGGCGCCCATGACGATGAGCAGCAGCAGCGATTGCCCCGCCGCCGTGCTGACCACGTGGCTGAACGTGCTTCCCAGGCCCGTCTGGAAGAGAGCGATGATGACGATGCCGCTGAGGGCGCACACCGGCGCCACGCGAACCAGTTCCTGAGAAGCCTCAGCCAGCGCCTGGAAGATGCGCCGGAAGCTCATCCGCGTGCCGCGACGCAGGGCAGCGGCCGCCGGAACACACGGGATGGCCCACAGCACCGCCGTTGCCGGATAGTAGCCGTCGACGAGCAGGGCTATCAGGACAACAACGGGTGCGAGCAGATGCCCGCGAGCCGCGAACTCGCGCCGGACCCTCGCCACGTCTTTCCCCTGGCCGCTCGCGCGCATGCCGGTCCTGACCGCATGGAAGTGCACCTGGAGTAGTATGCAGGCGTAGTACAGCACCGCCGGTGTGACGGCGAGCAGCATGATGCGAACGTAGGGCGTGCCAGTCAACTCAGCCATGATGAAGACGATGCCCGTCATGACCGGCGGCACTATGGCCGCCCCGGTCGATGCGGCTGCTTCGATGGCGGCCGCAAAGTGCGGTTTGTAGCCAGCCCGCTTCATCATCGGGATGGTCATGCTCCCCGTCATGACCATATTCGTCACCGGGCCCGCCGTGACGCCGCCGACGAGGGCGCTGCCGATGACAGCCACTTTTGCAGGACCGCCTCTTGAGCCGCCGGCAAGAGCCTCACAGACCGAAGTGAACAGCTCCCCCAGGCCGGAGTACTGCATCAGCTTGCCGAAGATGAGGAAGAGGGAGATGAGGGTGGCCGACATCCTGAGAGGGATGCCCCAGACACCCTGAAGTCGAGTCCAGACAGTCAGGTCGAGCATCTCCACGATGCCTATGCCGGGGTGAGCCCAGATGCCCGGCAGACGGGCTCCGAGGTACATAAGCAGCAAGAAGCAGCAGATGATAACGACGAACGGCATCCCGACCGCTCTCCGGGCGCCTTCAAGCAGCAGGAGCAGCAGCAGTCCCGCCGCCATGGCATCGGGCGGCGGGAGCGGCGTGATGACGAGGGCGCGCAGCAGCAAGTCATCGATACTGCCCAGGAAGTAGAGCCCCTCCACGACGCACACAAGGACCAGCACAACGTCCGGCCATCCCGGCGCGGCTCGGCTCCGACCGGGCCCATCGAAAAGGATAAACGTGAGCGCAAGGACGGCGCAGAGGTGCACGATCAGATGGGCGTCGAGCGGTACGCGAGCCGTTACCGGGCTGATGACGTGGTACAGGGCCAGGAGCACCGAGCCGGCGACAATGCAGTCCCGAAAGCGCCCCTGCTGCAGCCTGCGCCGCAGCGCCGGCCGGAAGAATGATGCCACGGCCGGTCGCAGGTGCGCCCCCAGACGGCGCACGTCGCGCACGGCCGATGCTACGTCAGCCAACCCATCTCCCTGTAGAAGCGCAGGGCGCCGGGATGGAAGACGTCGCCACTGGCGTCGCAGGCGGACACGGCAGCGGCGACTCCGGCCGGTGAGAAGTGGACGCGTGACTCCGCATGCGCCGCGAAGAGTATCTCGCGGTGGGTGTGCACCGCTTTCACGACTTCATACACGACGTCGTCCGGCATGCCTGCACGCACCGCGAGGTGCTGCGGCGCGGCGACGGTCGGCACATCGGCGGGTACAAACGCGTACGCACCACCACGTATGACGGAGGTCACGCACCCGAGGTCCCAGAACATTTCGACCAGCCCGGGGTCGCTCACGGGCAGCAACTTCACGTCCAGTTCCCCTCCCAGGAACTGAGCGTTCGGCACCGAGGTCCAACCGAAGCCGATGTCGATGCGGCCAGACTGGAGCGCCTCGGCGCCCTCCGCGCTGGCGATGACGACGGTCTCATGACTGGCTCCCCAGCTCTCGGCCGCTTCGATGCTCGCACCGTAGTACCCGAGGACCTTGTCAAGAAGCAGCCTCGAGACGCCGGAGCCAACGCCAGCGCGATAGGGATAGCGTGAATCGACGATCTCTCGCGGTGTGTCGACTGGAGCGTCCTCCCGGGCAAAGAAATGCACGTACAGGAGCGAAGCCGGCATGACGAGGCAGTAGGCTGCCGCCTCAGCGAAATCGAGACCGGGATGCAGCGGCTGCTGCAGCTCGAGCTCAAGCACGTGGGTCGACTGCGTGTAGAAGAAGTCGACCTCACCGGCGATACGATCAGAAATCAGTCGTGCCTCCCCTCCCGAAGCCATCGAGCTGACCTTCCACTCCGGGTGCTCCAGTCGTACGGCTTCAGCGAGAGCATCCGCGCGCAACTGCGTCGAACTGCCGGCGGCGTAGCCCCTGAACGAGACTTCCACCTCACCCTCCCCGGTTGCCGGCGCCGCAGCGGGCCCCCCAGCGGCACACGCCGCCAGCGGCAGTGCCGCAAGCAGGAGCAGAGACACGACACGACCGAGTCGACTGAATGACATCACCATTGCTCCATCCGGCAGCGGCCTCGAGCACGCGGCCGGACCGGCCGCCCGGAAAGGGCACCTCCGCGTGCTAGTGTATCCAACCCCGGTCTCGATAGTACCTGAGCGCGCCGGGGTGGAACAGGTCTCCGGTCTGGCGGGTGAGGGCGACCGCCTCGGCCACGGCCGCCGGCGTCAGATAGGCCGCTCCGCCCGGATATGCCGCGGTGATCAGGTCCGCGTGCTCGAAGATGGCGCCGGCCACGGCGTAGACCACATCCTCGTCCAGGTCGGCCCGGGCGACCAATGGTTGAATCGCTCCGACGGTGGCCACATCTTCGCGCACAAACGGGTATGTTCCGGCAGGGACGACCGAGGCGACGCAGCCGAGGTCGTGGAACATCTGCACCAGGCCGGCATCGGCGAACGGCAGCAGCCGGACTCCCGACGTGAGACCGAGGAACTGGCTGTTCGGTATCCCGGACCATGTCATCCCGACGTCGATGCGGCCGGACGCGAGAGCCTCGACCCCTTCGGCGCTCGGGACGAGTATCGGCTCCAGACTGAGCCCCCATGCGGCGGCCTCATCCAGGCTCGAGCCGTAGTGCTCGAATATGCGCGACAACAGCAGAGTCATGGTTCCCGGGCCGCAGCCGGCGACGTATGGCCGGCGCTGCAGCACGAGGTCTGAGGGTTCGAGGAATCCGGTGTCTTCGCGGACGAGCAACTGGAGCAGAAGGAGGCCCGATGGCATGACGATGCGATAGTCGGTCAGTGCCTCATACTCCACGCCGGGATGCAGCGGGAGCTGCACCGCCAACTCCACCGCACGCGGCGAAGTGGGGAAGTAGAGGTCTGCCTCTCCGGCCAGCCGCTTGCTGATGAGTCGCGCCTCGCCTCCGGCCGCCATGGAGACCACGTTCCATTCGGGCTGCTCCAGGCGTATCGCCTCAGCCATGGCATCCGCTCGAAGCTGAACGGAACTGCCCGCGGTGAAACCGACGAGGGTCAGCGTTACGTCTGTGTCATCGACCCCTGCCGGGGCGGCCGGCTGCTCAGCGCCGCATCCCGCCGCAACCGCAAGCAGCACGATCCAGGACAGCAACCGGACTCTCGACGTTCGCTTCACTTGCCTCTCTCCCGGTCACTGCCCTGTGGAAGCGCCACACTGCGCCGCCCGCAATTGCCCGGCATCGTTCAGCCGATCCTCTCTTTCACGATATGGAGCGATAGCAGCTTTCCGCCGGCGGTGAGATGTGGCCGTTCACGCCGGACGCGCAGCACGCCGCCTTGCCTCCAGACTTCGGCCATCATGCGATTCGTCTCTCCACCACGGCCAAGCTCGGAAAGCACGAGACGGACCACCTCGTCCTCGTCGACGTCCCCCACATCCGGACTGACAAGGACATCGACGCGCGTCCGGCCAGCCGCGTCCTCCGTCTCGAGCATCTGATAGTCGGTTGGTGAACCCCCGAACCGCGCCGGCAGGGTCTCTTCAATGACGCGGACAAGGTCGGTTCCAACAAAGGTCATGCCCTCACCGGTCAGCTTGTCGAAACTTCGTATGCTGTGCAGATGCCGCGTCAACCCGGCCTCTTCCAGCCCGCAGCCGCAATGCCGCACCTCGCTCACGCCGAAGTCGCCGCTCTCGACGTTCAGCAGTATCTTCGCAGTGCGCTCGTGCAGCGTGGTGAAGAGGAATGCATCGACCTTCCCGCCGCCGAACGGGACATCCCGCCTTCGCTGAATGACCGCCTGGGACCCCTCGAGCAGATGGACATCGTCGCACTCAGCCTTCGCCCCGGCGCAGCCGAGGCCCACCACCCCTCCCTCGGCGAAGGCATAGAGGTTCAACGCATCGGCGCCTGCACGCTGCACCTCCGTGGACTTCGCCGGCGTGAGCGGCTCCCCGCTCGTCATGAACGTGACGGCTGAGATGTCCATCCGCGCGCCGCGTGCGAACCGGGCCAATCTGACTGCCGAGCTGGGGGAGCAGGCGACAACACACCCCTGCCCCCTGGAGAGCGCCTCTCCGAGAGCATCCGCCACCCTTGGCAACTGCTCGCCACTCACGAACTCCGGCGAAGGGATGGGCGAACCGAACAGCCTGCCCGCGCGGACCACGTAGAGCGTCGCGAGCCGCTTCACGAGTGACGGCCGGATAGAGGCAGCCGCAACCGGCGAGAACCACCGTATCGGCGTGGCTCCCATCTTGCAGAGCTGCAGGAGTATCGTCAATCCGGCGGCTGAGGGCAGAATGGGCATCCACAGCAGCGTGGGCCGGCCGAGCATTCCGTGCGCCTCGAAAGCAACCGCGGTGCAGCACGAATGATAGGCCGAGCGGTCGAGATTCAACGTCGTCACCGTCCCCGCGCTGCGGCTGCCGCTGCTGCTCGCCTGAACGCCGCCCGGCAGCAGTGGGTTGTTGAGCGCCCGAGGATTGAGGGGGAACGTACGGCTTCCGCGGACGACCTCCTTCTTGCCTTTGAACTCCTCGACCGACAGATACACCCCCGCCCTGAACAACTGCTGGAGAGCCGGCTCCAGGCCGGCGCTGCGCACCAATCGTTCGAGGTCGCCGTACTCACAGCCGGCGAAGCGGAGCAGCGGCAGATACGGGCTGGTGGGGTTGTCGTAGACGGTCTTCCTCATCTGGGTCAGAAAGCTGTCGACCCGTGAAGCAAGCCTGCGGCGTATGACCTCCCGACCGCACGCAGGCATTACGGGCTCCCGAAGGAAGGACCTCAGGCTCCACGCGTAGCGGACGTATGCGGTCGTTCTGGCTCCGAGGGGCATGGCGGTCCCGATGAAAGACGCGGCGTGACATTCTAGCATGCACGCCGGGCCTCACAATGACCCGGCGCTCCTAGTGTATCCAGCCGCGGTCGCGATAATACGCCAGGGCACCGGGGTGGTATTGCTGTCCACTCTGCCCGGCGAGGACAACCGCGTTGATGATGGCGTCAGGCGCCAGCATCGCGGCCGTCGGTGCGTGCGCAGCGACAAGAATGTCGAGGTGGTTGAAGACCGCTTCGCACACGCCGTAGACGATGTGGTCCGGCAGATCAGGCCGGGCGACCAGCGACTCGGTGGACATGACGGTGGCGACATCCGCCGTCACGAAGGGGAAGGTGCCTGCTCGTATCGTCGCCGGCACGCATCCGAGCTCGCCAAGCATGTCCACGAGTCCGGGGTCGGACAGCGGGAGCAGTCTCAGGTCGAACGTCACTCCCATCAGCGCGGGGGCGGGCACGGGGCCGCAGGTGAAGCCCATGTTGGTCCGGCCCGACTGCAGGGCCTCGACACCTTCCTGGCCGACGCTTATCATGGTCTCGTACTTTGCGCCCCATGCTTCCGACTCAGCCACACCCGCACCGTAGTAGCGCAGGATGCGGTCGAACAGTTGCCTGGTGATACCGGCGCCGCTTCCCATGGTGAAAGCGTACTTGCGCTCCACGATGTCGGCGGGCGTCGTAAGCCCCGTATCCCCCCGAGCAAGGAGTTGCACATATGCTGGAGACGACGGCATGACGAGGCGGTAGGCCGTCGCCTGCTCGAAATCGATTCCCGGATGCAGCGGCGTGAACACCTCCACCTCGAGGCTCCGGAGACTGTTGCTGAAGTAGAGGTCGGCCTCGCCGGCAATGCGCTTCTCTATGAGCCGGGCTTCGCCTCCCGCCGCCATCGACGTGACCTGCCACTCCGGGTGCTCCAGGCGGATTGCCTCGGCGACGGCATTCGCCTTCAACTGCATGGTGCTGCCCGCTGCGATGCCAAGCAGCGTGAGGCTCACGCCGGCAGGGGACGAATCCTGCGGTTCGGCCTCCCGCGGTGCGGAGCAGCCGCAGAGCAGAGCGGCAACCAGCAGGAACACACACAGATGCCGGACTCTCACGTTCATGAGTGATTCACCTCCCGGAGGCATTGCTCTACTTCGGTTCCCGCATGCCGGGACGCGGGCACGACGTTATCGCTTCGCATCCCGCGCCATGTGAAGCGAGAGTTGCTTGCCGCCCTCCGTCAACTTCGGGCGCTCCCGCCTCACCCTGAGCACCCCACCCTGCCGCCACACCTCGGCCATCATGCGGTTCGTGTCTCCACCCCTGCTCAGCTCGGTCAGGACAACGCGGACGACATCCCCGTCATCGACCGGACCGACGTCCGGGCTCACGAAGACATCCAGGCGCGTCCTGCCACCGGTCTCCTCCGTCTCCACCATCTGATAGTCCGTTGACGCTCCGCCGAACCGTGCCGGCAGCACCGCCTCGACGATGTGCACGAGGTTGGTGCCCACGAACGTCATGCCCCAGCCGGTGAGCTTGTCAAAGCTCCGGATGCTGTGCAGGTGCTGCCTCCAGCCGAGAGTGCCCAGCTCGCAGCCGCACTCGCGGGTTTCGAGGACGCCGTAATCGCCACTCTCGACGTTCAGCAACACCCTTGACGGCCGGTCCATGACGGAGGTGAAGAGAAAAGCATCAACTGTTCCGCCGCCAAAGGGCGTTTCCCTGCGGTGCTGAATCACGGCCAGCGTGCCCTGCTGGAGGTGGACGTCGTCACATACGGCATTCTCCCCGGCGCAGCCGAAGCCGATGATGCCGAACTCGGACGAGGCGTAGATGTTCACCGTGCCGGCGCCCGTCCGCTGGATCTCCTCGGCCTTGGCCGGAGTCAGTGGCTCGCCTCCGGTCGAGAAGGCGACCTCTTCCAAACCGACTCCCGTCGCTTGCGCTGTCTGACAGAGCCTGACCGCGGCGCTCGGGGAGCATGAGACAACGCACCCCCGCCCGAGCGCCAGGACCTCGCGCAGGGAGTCGAGGACCACGTCGACCTGCTCGCCGCTGACGTACTCAGGCGAGGGCATCCTTGCGCCGAAGAGTCGGCCGGCATGGACGACATAGAGAGCGGCCAGTCGCTTGGAGAGCGACGGCTTGACTGCTCCGGCGCCGGCCGGCGAGAACCATCTGCGCGGCGGCACGCCCATCTTTGCAAGTTGCAGCAGTTGAGTCAGCCCGGCGCCGGACGGCATGCCGGGCATCCAGAGCAGAGTGGGCCGCCCGGCGAGGCCGTGTGCCGAGAAGACGACGGCGTGGAACTGCGACATGAAGCCCACCCTGTCCAAGCGCAGCATGGTGGACGTTCGCGGGCCCCGGCTGCCGCTGCTGCTCACCCGGACGCCTCCGGTCACCAGGGGGTCGTTCAGGCTGGCCACATCGAAAGGAAACGTCCGTCCGCCGCGAACGACCGGCTGCCTGCCCTTGACCTCCTCCTGCGTCAGGTAGACGCCCTCCTCGCTGAGGCGCAGGAGCGCCGGCTCGAGGCCATCGGCACGAACCATGCGTTCGAGGTCACCGTACTCGCAGCCGGCGTGCTCGAGCAGCGGGAGATACGGACTCGACGGGTTGCCGAAGACCGCACGGCGCGCCAGACTCAAGAATGCAGCATCTCTTCCAGCCAGAGTCTGCCGGATGAGCTCGCGGCCGCGTTCAGGCGTCGCGGGTTCTCGAAGGAACAACCGCAGGTTCCACGCAAGCCGCAGATATGAAGAGAGCCAGCCGGCCACGGATCCCCCACCCCCTCAGGCGATTGAGGCGCCATCATACCATGGGCAGAGGCGCACATCACGAGTGACAATCGCAACTGCAGAAATGGAGTGCCGCGCTGTCAACGTCATGGGCGGCCGCCGAGCAGCAACGGCCAACCCTTCTCGATGAGGCGATCGATGTCACGGGCGCAGTCGACGTAGGTTGCGAGGTCTCCGCTGTATGGGTCTGCAATGTCGCCGGTCTCGCCGCCCAGCTCGCGCAGCGTCACCACCTTGCCGGCGGGAAAGTCGGCGCGCATCTGCTCTTCAGCGACTACGATGCAGGTCGCGTCCTCAACCATTGCCGGAGTCCACCGCTTCGCGACATGGTCGGCCAGGAGGTCGGAGCCGCAGAGGCGCTCGACAGCCCGCCGCGCAAAGGGGTGCGCCTCCCGCGGAAACGGTCCCCAGTCGTAGTAGCCCGCCGAATCGACGCGGAGACCGGCGTTCTCAGCGCGCCCGTCGAGCCGGTGGCGCATCAGCGCCATCGCCATGGGTGAGCGGCAGATGTTGCCGAGGCAGATGAACAGCACGCGCGCGACCGGGCCATGAAGGCTCAAAGCTCCTTCACCTCGCCGTCGATGCCGACCACCACGACGTGCACGGGCACATCCCGGCCACTGGCGGCAACTGCAGCCTCGGCCAGGCGTACCAGTCCGGCGCAGCACGGCACCTCGGTGCGGACGACCGTGATGCTCTTGACGGTCGAGCGCCTCAGGATCTCCGTCAACTTCTCGAGGTGCGCCCGGGCGTCGTCCAGCTTGGGACAGGCGATGATGAGCACGTGGCCATCCAGGAAGCGTCGCAGGCTGGGGAAGACGTAGCCCGCGCAGTCGGCGGCAAGGAGGACGTGCGCGTCGCGCAGGAACGGGGCCGCAGGCCCGATGAGGCCAAGCTGTATCGGGAAGTTCGGTAGAGGAGGGAGGGGCGAGGCGTCGGCGGCCCGGCCATGCGCGGCGCGGGCGCCCCTGGCCGGCTCCAGCACCGGGCAGCAGGACGCCGGCTCAGCGGCAGGCGCGTCCGAGCGGGAGGACCGCTCCACGTGACGCCGCGCCGCCTCTTCATCGAAGTCATCCGCCGGCCGCTCCTCTACGGTGATTGCGCCCCGTGGGCAGTTGCCAAGGCAGGCGCCAAGGCCGTCGCAGTAGACCTCGCTCACGAGTCGAGCCTTGCCATCGATAATCCGCAGCGCGCCCTCGGCGCAGGCCGGCACGCAGGCGCCGCAGCCGTCGCACTTCTCCTCATCTATCCTGACGATCTGTCGAACCTTTCTGCTCACGTCTCCTCCTCAGCACACAGGCGCAGGTGTTGAACGGCGCGGACGCGCAGCCTACACTACGTGGAATCCGAACTGCAAGGAGCACGACATGAAGTTCGCGCCGCGCGGCATCATACCCGCCATGGTAACGCCCTTTGACTCCGACGAGCAACTGAACGAGAACGCGCTCGCCATGTTGGTGGAACGCCTCATCACCGACGGCGTCCACGGTGTCTTCGTCCTCGGGAGCCAGGGCGAGTACTACGCGCTCGACGCGGACGAGAAACGGCGCGCCATCGAGGTCACAGTCGCGGCGGCACGGGGTCGCGTCCCCGTCTACGCCGGCACCGGCGCGAACACGACACGCGACGCGGTCCGGCTCACGCAGATGGCGGAGAGTGCCGGCGCGGACGCCGTCTCGGTCATCACCCCGAGCTTCATCACTCCGAGCCAGGACGAGTTGTACGAGCACTACCGGGCGGTGGCAGCCTGCACGCGACTGCCCGTGCTGCTCTACAGCAACCCGGCGCGGACGGGCGTGAACCTCTCCGTCCGGCTGGCGGCAAGGCTGGCCGAGCTGGACAACGTGGTCGGCATCAAGGACAGCAGCGGGGACCTGACGACCACTGCGTCGTTCATCAACGAGACGCCGGAGTCGTTCCGGGTGCTCGCGGGACGGGACACGCTCGTCTTCGCCACACTGCTGTACGGCGGCGCCGGGGCGGTGGCGGCATCCGGCAACGTGGCCGCCAGGCAGCTCGTGCGCATCTACGATGCCTGCATGGCGGGCGACATGGAGGGCGCAAGGCAGGCGCAGGCCGAGCTTGCGCCGCTCCGGGCGGCCTTCTCGCTCGGCACCTTCCCGGCCGTCATCAAGGAAGCGCTGCTCATGGCCGGACTGGACGCCGGTCCGTGCCGCCGTCCGGTCGGCCCGCTCAGCCAGGACGCCCGGATGCAGCTCCGGCAGGTGATGGGCGAACTCGGCTTGCTGGCGTAGGAGCGGCAGGGCGGGGACGTCGAACACGGCACGGCGACGCCGTCATCTCTCAGCGCATCAGCCGGGAGCAGCCGACGAAGATGACGACCGCCAGCGCGGCAACGGCTGCGAGCGAGGCGGCGTAGAAGCCGGTGACATCGATGAGGTAGCCGAAGAGCACGGGTACCGCCAGCGGTCCGACGTTCGAGACGGAGGTGACGAATCCGACCACCGTGCCGGCGTAGGGCGACAGGCGCTTCTCCTCGACGGGCATCGTCAGGCTCGTGACGCTTATCCCGGTTGTCGTGAAGCCGATGGCGAAGAAACAGAGCAAGAGCAGCGGCAGAGGGGCCGAGATGGTCAAGGCAATCGCGGCCGCCGCGGCGACGCCGAGCAGGACTATGAGCGTCCTGCGGCTACGGAAGCGGTCCAGCAGCAGCCCCGTCACCGGCCCCGAGGCGAAGAAGCCGGCCGGCAGCACAGAAGCGAACTCGGGCGCAAGCCCCTTCATCTGCAGTACACGCGGCATCCAACTCGCCAGCGTGTCGTAGCAGCCCATCGAGCCGACGAGCAGTATGAGCAGCACCCAGACGAGCCGCTCGCGCATGACGAGTTTTATGTCCGACAATCGGAAGCTGGAGCTCACCGAGCCACCGCTGCGGCCAAGCAGGAACCAGAGAAGGCAGACAACGCCGGCCACCGCGGCGTAGGCCAGGAAGACCTGCCGCCAGGACATCACCTCCAGCAGTCGCGGTGTCACGGCGAGCGCCGAGGCATTGCCGACCGCGAAGCCGGAGAAGTAGATGCCGGTGCCCAGCCCCGGCCTGCCCGAGGCCCACGCCTTGACCATGAGCGAGAGGCAGGGCATGACCGCGGCAAGGCCGAGACCGACGAAGAACTGGCTGACCAGCAGTCCGGTGTAGCCCTGGGACACTCCCCTGAAGCCCGCCGCCAGAGCGGACAGGACGAGCGCCACACGCATGACGCCGACGTAGCCACGACGGTCGGCCAGCAGCCCCCACGGCAGCCGGAAGAGGATGAGGCTGATCATCGCCACTGAGAAAACGAAACCGAACTGGGCGTGGCTGAGGCGCATCTCGTCCATGAGCACGCTGACCATGGGAGAGAGGCAGAAGAGCAGCAGGTGCACCAGAAAGGCAATGACGAAGGCCAGTGCGAAGATGGTCCGGTAGCCGGGGCGCGGCAGCTTGGTGTGCATGTGTAGTTCGTTGCTACGAGGCGACAGGCGCCTGAAGCCGCGATTATGGCACGTGCGGCGGCCGCGCACAATGCAGCCCCCGGCCGCACGGCGCCTCGCTAGGACTGACCGGCGGCGTCCACGCAGAGCAGCGAGATGCCGCTGGCGGCGTCGGGCAGTCGCCTGACGGAGTCGGTGATGACCTCAGTGATGACGGCTTCGGCGACAAGCCACGTGCCGACGCCGGCGCGAAGGCAGCCGGTCAGCGTCGAGCCGGAGCGTCCCAGAGCCCCATGCATGTGCAGCCTCGGGGCGCCGATCTCGTCCGGCGCGATGAGTCCGACGCCGATGGTCTCGTGGATTCCGTCCACAGGCAGCATGATGGGTTTCCTCGGCACCGTGTTCGAGTCGCGCGGCCCGGCCACGACGGCCCCCTCGTCGAAGGCGCCGAGCAGCAGCACCTGACCGACGCGCAGGTTCTTCGCAGAGGCGAACCGCTCGATGCAGTCCGGCACGACGTCGCCGTCCTCGAGTCTCAGCACAAAGACACGCCCGATGGAGC
>CAZVCS010000025.1:0-21934 GCA_964625765.1 uncultured Dehalococcoidales bacterium | reverse complement strand
ACGACCGAGGCTATGCGGTTCAGCAGCGTCAGCTCCCGCTCCTGTTTCTGGAGTTGCTCGTACAGGTACTGTTTCTCCATGCTGGCGGCAACACGGCTGGCGACAACGCGCATGAGTTCCAGTTCCTCAACCGAATACGGGCGTCCTCCGGCTCTGGCGCTGGCGGCGAGGACGGCGACGATCTCTCCGCGGTTCGCAACAGGCAGGAAGAGCTCGATCTGAGCCATCCGGATATCGTCTCTCTCCTGTTTCCAGAGCGACTGGAACTCAGGCATGACGCTCAGGTAGCGCACCGGAAGCATCTGCCCTTCCCGCCTGAGCCACTGCAGCACAGGGCTTTCCCGCTTGATGCGCAGCTTGCCTCGCCCGTCCTCGGTGCTCACCGGAGGCTGCGCGAATCGGACAACGAAGTCGCCCGTCTCCGCGTCGGGCAGCAGCAGATACGCCAGCCGGGCGTCGACGGCGCGCACCATCAGAGAGACGAGCTGCCGACCGAACTGCTCCAGAGTCGGCACGTCGTAGATGCGCTCCACGAACTCGGAAAGCTGGCGTCGGGCCTCGTAGCGGTTCCCGACGAACGCCTCCTCGACCTTTCGCTCCAGCGCATCGCGGACGACGTGGGTGAGGAAGAGGACGACGGGGACGCCGATGACAACGACCGCAACAACGGTTCGGAGATCAAAATGCAGGCCGAACAGCGGCTGCACGACCAGAAGGAGGACAGCGATGACGACGATGCCGCCGCCGTAGAGAAGCGCGAGCACAAGCGCCCGGCGCATGAAGACGCCGATGTCGAGCAGGCGGTGGGCGACCACCGCGTAGCTCAGCACGCAGGCAGCCAGAAGGTTGCCGATGAGGCTCCAGGGGTAGCTGCCGGCGGAGGGTACAAACGACAGCAGCATGAAGAAACTGAACACCACGATGGTGGTGATGAGATAGGCGATCTGGTTCCGCTCGGCCGCGTCAGCGGCCAGCCGGTGGCAACGCAGCAGGAGGACGCCATCGCGAACGCCCAGCAGCGTGAACACGAGCACGCCGATGATGAGCAGCGGCAATCCGTAGTACACCGTCACGCCGGCGTCACTCACCGTCGTGAGCCGGGGAATGAGTCCCAGGAAGCAGAGAACGATGGTGGCCAGGAGAAAGAGGTACGCGAGCGGCACGCGGACCGGGGTCTTGCTGAAATAGGGCCGGATGAAGTAGTGGTACTGCACGACCGTCCAGATTGCCGCGCATATGCCGATCTGTGCGAGCAACCGCTTATGGTCCATCATGAAATCGCCGCGGACGAAGAGGTCGGCGACGCTGTACAGAAATGCGGCGATGATGAACGCGATGAAGAGCTTCTCGCGCTGTGCCCAGGGACGATTAGCGAGCAGAACCGCGAAGAGGATAAGGTAGGCAACCGTGGCGATGAATGGAATCACCACGTGGGTGTTCATGTCGCAATTATCGCACAAAGGTACGCGTCGTCAAGGCTAACCAAAGTACTGGCTCACTCGTGGGACGTATGCACGGTCCTGCAACGACGTCAGCCGGATGACGACACCAGTCGGTGTTGCGGTCCTACTCCGCCGGCAGGCAAGAAGGCCGGGGCGGGCCTGAGCCCGCCCCGGAGAGGTCCCGAACCGCACGGGGACTACGCCGTAACGCGGTCCCTCACCTCCGCGGCGACGCGCTCAACCTCGACGGCCGGCTCAGCCAGGTTGGCGATGACCGCGTCGGAGGGATTGATATGCGGCGGCTTCAGGTGACCGAGGTCCGCGCCTTCGTTCTGGCGCCGGAGGATGTAGCGTGAGAAGGCGCCGGAGGGAAGATAGGTGATGCGGAGAGGCAGGTCCGCGGGGGGCTGTTCCTCTTCGCCGAAGATGGCGTAGATGTTGAAATCGTAGCGCTTGTCCAGCTCCCTGAACTGGCGGTACAGAGCTGCGGCGTACGCCGACTCGGACGGTGCAGGGGTTCTCCCAGGCTCGATGTAGACGTGGAGGACCGCCTGCTCACCCACCAGTTCCTTGCGCGCAGTCCAGTCGATGTACGGAACGCCCGTGCTCTCGATTGCCTCCCAGATGACGCGCTCGGTGAGGCGGCCGAACCCGGCGATGTCGATGAGGTCGTCGGCGCGGCGTTCGAACACCATCTGCGGGATGTCGATGCCGGCTGCCTCGTTGCGCAGGCTGGTGATGCGGACCACGTCGCCGACGCGGAAGCGCGTCAGCGCACAGCCATGCAGGTTGGTGAGAACAAGCTCGTACGCCTCGCCGGCGATGACCTCGTCCAGAAGCACGGTCTTCGGCCGGTAGGTGTGGTCCATCTGCCACCTGAAGTGCTCGCGCTCAGGGATGAACTCGAAGAAGTTGAGGTTCGGCACGAACGTCATCGTGGAGCGGTCCCACGCCTGTATGGCGTAGATGCCGCCCTCGGAACCGGCGTAGAGCTCGAGCGGAGCGCGCCCCCAGAGCTCAACGACGCGCTTCCTGAACACGGCCGAGTCGGTGCCGCCGCCGATGATACCCTTGACCGTCCAGAGGTCGCGCGGCAACATCGGTCTGCCCGCGAGGCGGGCCCTGGCCAGCCCCTTGAGAACGCGCACGAGCGCTCCCCTGCGCTTGAGCAGTGCTTTCTTGTCCAGGCTGTTCGACTGATTCTTGAGCTGCTCGCCGACGGTCACAAGCACCGAGGGCAGCCCGCCGAAGCCATCGAGGCCCTCATCCAGGGCCTGGGCAAAACCCTTCTTGACCTTGTCGATGAACGTGAGGTCGGCCGCGTTCGACGGAAGGAAGTCACAGTTGAGCGCCTGCTGCAGCAGCGAGGCGATGACGCCGGAAGCATACGGCGGGTTGGCGAAGGTAGAGAGCACCTTGAGATGCTGCTTCACCTTGCGGACGTCGCCCCGGAAGTCAGCCATGCAGAGCAGGACGAGGCCGCCGGCCAGCTTCTCGAACTCCTCGACGAAGCGCTCGGTCAGCGGGATCCACTTGGCGGCGTACTTGCCGGTGTAGCCCGAGGTTCGCACCCACTGGGCCGGGCGGAGGGGCAGGGTCGCCTCCCGCTTCTCGGTCAACTCGGGGATGTAGTCGCTGTAGGTAGTGAGCGGCACGACGGCGCGGAACTCGTCTATAGTCGACGGCATTGCGCCCTTCATGATCTTGCGACCCAGCTCGCTGGCCTTCAGCAACTCGAGTTGCTCCTGCATCAGCCGCCGCTGTATGAACATGAACTGGTCCAGGTTCAGGTCGAAGAATCCGCAGCACATCTGCCACAGCTCGTTCTTCCGGCCTTCCTTCAGCAATTCGATCGGTTTCGTCATTGTGCACCTCCGTGCATGGTTCTTTCCCCCCATCCGTTGCACCGGACATTCGACGGCAGCCAGCACACTGCCGTACGGAGGTAACTATGACAATGGTCGCGGGTCGCGCCTAGGGATTGGGTTCTAGAACATAGTTCTATTCACGAACGGGCCCGCAGGAAAAAGAAAAGGCCGTCCCGGTCCGGGGCGGCCTGTGGTGAGGCGAGTCAGGTTTCAGTCGCGATGGGAACGAGACATCGCCCTCAACTTGCGGCTGAGCTGCTCGAACTCCTCGTCCTTGGGCTCGCGCCCGAGCTCGAGGCCATAGTTGATGAAGAAGTCGAGGAAGCTCCGGAGAAGCTCCTTGGCTCCCTCCTGGAACTGGACGAACTCCTCGCGGGTGACGATGTCGTCATCCCGGGAGACGCCCTTCGCTCCCTCTTCCTTCTCACGCAACTGGCCCTCGATCAGCAGATCAATGAACTCGGACCTGCTCAGGTCGCCCCGGTTGTCATCGATCTTCTTCAACAGATCGGCATCAACGACCAGCATTCTCTTCTCGGCCATGGTCGACAACTCCTCCTTACAGGCATTCCGTGCTGGCGGAATGGGGCAGCGTGTCCGGTCGCGATTGTTCCAGGTCAGTCTTCGATTTCCAGGACTTCAAGCACCGCGCCTATGCTCTTCATGAGGTCGGCGCCCTTGTCTGTCACGTGATATCGCACACTTGGGTTGCCCAGCTCCACCTTCTGAACCAATCCGTGGGTCAGGAGGAACTTCAGGTACTTCTGCAACTGGGCGTAGCTCATGTTGACGCTGTACATGAACTCGGTCTTGCCGGCGCCGTTCTCGCCGACCTTCAGCATCTCCGCAATGATCTCGATGTTGGAGCGTCGCCTGCTCATGCCGGACTCCACCGTTACCTAGGTACCGGTACCATGCTACCACAGGACCCCGCCTTGTCAATAGAACATAGTTCTATTCCAGGGCGGACCTCCGCGGCACGGGGCCGGCGGCGCGCCGGCCAAATCGCGATGGGCCTACCTGCGGCGGTAGGCTGCCGCGAAGACGACAAGCGCGATAAGGAGCACGAGAGAGCCGATGACCAGCCATACCCACTGGGGAGTCTCACCGGACGGCAGCCCGGTGGGAAGCATCGAGAGAGGCGAAACGTCAGGTACCTGCTCCGGCTGCGGCTCAGGGACAACGATGAAGGAAGCAGTGCTCCACTCGCTGGGCGCGGGCGTCAGGGCGCGCACGCGCCAGGAGTAGGTCCGGCCCCATTCCAGCAGTCCGGGATAGACGTAGGCACTGCCGGCGACCTCGGCGCGATGCAGCGGGGAGGCGAAGGTGGTGTCCGTCGACAGCATGAACTCGTACCTGGTCGTGGGAGGGAAGCCGGTCCAGGAGAATCCGGGTGTCCTGGCGACCCCGTACGCTCCCGGCTCGGGGGAGACGATCCTCGGGGCGACATGCATGGACTCGATGGTGCTGCCGGCCGCCACGACGAAGCGCATGGACGGCGACCAGCGGGAGTGGACACGCTCTCCCTCGTCCGTTCCTGAAGCCCGGACGCGCCAGTAGTACGTGCCGCCGCAATCGAAGCTGAACGGGATCTCGAAGTAGCAGACGCCGGGTGCATCGCAGCAGACCGGGTCGATGTCTTCCAGCTTCAGAAGCACGAAACGGAACTGCTCGTCCAGGGCGACCCAGAGATCGTAGATCTCCGCCTTCGGAAGCTGCTTCCAGTGGAAGCAGAATGGACATGCGTCGCAGCCGCAGATATCGCAGGGCACCACTTCACCCGGCGCGGGAGACGTCGGCCACGGGGTCGGGATGACGAAGGTATCCGAGTAGACCCAGAGGCAGCCCTCCTTTGCCGCGAAGTCGTATTCCCTGCCGTCGACGGCCCAGATGAGCACGCTCTCGGTGAGAATCGCCCTGAGGGTACCCCCACGGAAGTCGGTGCCGGGGGTCAGATCAACCGTCAGCGTGTCCCAGTCGATGGGAGTGATGATCTCTTCACGCGGGATGAGGGTGCGGGCAACGCCGCTATCATAGGCGGCGTAGAGCACGTCGTCGAGTTGCGCAAGCGAATCGAAGCCGCTCTCAGGAGGGTTGAGGGACATCCAGTCGGTGCTCCCATCGAGGGCCCAGCGATACACTGCGCTGGTGGAGTCTTCCGTGGCGGCATACAGCATCCGGTTGCGTCTGAAATCCTCGTCGACCGCCAGCCGCACCCGTGCCAATTGCGGCAGAGCCGGCAGCAACTCGAACGTCTCGCCCCCGTCTCGCGACACGGCGACCTTGCCTTCGTCGCCATCGTCTCCAACAAAGACGTACGACTCGTTGACGAAGGCGAGGGAGTAGCCGGACTTGAGACCGGTGTCGATGTCGCGCGTCCATTTCCAGATGTGCCACCGGCGCACCTGGGTCCACTGCGCGATGTTGAGGTAATAGTCGTCGAGGACGTAGAGGCGCTCGCTATCCACCACCGCGAAGTCAGTGATGGTGGGACAATCTCGCACGGGTTCCCAGGTGCGGCCTTCATTCAGCGACTGGTAGGCGACATCGCTGCCGCGAACGGCGTAGTAGACAACATCATCCGGGCTGTTGTCCGGCGTACGACGCATGATTATGTCATCAGTGTCGCTGTCCAGGAAGTCGACACGTTCCCAGCGCTCGCCGATGTCCGCTTCCCAGATGGCGGCCGTCTTCCAGATGCTGTCGATGCCGTCTCCGGAGGAGGCCAGATAGACAACGTTGTCAGGTTCGAGGTCCTCCTCGTCCTCATCCTCGTCCGGGTCGCCGACAACCCAGAGCGAGTAGTCGCACAGCTCGCGCATATCGGTATCGATGAGGCTGAGCTGGTTCCAGTAGGAGTAGTCCCAGCCCGACTCCGCGCGGGAGAAGGCGCTTTCGTCCGGCGTATCGCCGACGCCGTTGCCGCTCCATGCGCCGGGCAGGATGACATCGGCCCAGCCGGCGGCATCGACCACCTGGTTGGTGCTTGTGGCGCAGATAGCCCAGTCCCCATCAGGAGTGAACAGGACGATTGCATTCGCCACTCCGGAGACGAAGCCGCCGGAGGGGCGCTTCTCGGGCTCATACCACTCGGGATAGCTGTCCATCGGCGCGTCGCAGAAGTGGACCCTCGCCCTGCCGGTGTCAGCGTCCGCGGTCACCTCGCCGGCGGCCAGCATCCCGCCGTAGGTTGAGAGTGAGTAGACTGCGATGGGGTTGCCGCGGTCGAGATCGCGACGGTGCACTTCCACATCGTCCACCCAGTAGACGTCATCCGCGTCAGAGTTGGCGAAATACGAGACAAACACCTGCCGGTCTGAAGTGCTGTCACCCGAGTAGTCGGCCGGCACGGCAATCGAGACGTAGACGACCTGATCCTCTGAGGGGGAGTCCTCGTCGATCTCCGCGAGCTCCACGTAGTTGGTGGGCTCGGTGACATCCCAGTTGGTTGCGTTCGTATTCGTGTCCCGGTAGCCGGTGCAGAGGTAGGTGTCGTTGGTGTCGCTCGCGACTGCGAGGATAGTGTCATCGACGGCATACTCAGGAGAGAAGGCCACGGCGCTCACGTCCATGCCGGTCAACGCATCCGGATGAAGGTCGTAGACCTCCTGCGCGCTCCACGCACTGAGAAGCTCGGACTGTACGACCCAGACGTCACCGTCGGCGGCGGCATCGGTCGGGTTCCTGGCGCCCACAGCGATGTCGCGCTCGCCATCGTATTCGGGCGAGATGGCGATGTCGGCAACCAGGAGTCCCGGGTTCCAGGAGGGAATCGAGGAGAGGGAAGTCGACGACCACGTCTCGCCGCCGTCGTCCGAGACGTACACGTCTTGCCGGCCGTCGGTCACCACGGCGACGAAGTTCTCGTCGTCGGGCGCGACGGCGATGTCCCACACAGGCAAGACGGGCGTCGGGGTCGTGTCCAGAAGGGCGGTCTCGATGTCGTCGCTCCAGGTCAGGCCGCCGTCTTCGGTCTTATAGAGGGCCCCGTTGGAGATGTCGGAGGCGTACCAGGTCTCGTCGGAACCCCTAGCGAGCACGCTTATCTCAGACGGCGTGAGGACGACGAAATCGTCGTCGCTCGGCGTTGGTATGGTCGACCACCGCAGCGACTCGGGCTGTGCTTGCGCAATCGAGGCAAACGGAAGCACCGCTGCCAGCGATGACGAAAGGACCATGAGGCACAGCAGGCAACGTGAAAGGAGCCTCTTCGCCATGTATCACTATTGTCCGTGCGGCCTGTAGCTTTGTCAACAGATATCGAAAAGGGTCCGGCGGTGGTTTTGCGCGTACGTTCCTTATGTTACTATGAGGCTGTGCAAGGAACACTTGCGCCGGACGAGCAGCAACTCATCGACCGCCTTGTGGCGCGCCTGAACAGGCAGGGCTACGCCGTCAGCACCAATGGCGACGCCACGACACGGACCGGCAAGTCGGGCGCGGCGCACCGTTTCGATATGGTGGCGTCACGCGATGACGGCTTCATGGAGTACACGGTAGCGCTCGAGGTAGGCACCGCCAATGGAAGCGGCTCCCTGGGTCTCGGGGCCGTGTTCGCCTTCGACGACAAGTGCTATGACTGCGGCATCCGGGACAAGGTGTTCATCGCCTTTCCTGCACTGGACGGCGTGGCGGAACGCTTTGCACAGAACCAGAGGATCCGGGTCTTCGACGCCGAACGTCTCACCGGCTTTCTGGCGACGAAGGAGCCCACGACGCTCCCGGAGGGCACGAGCATCACCGCGTGGAACAGCAGCGATGAGGTGCTCGCGTCACTGGCGACCCTTGGCTATCGGATACAGCGAAACGCCCCCCTCAGGGGCCGCTCCGGGGCCGAGTACACATTTGACGTGCTGGCGACATACGACGACGGCTTCATCTCGCACCGCCTGGGATTCGACGACATCCACGAAGAGCAAGTGACGCTCAGCAGGATCTCCGTCTTCGATGCGAAGGCGTACGACGCCGGAATCCAGGAGAAGATCGTACTGACGTCCGGAACACTGACGCCCGAGGCGAAGCAGTTCGCCGACCTTCAGCGCATCCGTGCGATAGCGGTAGCTTCTCCTGCGGCAGCCGCGTCGTCCGAGGCCACAACCTCGCCCGCGGAGACCGCCTCGCCCGACGTGTCCTCGACCACGGTAACGAGCGCCGGTCTGCAGGATGCGGTGAACGAGATACTGGGCCAGGCGGGCGTGACGAGCCGCACCATACGGTCGCGCCCGGACGCGCGGGCCGTCGAGTTGGTCCCCGAATCCATGGCGAGGAGATTCAAGGCCGTGCCGCTGACGCTGACCGGCGACACGCTCCAGGTCGCCATGGCAAACCCCTCGGACATCTTCGCTCTCGAGGCACTCGGGCTGCAGAGCCGCAAGCGCATCGAGCCCCTCGCGGCCTCGGAGCAGGAGGTACGTGACGCCATCGACCTCAGCTACCGGGGATTCGGTGACATACAGGAGCAGCTCTCACGCATACCCACGACCGGCGAGGGCATGGACGACCAGTCGCTGCTCGAGGCAGCGGAAGATACGCCGGTGGCGAGCGCGCTCCGGCTGATCATCGATGAGGCCGGCAAAGCGAGGGCTTCCGACATACACCTCGAACCGGAGGGCGACCGGCTGCGGGTGCGGTACCGGGTGGATGGCACGCTGCAGGAAGTGATGTCGCTGCCGCTGAAGATACACCTGCCGCTCACCTCCCGCGTGAAGATACTCGCCGACATGAACATTGCGGACCACCTGCGGCCGCAGGACGGCCAGTTCTCGACGGAAACGAAGGGCCGGGAGATCGACGTACGCGTGGCCACGGTGCCGACAGTGCACGGCGAAGCGACGGTCATGCGCCTGCTGGACAAATCCCTTGGCCTCATCGAGCTCAGCAAACTCGGTTTCTCGCGCGAGGCGCTGGCGCAGTACCAGAACATGCTGAAGGTCGCCTTTGGCATGATACTCGTGAGCGGTCCGACGGGCTCCGGCAAGACGACCACGCTGTACGCCTCGGTCAACCAGATGGACAAGGCGTCTCAGAAGATAATCACCATCGAGGACCCGGTCGAGTACCGCTTCCCCGGCGTCAACCAGATCCAGGTGAATCCCAAGGCGGGGTTGACGTTTGCGACGGGGCTGCGCTCCATTCTGCGGCTCGACCCCGATACCATCCTGGTGGGAGAGATCCGTGACGCCGAGACGGCCCGCATCGCAGTGCAGTCCGCCCTCACGGGTCACCTCGTGCTATCCTCCATTCACGCGAACGACGCCGTCGGCGTGGTGTTCAGGATGCTCGACCTGGGTGTCGAGCCTTTCCTGGTGTCATCCTCGGTCATCGGTGTTGTAGCACAACGCATGGCGCGGCGCGTCTGCACGGAGTGCGTGACCGAGCGCGACGGCACACTGATGGAGCAGCTTGCCTACCACAACGAGACGGGGGAGCGCCGCAGCAAGTTCCTGTACGGCGCCGGGTGCGACCTGTGCGGCCACACCGGCTACAGGGGCAGAATCGGACTGTTCGAGGTGCTGCCGCTCAGCGACCGCGTCAGGATGATGATACTGAAGGGCGCGAGCACGTCGGAGGTCAGAAAACAGGCCATCGAAGACGGCATGGTGCCGCTGATGAAGGACGGGATGCTCAAGGTGAAGCAGGGCATCACCACGCCGTCCGAAGTGCTCAGAAACGCGTACTTCATCGAGTAGCAGCATGGACTACCAGTACGTTGCACGAACAGCCGACAACCGCATCGTGCGTGGCAAGGTGAACGCGCAGAGCGAGGAAGCCGCGACCGATATCCTCGCCTACGGCGGGTTCAACGTCCTCAGCCTGAAGGAGGTCGTCCCGCTCATCAAGCCCGGCAGCAAGCTGAACATGAGCCTCACACCCGAGGTGAAGACCATGGAGGTCATCATGTTCACGAGGCAGATGGCCTTGCTGCTTGAGTCGGGCACGGACGTGGTGACGTCGCTGGAGCTGCTCGAGGCGCAATCCGAGAACAAGGCGCTGAAGCGGATGCTGCACGAGGTGGTGGCAGATGTGCGCAGCGGCCAGCCTCTCTCCGAGGCGCTGAGTCACCACAAGAGGGTGTTCTCTCCATTGTACTATCGCCTGGTCTCGGTGGGTGAACGCACGGGAACGCTGGAAGTGGTGCTGCGGCGCGCGGCTGACTACATCGAGAGGGCGTACGTCACGCGAAAGAGTGTGAAGAACGCGCTGACCTACCCCACCGTTGTCGTGCTCGTCGCCATCGCGGTCATCGCCATCATGGTGACGTACGTCATGCCGGCATTCGTCGGACTGTACGCCTCTTTCGAGGCCGAGCTGCCGCTTCCGACGCGAATGCTTCTCGGCTTCACACGCTGGTCGCAGGCCTACGGCAAGTTCGTCGCCATCGGCGTTCTGGCAGCCGTCGTGGCGGTGTTCCTCTACACCAGGACCCCGACGGGAAGCATGCAGTGGGCGCGCTTCATGCTCACGATGCCCCGCATCGGCCGCATCAACCTGCTGAACGAGCTGTCCGCCTGCTGCCGCAGCCTCTCGCTGCTGTACGGCAGCGGCTTGCCGCTGCCCGAGGCGATGACGCTCATCGTTCAGGGCACGAACAACAAGGCGATGCGGCAGGCCTACGTCGACCTGCAGCAGGCGATGATAGCCGGAGCCGGACTGTCGGCGCCGATGCGCCGCAATAGCCTCTTCCTCCCGCTGATGGTGCAGATGACGGCGGTCGGAGAGCAGACAGGCAACCTGGACCATACGTTGACGACGGTAGCGGAGAGCTACGAATCGGAGTCGGACGAGAAGACGAAGGCGATGATCGCCATGCTCACGCCCGCGCTCACCATAATCATCGGCGGCATCGTCGGGTTCATCGCTGTGTCCATGCTGTCCGCGATGTACTCCATCTTCGGCCAGGCGTTCTAGAGTGCAAGAGAACCTTGCGCCGCGTCATTCCCCGTCCCCGGTGAAGTCCTCCCGGCGCCGGCGTTCGGGCCGCGCCGCAGGCATCGCAGTGCCCATTGCTCTCGCTTTGTGACGCTGTCGCAGCGACCGGACGAGCGCGTCAGGCCCATTTGTGATTGCGGCAACTCGATGCTACCATCATTAGTCAGAGCGAGTGCAGTCGAGACGCTCCGGGGCGACACCGGCTCAGGTGGGGATCCGCGCCGACCCGGTCAGACGAGAAGCCGGCAAGACGGTCCCGGCTCTCGCGTGGTCATGTGGAGCGGGCGATGGCTACCTGTGTCGAACGGCGGAGAATGGCGTGGATGCAGCCGCGTGAGTCACGCGGCGCGGTTCTCGTCGAGATACTCATAGCACTCGCCGTCCTCGGCATCATCGCGACGGTGTTCATCGGCGCGATGTACACCTCGCTCAGCGCGGCTCGCCTGACGGAAGAGCGTTCCGCGGCGATCACGATTGCCCGCAGCCAGATCGAGTTCGTGAAGGGCCAGCGGGGCTACTCTGAGAACGACTGGGACTACACCGTGACCGCCGCAGGCTGGACAGCTACGAATCCGCCTTCGTGGCTTGCCGACAAACCGTCCACATACATCCAACTGTCGCCTGAGTGTACCGGGTACTCGGTGGTAGTCACCGGCGACAGTGACCCTCCCGCGCCATACAAGATATGGGAGGGCGAATCGATGCGCCTGCTCACCGCGACAGTGAGTCACGAAGGCACGGTGGTCTTCACGTTGAGCAACTACGTGCTGGACCGCTACTTCCCCGGATAGAGATGAGAACACCGACTGACCGCGAAAGCGTGAAGAGCAGAAAGGGCCTGCTGTCCATATGCATTCGCGCCACTGCTTCACGGACGTGCCGTTCACAGCGCGGGCTCATGCTGGTGGAGCTCCTCATCGGGCTGGCCATCGTCGGCATTGTCGGGTTTGGGGTCGTAGCGTCGGTGTATCAACTGACGACAGCCAGCCGTCAGGCGAACGACCAGCAGTACGTCATTACCCAGTTGCGCACAGCCGAGCTCTGGATAAGCCGCGATGCGATGATGGCGCTGCAGATCAGCGAGTCCGGCTTCCCGATGACATTCGCCTGGGACATAGTGGACGGGACTCCTCAGAAGGTCGTGCACTACTACCTCGATGCCGCTCCTTCGGGGTCGAAGCTGCGACGCGAGGACATCGTGCTCGGAACCACGAGCACGCTCATCGTTGCGGAGGGAATCGACCCGGGCGAGTCGTCCTGCCTGTTCACACCCAACACGCTGACGGTGACGCTCACCGCCTCCCGAAGGGGCCACATCGAAACCTGCACTTTCGAGGTGCAGCCGAGGGCAACCAACGTGCAGGTGCTGACGTAGACGACCAGAATCCGAGACGTTTGTGCGCGGCAGTGATGTGGAGTGACTGCGGTGTAGACTCCCAGGCAGCCCAGGCATAGTGCTTTTGTGCTGGTGGCTTGCCGGTGGTATTATGGCGAGGAAGGCCAGGGGATGAAACGGATGAAGGTTCGGCAGCTTCTGGAGAGAGCGGCTCGAGACGAGCGGGGCATCATCCTGCCCCTCGTGCTGGCGTTCCTTGGCCTGGGCCTGCTCCTCATCACGCCGACTCTGGGCCACGGTTACACCGCCGTAGCAGACACGAAGGTTGCCGAGAACCGGGTGCGGCAGATAAACGCCGTCGACTCGGGCCTCGAGGAAGGCATCCGCTGGCTGCTGAACGGAAGTGAGGTAGGCGGCGCCTGGAGCGAGAGCGCTGGTGAATGGCTGCGCGACCCGTTCACGATGAACGGGGAATCGGTCTGGGTGACGATTGCCCCCACCGGAGTGGAGAATACCTACGTGGTCACGTCGGAAGTGTACACGAGCACCGGCGTACCGCTCGTTCTGTTCTCCCGGGTCAAGGTTCTGCCCGGCGGTGTCGCCGAGCTCGAAGACATCAGCCGCGGGAAGTGGTACGGGAACCTCGAGATTCCAGATGGCGGCGAGTTGCCGGGCGGCTACCATATCTACGGAAACGTCTTCGCCGCCGGCGACGTGACGCTGGACAGCGGCTCTCGCGTGACGGGTGGAGTCGCGGTATCGGGCGATGCGACGCTCGCATCAGGTTCGAAGGTCAACGGCACGCTCTGCGCCGGAGCCGACGAGGAAGGGAATGTCACGCTCAACATCGAGCAGGGGTCCAAGCCGGATTCGGGCGAGACTCTGCTCGTGTACCTGAAGGTGCTGGACGGCGAGACAGGAACGGTCAACCTCGGCACGACCGGCAGCGGCAGCGCCGCCGCAATCACCACGTTGTACGTCGACGTTGAGGGTTCAGGCGTCGTAAACATCACGGTGAAGAACGGCACGATCGACGACGTGTACATCGTCGGCGCCAGCCCTTCATCGGTCACCATCAACATGAACGACTCCTCCGATATCGATGACGTGTGGGCGACGACGCCCGGCATCGTGACATTCGTCGACGATACCTGCCCTCTGCACCTCTGGGACGGGGTGGAACCGCCGACGCCCGACTGCCCGACGTTCCCCAAACCCGTGGCGGATATCGAGACGTACGAGTTCTCATAGTACCAGCACTGAAGGACTTGCGACCGGCCGGTCGCCATGCAAGCCGGCCATTGGTTGAAGCCGCGCTCCTGCCCGATACCGGGGCAGAACGCGTGAGGTGGGCGGAGCGGATGCCCGTCCGTTAGGCGTCAACTCCGGTGCACTCCGTGGCGTGTGGTGGGCCGCGATGGAGAAGCACAGCACGTTGCGCAGTTTGCGCTGTCTGGTGTTGCAGATGAGCCTTTCCGGCCGCTCTCGCGGCCAGGTGCTCATCGAAGTTCTTATCGCCCTGCTCCTGTTCAGCTTCCTCGCCACCTCCTTCATGGGCGGCATCTTCACGTCTCGTACGACAACCGAGGTCGCAAACGAGCTGGCCGCCGCGGAAAGCCTCACCCGGGTCGAGATGGAGTACGTCAAGGAGACTCCCTACTGGAGCCTCGGCTTCAGCTACACGGTGCCCGGCGAGCCTCCTCCCTGGGACAGCGGACGGACGGACCTCGGCCCAGCCTACGCGGGCTACAGCGTCAGCGTCTCCGGCACCCCCATCGACACATCCTCGCACAATCCCCTGCCCTCGGGGCTGGACCAGGGGATGCAGCGCATCGACGTCACGGTATCCAGAGGCGGCGAGCCTCTGCTGACGACCTCGACGGTGAAGATAAACCGATGAAACCGCAGTTCTCCGGCGAGCGAGGCATGACGATGGTGGAGGTCCTGGTGGCGCTGCCCGTGGCAGCGCTGATAGTCGGAGGGACCGCCGGCATCTACTACCAGATGGTCGTCACGCGGGCGCAGGTCGACAACAGCCTTGCTGCGAACGCCGAGCTCCAGCGGGCCGGCTCATGGTTCAGCAAAGATGCGGTCCAGGCTCAAGTTGTGAGCGACAACAACTACGATGACGATGACACGGTGCAGATCGAGGTTGCGCAGGACGGCGGCGTGGCGGGAGCGGAAGTGCTTGTGCTGCAGTGGACCGACTGGGACAACAACGTGGTGCAGGTGCTGTATTCGCTCGTGACGCCGCCGGGTTCGTCCCTGAAGGAGCTTCATCGCACCGTCAGGGTCAATGGGGCTGTCTCCGAGAGCCACACGGTGGGAGAGCACCTTGACGACTCCAGCGACCCGGCAACGCTGCTCGACAGGACGCGGTTCGAGTGGAGCGACGAGGACAAGGAGGCGGTTCGTTTCGTAGGCACGGCGGTGTCCGGCGGGGAATCGGTGACGAGGACGTACGAGGCACGCCCGCGCTCGACGGTCTGAGGCAGGTGATGAGGGTGCTTCATTCAATGGAGGTTCTTCGGGCCGTCACCCTCGGGCGGTTGAGTGCGCTTGCCCGGCGGGAATCCGGCTTTGCGCTGGCAGCCGTCCTGGTGCTGCTGGCCGTGGGCGCGCTCCTGCTGCCGGCACTGCTCAGCCTGGTCGTCGCCTCGCTCAAGCTTGAGAGCGTCCACCGCATATCCACGGACGCGTTCTACGCAGCCGACGCAGGCGTCGAGGACGCCCTGTGGCAGATAAAGGCAGACGAGCTGTCCACGCTGTTTCCCGACTACGAGCGATACGACTACGATGCATCGTACTCGTACTCGGACTATCCCGACACGGCCAGCGCACCGTCTCTGAACGGGAAGGACCTGGACATCACCATCGAGAACGTGTGGATGCCGCAGGGAATCGACCCTCCGTCCCCGTCGGAAGCGCAGTCCATCATCGACGATGGCATCCTCGTGGTGACCGGAAACGCGGTTGACGCCAACACATTCCGGATACGCATCACGTACAACTACGATGCACTCTCCGATCCCGACTGGGACGACCTGAAGGTCAACGAGATAGGCATCTGGCTGCCACCCGGGTTCTCGTACGTCGAAGACACGAGCAACCTTGAGGCCAGCCCGTTCGCCGACTACTACTGCGTTCCCACTGTCGAAGCCTACAAGAGCGGCGAGGCGCTCGTCTGGTCCTACTCTCCGGACCTGCCGTTCGTGGACCTCCCGGGCATCGACCTCTACGGCTACCCCCTGGTGGCGTCAATCACGTTCGACTTTGAGTCGTCGGGAGGCGCTCCCGATGCCGCGCTCTCATGGACGACCGTCACAGGAGTGTCAGGCGTCGACTACGCCTGGGACGCCGACGTGAGGGTCTTCCGGGTGATGTCGACCGCAACGGACCCGGTCGCCGGAACGAGCACGACGGTCGATGCCTACACCGCTCGCGGGGAGATACGGCGCATCAGTGCTGCCATCCCGGGAGACTACTACGCGATCGGCAACAGCCTGCTGACGCCGACCGGCGACGTCGACTTCCGCAACAGGCTCTACAAAGAGACCTCAGCGACAATCCCGACCGATGAGTCCGGCGACGACGGCATCCCGACGCAAGGCATCCCGGAAGCGGCATACCTCTATTGGACCGGCTGGATAGACTGGCACAACTACGACCCGCAGCCGCTGTTCTACGACAACTGCTCGGACATGAGCGACTGGATCCCCGTTGACCGCTGGACGCTCTCGTCAGGCAGGTTCCGCGGCAGGGGCGGAGGCACGGTCTTCACCCGGACACTTGAGAAGAACCCCAGTCTTGACCTCAGCGGCTGCGAGCCCGGGAGCGCAACGATATCCTGGGACCAGTCCGAGTCCGCCTCCAACCTGTCGACCACCGAGGGGTTGTTCTACGCCTTTTCGGGCAACGGCGGCGATACCTGGAGCACAGACTACCCGGCCTTCCTGAACGACAACCCTCCGCCATCCTTCTCGACGGTCATCCCCGACGACTATCTCACGGACGATTTCAGGGTGCGCTTCTACTTCAACTTCAACAGCACGTCGGAGTACGTGTACATCGACAACATCACTGTTGAATGCGGGGCCTCCAGTCTGGAGTACCCGGACCCGGCAACGCCGGAGAGCCTGGCAGCACTCATCGAGGACGCGGCGCGAACGAATGTGGTTCTGCTGGACGCGGGCGACTCCGAGGCAGTCGAGGTGACCGCGGATAGCTGGGAGATAGAGCCGACAACCGGCGACGACTGGGAGGGCACCTGGTCGTACTGCTGCTACGCGGACGTCACCGACACCATACGTCAATGGATAGACGACGGGGAACTGAACAACAACGCCAGCGGGTCCTACACGGTCGGACACAAGATAGCCGACAACGAGGCTGATCCCGATTACTCCTTCACTCTCTACGCCCCATCCGGCCCTGACCCGGAGACGGGCTATCCCCTGGGCACGCCGGCTCTCAGCCAATCCACCCGTTACCAGTACAGCCACGCAGGCTGGTCGCTGGTGGTCATCTACACCAGCCCCGAGACACAGGGTCACCAGCTCTACCTGTTCGACATCCAGGACCCGGACTTCGATTTCACCGAGGCCTGGGCGCCTGCGGGCTATCCCAACCCCGACTTCGACGGCGATGGAGAGGGCGGCGGGCGGATAGCCGGGTTCCTCGTGCCGGACCCGATAGAAGGCGAGACCATCGCGGCGAAGATGACGGTGTTCGTGGGAGAGGGCGACAGCACCATCACCGGAGACAGAGCGCAGCTGAACAGCCACAATCTGTCCAACTCGGCAAGCCCGGCGAACAACGTGTGGAACTCGGCTTCACCGGGCATGTCAGTGCCCGGCGTTGACATCGACACGTTTGTGGTCGAGTGGGACGACGGCATACTCGAGACGGGAGACACGTCGGCCGACGTTGACCTGCCGACGCAGAGCGATGGCTTCAACCTCGTCTACATTATCCTGTCGTTCCGCAGCGACGTCACGTCCGGAGGCACAATCAGCTTCCTCATCTCCGGATGACGGCACGGCGGCGCTTCGGGTCTCAGGTCAATCTCTATTGACTTGACTGGCACCCGCGTTTACACTGGGTTCAACGAAGGCGCATGGACTGAGATATGGCACGGCTGCCGACACCCGGTCTGAAGGCCCGCTGGATATTGACCATCGTGCTCGCCCTGGCGCTGCTCGGCGCCGGCTACACCGTCTACAACCGGCAGAAGGCCGAGCAGGAAGAGTTGCTTGCCTCTATCGCTCAGTCGGACAAGACCATCGAAGCATTCCGCGCGATAGACCTCTCCAAGCTGGAGGCGGAAATCGCCGCGCTCAAGGACCGGAACCAGAGTGCTGAGTTGTCCGCCGCCGCACTCACATCGAAGTACCGTGCGTACACGCACTCCATCGAAATCGGCGAGCTCATGTACGCCGCAGCGGACGAATCGAACGTCACCATCAAGTCGATGGCCGTGTCCGGTCCGACAAAGCAGACGGCAGGGACTCTGGAATTGGAAAGCTACGTGGTCAAGATCGATGCCGAAGCGGCGGTCCCGCCGCAGCTTCTGAACTTCCTGCGAAAGGTGAGCGACGCGCTCCAGAGCGGGACAATCGAATCCGTGAGCCTGGACATCCCTCGACCACCCGAGGAAGGGACGAGCGACGAGGTTACGACGATGTCCTTCCAGTATCGGGTCTACTACGTACCGCAAGGAGCGGCGTGACGCATGGCCAAGGACGCGGTCTGCATCTATGTCGACGACGCCGCCATCCGCGTGCTGGGCCTGAGCGGCAGGCGCCCGCGGCAGTGGGCCGTGCAACCGCTGGATGAGGGGTTGGTGCGGGACGGCCTGGTACTGAATGAGACACAGGTTGCCGAGCGCATCCGCGAGCTGTGGGCCGACAAGTCCCCCGGCTCCCGCCGGGTCATTGCCGGCATCAGCGGCATCAACTGCATGTACCGCTTCCTCACGTTGCCGGAGTTGCCCGCCGAGGTACTGCCGGAGGCCGTGGCGCGCGAAGCCGCTCGCGCCTTTGGCGTGCCGCTGGACAAGCTCTATACCTCATGGCAGGACCTCCCAGGCAAGCCGGGAGAGACGCTCGTCTACGTTGCCGCGGCAGCACGGACGACGGTCGACGCGCTCCTGCGCACGCTGAAGCAGGCAGGACTTGACCCGTATCTGATGGACATCGCGCCGCTGGCGCTGGCGCGCGCGACTGCCGAGAGCAACGCCCTCATCGCCGACCTGCAATCGAGCAGCCTCGACATCGTCGTCAAGATGGACGGCGTCCCCGAGGTCGTACGCAGCGTCCACGTCTCACGCAGCAGCACCTGGACGGAGAGACTGAACACCGTGCGCCAGGAGCTGCAGCGCGCGGTCACGTTCTACACCTCGGGCCACCCTGACCGTCCCCTCTCGGACGAGATTCCGATCCTGCTCGCGGGCGAGTTGGGCGACCATCCCGAATCCTGGAAGGAACTGCTGGGGCGAGCGGAGCGCCGCATCGAGACAATGCCGATGCCGGTCGAGAGTCCCGAGGGATTCGCCGCGCACCATTTCTCGACGCTGGTCGGCCTCGCGCTGAAGGAGACGGCCGGCAAGACGGCGACAGCCTATCTCCGCGTCAACTTCAACGCGCTGCCCCAGACTATGCGACCTAAACCGACGCCCATCGGCCAGTTGTTGTACCTCCCGTTCCTGGTTGTGGTCATCCTCGCCCTTGTGGCGGCCGGCTACCTGGTGATGACTACCCGAGAGCTCACGGTCGCGCTTCGGGACACATCCACCGCCAAGAGCGAGCTGGCGGTGATGCTGGGAGCGGAGATCTCCGGGAAGCGACAGGCGCTCGAGAAGGAGCGCGACGGGTGGACCTCTCAGGTCAAGGCAGGCGAGGCGCAGGCCAAGGCGCTTGACGCTCACCTGCACAGCCACGAGACAACCAAGGATGCGGTCAACGGCGACCTCGGCGAAGTGCACAAGACACCGGCCGGCGTCGACCTCGCCACGATAGACCACTCGGGCTCGGTAGTGGACGTGACCGGCTGGGGCGCCACGGAGAGGGCGGTCTTCGAGTACGCGCGACAGCTTCGTTCGAGCGGCCGGTTCAGCCAGGTCGTCGTGCTCGAAACCTGGGTGGACGACGTTCAGACCGGTTTCTCGCTGGTGCTGTATAGGGAGTAGCCGCAGCCCCGCCACGCCCGACCCTTCGCGACTTGCGTCCTCCTGCCGTTCAGCCTACTATTGGCCCGTTATGCTTGACGTTATCGAGCTGCTGCGCGCCGCCAAGGCGCGCGACGCCTCGGACCTGCACATGGTCGTTGGTTCACCTCCGATGGCGCGCATCGATGGAGGGCTTCAGGTGCTCGACAGCGCGCGCCCACTGACGTCCGATGACGTCCAGGCCGCCTTTGAGAGGATGGCGTCACCGCAGCAGCAGTCGGAGTTCGGCACCAATCTCGAGTTGGACTTCGGGATGGACCTCCCGGACGTGGGCCGTCTGCGCTGCAACGCGGCACGGCAGCGGGGCGACATCAGCTTCGCCATCCGCCTTCTACCGGCCGAGATACCCACGGTGGACGGTCTGGACCTGCCCGCGGTGTACAAGGAGCTGGCGAACCGCCAGCACGGCCTGGTTGTCGTCTCCGGTCCAACCGGCAGCGGCAAGACAACATCGCTGGCAACGATGATCAACCATATCAACCATAACCGCACGTGCCACGTGGTCACCATCGAGGACCCCATCGAGTACACGCACACGAACATCAGGTCGGCCATCACCCAGCGCGAGCTCGGGACCGACACACTCTCCTTTGCGACCGCACTGAAGCACGTGCTGCGGCAGGACCCGGACGTCATCCTGGTGGGAGAGATGCGGGACGTCGAGACGGCCGCGGCGGCCATCACGGTAGCCGAGACCGGTCACCTGGTGCTCACGACAGGACATGCGACCGGCGCACCGGAGGCCATCGACCGCGTGGTTGGGCTCTTCCCGCCGGAGCAGCGCTACCTGGCACAGATACGGCTGGCCGCCACGCTCATCGCGGTCCTGGGGCAGACTCTCGTGCCCCGCGCGGCGGGAAAGGGACGCATCGCGGCGGTCGAGATAATGCTTGGCACGCCGGCCGTGAAGAACCTGGTGCGCGAAGGCAAGATTCACCAGCTCCACAACGTTATCCGCACGAGCACGAAGCTCGGGATGATGACGATGGACCAGTCGCTGGCCAGGCTCTACGTCAACGGCCTCATCACCGCCGAGACGCTGCTCGAGTACTGCCAGAACAAGGACGAGGTGGAGGAGATCACGGGGGCGCGGCTGGGCCATCTGAGGCAGTAAAGTGCGGCCCTCATCAGCATGCCGTCCGCATTCTACCCCGCGTCGGTCTCCGCAGGGCATCGGATGATCAGGCCGGTGCGCCCACAGATACATTGCCCACGTGGAAGGTGTAGTAGCCGGGGTAGTCAGCGTGCGCCGAGAGCACCACCAGCAGCGTCAATTCCTCGGGAATCTCCCAGCCAGCCTCCTGCCAGTATTTCGCGACATCGATTGAGTGCTCCGACCAGCGGTGGAGAGGCGCCGGCTGCATAACGGCTATGTGGCCGCACTCCGCGCAGACAGCCACCTGCTCCTCCTCGAGCTCATCGGAGAAGCCCAGGATGACCGAGTGCCCCTCGCCGTCGAGGAAATGGATGGCGGGACCGAGTGGCGTGGCGCCAAGCGACTCAGTATTGACGCCGGGCAGCACCGTCACGCGCACGTCGCCCCGGGGCAATGCCATCCGGCGAGACAGTCCCGCGTGGGTGGACGTGGCGCCGGGCTCCGTCAGACCGTCCTCGTAGACGACGAACCGGACGCCGCCCTCTTCGCCGAGTCCTGCGTTCCGTATGTCCGCCGCGTCTCCTTCTCCACCGATGAGGATGGGGTTCCAGCCGAGCGGAATGCTCATGCCGCCCGTGTACGACCAGTACAGAAAGTCACCGTTGAGGAGCGTGTCCGGCGCAGCGCCGAGGCGATAGACCTCGGCCCACGCGCTCGTTCCCGGCTCAATGAGTCCGACCAAGCTGCCCTGCTGGCGCACCTCACTCAGCACGTCTGCGACCTGGTCGCTATAGGGCGGTGCGGGCCAGAAGCGTGACCAAGAATCCACGACAACGTGGTCGACTCCCTCTTCACCCAGTCGGGAGACAACCTGCTCACCACTCATTCCTTGCAGGAACCAGAGTGCGAATGTATCGAAGTGTGTGGAACTCCGGTAGGACTCCGTCAACGCGGGGTAGATTGGATTTGTGGAGAAGACCTTCTTCGCCCCGTCCTCGTCGAGGACGGGGGTGATCGTCATCTCCTCGACGTAGAGGG
>CAZVCS010000024.1:10137-22500 GCA_964625765.1 uncultured Dehalococcoidales bacterium | reverse complement strand
TCGTCGGGCTCATAACCCGGAGGCCGTTGGTTCGAATCCAACCCCCGCTACCAACTCCTCGCATTCCTGAAGGGGCACTGGAAACAGTGCCCCTTTTCTTGTTGTTTCGGCACCACTTGTCTTGACCGCCGGGCCGCCTCCGCCGGCGGTGCCGTTCCGGGCAAGAGCCGAGCTCGCATCGACTGTCCCGTCACGTAGTCCGAACGCGCAGACGGTCACCCAGCTTGTCGAACGCTGCCAGCCATCGCGCAGCGACGGCGTCGCCTGCCTCGGCCTGCTTGCGATGCTCTTCTCTGGCCGACGGGATAAGATGGTAGTAGAGATGCTGCACTTCCCCCAGGTCGATGGGGAACGGCAAACGCTGGGCCAGTTCCACCGCTGCGGCGAGCCTCTCTAGAGCGCTTTCGTCGTCAGGGCTCCGTGACAGCGACTCCATCATGCGGCGCAGCGACAGCCTGAGGAGATATGCGTGCCCCTCGGCGTCCAGCTCGGCGCCCCAGCCGGCGGCGCCGGAGAGCAGCCCGTCGACGCGCTTCAGGTCAAGCTGCTCATCCGTCAGGACTCTCCGAAGGTCCGTGTTGATGATGAACTCCGCGGCGTCCTTGAACGCCTTGGGAAGCGGATTGCCCATCTCGGTCAGAAAGCGCATCGGCGGGTTGTGATGTTCGTAGAGTTGCCTGAAGACCTGTTCGATGTCTGCCAGCGTTCCTTCGAGTATGCGGTCCATCACCTTGCGTTGCTCGTCCCGGAAAAGCGACTTCAGAGAGTACGTTGAGTTGCCGAAGTGCCGGTCGAGGCTGCGGATGACCTCCGGGAAGTCCGCCGACTCGAAGAGGCGTTTGAGTTCCTGTGCCGTCTGCTCGTACACGTCGTCGCTCTGGAAGCGTCTCACACCGGCGTCCAAGTTGTGCTCGCCGAAGTACACGACACCGAAAGTGAACAGGTCGGACTCGGTCGTCACGTCCGAACTCAGGCGTATCTTCCCGTTCGCGAGGCGGGACCGGCCCATGTCGAAGCTGCGAAAGTCCTCGACCTTGACGGGATAGCAGAACATCTCGAACTCCCGTCCGTAGTGCTCGAAGACTGAACTCACGGCGAAGTGGGCTGCCACCGCCGGGAGGTCAGCCATGGCTGGCTGTACGAAGCGTTCATAGATGCTGCGGCCGTCTCCCTGTTCGGCGAGGTTGCTGTGTGCTTCGGCAAGATGCTCCAGGAACTCCTTCTCCGTGCCGTTACCGAACAGCTCGCGTGCAAGTTGCGCCACGCGGCCGGCATACTGCAGCACCTGCACCGTCTCGATGCGCGACAACTCGTCGAAGAACCAGCCGCAACTCGTGAACATCAGCATGGCGTGGCGCTGCAGCTCGAGCAACTTGAGCAGCCTCACGCGCTCCGTATCGCTCAGTGGCCGGCCTGCAACCCGGTCCAGGAACGCCGTGCGGCTCTCGGGCGACCGGTCGAGGATGACCCCGATGTACTGATTTCTGGCTTCCCACGGGTCGCTCACTAGTGCCCGCGCCTGTTCCTCGTAGGCCGGCGCGACGGCATCGCGAAGCCAGTCGAGCGACTCCCTCAGGGGCAGCCGCCACGTTTGATTCCAGTCGCGATTCTGGCCGGTGTTGCATCCGCAGTCACCGCGCCATCGCTCGACGCCGTGTGTGCAGCTCCATGAGGTACGCTCTGCAATGTCAACATCGTGAACCGGAGGGTGCTTCTCCAGATACTCGCCGTAGTTGGTGGTCTTCGCCAGGCCGTTGTTTTCTATGTAGTCGATCGCGTAGGCAAGGGCCATCTCTCCGAATCGATGGTGATGCCCGAAGGTCTCGCCATCCACTGCCACGTGGACGAGTTGCGGCCACGTGCGGCTGTCGTTGAACGCCCCGGTCAGGCGGTTCGCCAGGGCATCGCCGCTTGAAAGGATGCCCTCAAAGGCGATCGCTCTCGCGATAGGGCCGTCGTAGAAGAAGACTGAGATGGTCCGTCCCGACGGCAGGAGCTGCCGGTAGGCCGTCGTAGGGTCGATCCTCTCTCCGGACACGTCTCGCCACTCTGTCGAGCCGGCAGCTCGCAACCGCGCCGCCTGTCGTGGAGCGAGCAGCGTGAACTTGATTCCGTGTTCAGCCAGGACTTCCAGTGTCTCGATGTCGACGGCCGTCTCCGGGAGCCACATCCCTTCCGGCTCGCGCTTGAAGCGACGGCGGAAGTCCTCAATGCCCCAGCGCACCTGCGTCACCTTGTCGCGCCTGCTGGCCAGCGGCATGATGACGTGGTTGTAGACCTGTGACATGGCCGAGCCGTGGCCGGAGAACCGCCGGCGGCTTTCTTCGTCTGCGCGGAGGATGGCCCCGTACGTTTCAGGCGCTTTCCGCTCCATCCAGGAAAGGAGCGTCGGACCGACGTTGAAACTCATGCGGGCGTAGTTGTTGACGATGCGGGTTATGTAGCCTTCGCCGTCGAGGATACGCGCCTCCGCGTTCGGCCGGTAGCATTCGGCCTCGACCCTCTCGTTCCAATCGTGGTACGGGTAAGCGGAGTCCTGTATCTCGATCTGCTCCAGCCATGCGTTCTCTCGCGGGGGCTGGTAGAAATGCCCGTGGACGCAGATGAAGCGTTCCATCTTCGCTGGTTCCCTTCCTCAATGGTAACACTGCGGGTGCTCCGCCCCGGTCTTCCCTCTCTGGCTCCCCGGCCCGAGGCGTTCTCGCCGCAGCGAGCCGCCGGCTTTCCTGGCCGGGTCGAGCTGTTCCGGTCTCAGTCGCAGATGCGTGAGCGCAGGAACACGACCGCGAGAGGTGGGAGTGTCAACTCCACAGAGAAGGGCCTGCCGTGCCATGTCTGGTGCGATGCGGCGACCGCCGCCCCGTTCTCGACTCCGCTGCCCCCGAACTCCGTCGAATCGCTGTTGACCAGTACCTCCCAGTCGCCGCCGCGTGGCACGCCGAGCCGGTAGCCGCGTCTCGGCACCGGCGTGAAGTTGCAGGCCACCAGCACCGTATCCCCCGCTCCTTTGCTCTTGCGCAGAAACGCAATGACGCTCTGGTCCACGTCGTCCCCGCTGACCCATTCGAAGCCGGACGGCTCGCAGTCGAGTTCATGCAGCGCCGGGACGGCCCGGTACGTCGCGTTCAACCGTGCCACCCAGGCTCTCATCTGCGCGTGCCGCTCGTAGTTGAGCAGGTGCCAGTCGATGCTGAGGTCGTGATTCCACTCCTCCCACTGGGCGAACTCGTCCCCCATGAACAGCAGCTTCTTTCCGGACATGCCGTACATGTAGCCGAAGAGAGCTCTGAGATTGGCGAACTTCTGCCACTCGTCCCCGGACATCTTCCTCAAGAGGGAGCCCTTCCCGTGGACCACCTCGTCGTGAGACAGCGGCAGGATGAAGTTCTCGCTGAAACCGTAGAGCATCCGGAAGGTGAGCAGATTGTGGTGGTACTTCCGGTGAACCGACTCCCTGCCCATGTAGTCGAGCATGTCGTGCATCCAACCCATGTCCCACTTGAGCCCGAACCCCAGCCCGCCGAGGTAGGTCGGGCGCGAGACCATCGGCCAGGCAGTCGACTCCTCGGCTATGGTCTGCACGTCGGGGTAGCTTCGATAGACCTCCTCGTTGAGCCGCCGCAAGAAAGCGATGGCATCGAGGTTCTCGCGTCCGCCCTGCCGGTTCGGCAGCCACTCGCCCTGCTTCCTGGAGTAGTCGAGGTAGAGCATCGATGCGACCGCATCAACTCTGAGACCATCGGCATGGTACTTGTCCAGCCAGAAGAGGGCGCTGCTGATGAGGAAGCTGCGCACCTCGTTGCGGCCGTAGTTGAAGATGTAGCTCTTCCAGTCAGGGTGAAACCCCAGGCGCCTGTCGGCGTGCTCGTACAGATGCGTGCCGTCGAAGTACGCCAGCCCGGATTCGTCGGTAGGGAAGTGCGACGGCACCCAATCGAGGATAACGCCGACACCTTGCTGGTGAAGGTAATCGATGAGATACATGAGGTCTTGTGGGGTGCCGTACCGCCGGGATGCGGCGAAGTAGCCCATGATCTGGTAGCCCCATGAGGCGAAGAAAGGGTGCTCCATCAGGGGTAGGAACTCGACGTGCGTGAATCCCGTCTCCCGGACGTAGTCGGCCAGCAGCGGCGCCATCTCGCGGTAGCTGAGGGAGCGATAGCCCTCCTCCGGCACGCGACGCCAGGAGCCAAGGTGCACCTCGTAGATGGACATGGGTTGTCCGAGCGAGTTCGCCGCGCCCCGGCGGCTCATCCACTCCCGGTCGTCCCACTCGTAGTTCAGGTTCCACACCACCGAGGCGGTCTTGGGCGGTATCTCGCAGTGAAAGGCAAAGGGGTCCGTCTTGTCGACCCGATAGCCGCGACGGTGCGAGTGAATGTGGTACTTGTACAGCCCTCCGCTGCTCATGCCGGGACAGAAACCTTCCCAGATGCCGGACGAGTCTCTCGGATGGAGCGGGTGCGCCGTGCGGTCCCAGTTGTTGCAGTCGCCGACCACGGAGACGTGCTCCGCGTTGGGCGCCCATACGGCGAAGTGTGTTCCTGGCTGCCCGTCCAACTCGACCGTGTGTGCTCCGAGCTTCTCATAGAGCCGGAAATGACTACCCTCGTTGAAGAGGTAGATGTCGTCGTCGGTCAGCAGCGACCGGTCGTACTGCATCCGTCCGATGGCTTTCTCCATCTACCGTTCTCCTCCAGAGTCCCCGCGTCTGCTCGCCCTCGACAGCCGAACGACATCGAGGAGGTCCTCCACGTCGGGGCGGGCGAGAAGCTCCTCCAGGGTCAGAGCGGCTCTGTGCCGCCACGACGGGTAGGCGGCGCCGATACCGGGAACGTTCGGCTGCCTCGTCTCAAGCCACAGGTCTTCCAGGTTGAGCAGAACGTAGCGAGCCTGCTGCGCGCCAAGCCACTGCAGTGTGCATCGTAGCACGTCACGCACGCCGGCCGTCTCCGGGTGCAGGCGGCAGGGGAGAAGCGAGAGGAGCGATAGTCTCAGACGCCCGCGTCTCTGCTCCGCAGCCGGCACGCCGGCGTCCGTCAGGATGCCGAGCTGTGCCTGTTGACGTATGTCAAGGCCAGCCCACATGGCTGCGAACGGGGGCATGTCATGCGTGTTGAGCGTAGCCAGGCAGGCTCGGGGAACGTGGAGTTGCGCCTGCTCCGTCATGCCTTCGAGTTCGTAGTGAAGCACGAACATCCGGTTCAGGCGGTGGCGCCCCATCTCCCGCCGCACCTCGCGAGGCACCGTCCCGAGGTCTTCACCTACGAGGACCGTCCGGTGGCGGTGTGACTCGATGCTCAGGACCGCGTACATCTCCTCCGGCCGGTAGCGGAGGTAGGTTCCTGCGGCGGAGGCGCCGCCGGCTGGTATGCAGAAGATGTGATGCAGCCCCATGACGTGGTCTATCCTCAGGGCTGCGGCCTTGCGCATGTGGTGGCCCAGAACGGCCCTGAAGTAGTCATAGCCCCGGCGCCTGATGGCCTCGGGGTGTGGAGGCGGGCTTCCCCAGTCCTGCCCGGTGGTGAACAGCACGTCCGGCGGGGCGCCGCACGACACGCCGGTGAGAAAGCACTCCCTGTATCGCCACGCGTCATACCCATCGGGGTCTACCCCAAGCGGCAGGTCGAGGTAGAGCCCGGCCTCCGCTTCCTTCGTCCGAGTCGAGACGGATGACATCTGGAGGTGGGCTATCCACTGCGCGTACTCGTAGAGGTTCCTGACAGCCCCATCCGTGTGAATGTGCGAGAGGTCGCCGCCTGACGCAGGAGCGGGCCACTCTCGCCACGACCCATGTTGCGTCTCCGCCGCAGTCCGAAAGGCAGCGTAGTCCGAGACCAGTGGATGCGCACGCAGAAAGACTTGCAGTTCACGACTGCCGTCGCCCCCGCTGCCGCGCGCCTCTCGGGCCAGTGCATCGAGGGCCATTCGCTTGAGTCGCCACACCGCGGAGTAGTCGACCATCGCGCACTTCCGGGCTTCGTCTCTCGCCTGCTCCCATTGCGGTGACCGCAGCAGCTCCCTGGCCTCCTCGCAGGCAGCAAGATTGGGCGCCGACTCAATGTCGATGAAGAACTCGCTCCAGAGGAGTCGGGTAACCGGAAGGTAAGGGCTCGTCACGCCTGCAGGGCCGTGGAAGCACGGCAGAAGCGGCAGGGTACCCACGAGGTGTCCACCTCGGCGCAACGTCCAGTCTCTGAGCCGGGCGAGGTCGGCGTAGCTCCCGGCTCCCCTGTCGCTCATCGTGCGGAGCGCGTACAGTGGGAGGAACAGCCCCCAGCGCCGGAGCTCCGCTGGCGGGTGGTAGACGTGCTTCGGAGCCGAGAGCACGTGCGCCGTGGCGCTCCTGTCGCGTGTGCTGCAGCACAGGCGGTGATAGCCACCCGGTAGCCGGGCGTTGACCCGAACCTTCAGAGAGCGATACTCCCGGCCCTCGCGTTCGAAGATCCCTGTCTCCCGCAGGCTCATCATCCCCTTCTCAAGAGGTGTCTCTGTTCCTTCCTCTGTCGTCATAGAGAGGCGGATGTCGGGCGCCTCTCCTCCACGGAGACGTACCTCGAAGGGGGCCAGCACTCCGTCCCAGGCCACGAGCACGGGCTCAATGAGTTGCTCGCATCGTCGCAGCCGTTCCTCGCGAGCGGCTGCGCGGCAGTCTTCGGCCGTCTCCACCGGGACCCCGAGTGCGTGCAGCAGCGCCAGCAGTGTTGCCTCGGGGACATGGACACGGCGGCCGGTCACGTCATGGTATGACGTCTGGATTCGGTGGAGCTGCGCCAGAGCGTGCAGGCTCCGAATGCCTGCCTCGTGCCTCATGGCGTTGACTCGAGCACCTGCAGGACTCCCTGGAGAGGCACTGTCAGCCAGTCGGGACGGTTGTTCAGTTCGTATTTCACCTCATAGAGCGCCTTCTGCAGCACATAGGCGTCCAGCACGACGGCGATGTCATCCGGCCTGGACGGGAGCACGGGCGTGTCGGCCATCAGGTCTACGTATGCCCGGAGGAAGGCGCTCGACACCCACAGGTACCAGGCGCGCGCCCATTGTCCCAGCACAGGCAGGTCCTCGCTTCGGACGACCGTGCTCGTCTGTCCGCGCAGCGCCACGTGCGTTGCGTAGTGGAATGAGCGAAGCATCCCGGCGACGTCTCTCAAGGGCGAGTGCTTGATTCTACGCTCACCCAGGCTGCGTGCTGGCTCTCCTTCGAAATCGATGATGATGAAGTCGTTGCCCGTGTGCAGCACCTGGCCGAGGTGGTAGTCGCCGTGGCACCGGATGCGCATGGCCGCTATTCGCCTGCGGGTGATTGTCTGGAACCTGCCCAGTATGGCCTCGCCGCGGGCGACCACCGCCTCGGCGTCCTCCCGTACGGCCGCAGGGAGCGAAGGCAGTGCGTTTCTCAACTCCCCGAGGACCTGAACCGAGTAGGCGCGATATCCGTGGTAGAGCGACCGCTGGTAGATGGCGGAGAAAGGCTCGGGAGCAAAGCCTTCGTCCTCGACGGCGGACGCCAGAGCCAGGTGCAGCTCTGCGGTTCGCTGCCCGAGCAGGCGGGCGGATTCCATGTATGGACCGACCGCGTCTGCCTCGGGGGGCGCCGGGTCCCGGCTGAGCGCCAGTGGGGAAGACGTGGCTGGTACCGGGGCCGCGGCGCCGGTGCGGGCAAGCGCGTGGTCAAAATAGCGTCCGAGAGCGTCCAGCGTGTAGGCCCAGGCGTCTCCCTCGGCCCGGGCGTACTTGTGCAGGATGGCGAGCGTGACAGGCTCGGTGGGTGGCGCTCCCCGGTACTCGATGGCCCCGGCCACCGGCGTGACGTTCGGGAACGGCTGTCGCTCTGTCAAGTAGCGGCCCACCTCGAGCTCCGGCGATGTGCCCTCCTCCAGCCTTCGGTACAACTTGAGGATGAACCGGTCACCATAGACAACGGAGCTGTTGGACTGCTCGGTCCGCATGGGGACGGACTCCAGCCTCTCCTGTGCAGCTCCGCGCGTTCGCGTGTACACGCCGCGTGTCCGGAGGCCGGACACGGCGCCGTGCTGACCTCTGAGACTGCGGCGCCGCCCGATGGTCTCGAGTAGCGTGGTCCGGAACCCGGCCGAAGCGAGCGCATCGTACGCCAGGTAGCCGGTTCCGGCGGGTGAGCCTTTGACCTCAACGTTGGCGATGACCGACCACGGCGAATCGTTTGCCACTTGCGTCGCCTCATCCCCCCGGGCGAAGGCAACCGGGATCAGGTAGGACTCGGGCTCGCCTTCGGTGTACTCGATTCTCAGGATGGTGAGGAAGGCTTCCTGTCCTTCCATCGGGATGGGGACGACCTCCACGATGGCGCTGCTTCTGATCTGGCGAGCCTTGCCGCCAAACCACCTTGAGCGCCGCACGTGCCGCAGCAGGGCCGTCTCGAATCGAGAGCGGTAGGACCGCTTGAACAGGTCCGCGGGCCCTGCCCGGACGGGGAGCGCCGGCGGAGCCGTGTCGCCGGGGCTTGCGACCTGGTCTACCTGCGCCGCCCGGGATTCGAGCGAGAACCAATAGAATGCATAGGGTCCCAGCGACACGAGGTAGGGAGCCTCGGTAATCGTCGGAAAGTCGTTGCGCCCGAAGAGTTCTACCGGCACCATGCCGCCCATGCCGGCGAGACTCAAGTACGAGTGCTGGGCGTGTCGCGACAGGTTTGCCACAACCAGCAGCGTCTCGCCCTCGTAGCGGCGGACGAACGCCAGGACTTTGCGGTTTCCGGGGTGAAGGAACTCGATGCTCCCTCGTCCGAAAGCACGGTAGCGTCGGCTCACTGCGATGAGCCGCTTCATCCACCAGAGGAACGAGTCGGGGTTGCTCTGTTGCGCCTCGACGTTGATTGTCTCGTAGTGGTACTCGGGGTCGATGGTTACCGGGAGGTAGAGGCGCTGCGGATTGGCTGTTGAGAAACCTGCGTTGCGGTCGGCACTCCATTGCATCGGCGTGCGCACACCGTTCCGGTCGCCCAGGTAGAAGTTGTCCCCCATGCCTATCTCGTCGCCGTAGTACACCACCGGCGTTCCGGGGAGCGAGAACGTCAGGGCCTTCATCAGCTCCATCTTCTTCCGGTCGTTGTTCAGCAGGGGGGCGAGACGTCGCCGTATGCCGAGGTTGATGCGCGTCTGACGGTCATGCGCGTAGACGCGGTACATGAAGTCGCGTTCCTCGTCCGTGACCATCTCCAGCGTGAGCTCGTCGTGGTTCCTCAGGAAGATGGCCCACTGGCACGAATCCGGTATCTTCGGCGTCTGCTCGAGGATGTCGACGATGGGGAAGCGGTCTTCCATGCGGATGGCCATGAACAGGCGCGGCATGAGCGGGAAGTGGAATGCCATGTGGCACTCGTCTCCCTGACCGAAGTACGCCGCCGCGTCCTCGGCCCACTGGTTCGCCTCGGCAATCAGCATGCGGTTGCGAAAGCGTCTGTCGACCTGTTGCCGAAGCTCCTGGAGAAACGCGTGCGTTTCCGGCAGATTCTCGCAGTTGGTCCCATCCCGCTCGTAGAGGTATGGCACGGCGTCAAGGCGTAATCCGGACACGCCGAGACTGAACCAGAAGCTCATCACACGCAGCATCGCGTTGCGGACGCGGGGGTTGTCGAAGTTGAGGTCCGGCTGGTGAGAGTAGAACCGGTGCCAGTAGTAGGCGCCGACCACAGGGTCGTATGTCCAGTTGGACCTCTCGAAGTCCTTGAAGATGATGCGGGCATCCCGGTACTTGAGCGTGTCGTCGTTCCAGACGTAGAAGTCACGTGCTCTCGTGCCCTTGCCGGCCCGCCGCGCTCGCTGGAACCACGGATGCTGGTCGGACGTGTGGTTGAGCACCAGCTCGGTGATAACTCTCAGGCCGCGCTCGTCGGCGGCGCGCATGAACGTCCGGAAGTCCTTCAGAACGCCATAGGCTGGATGGATGCCCGTGTAGTCGGAGATGTCGTAACCATCGTCCTTCAGGGGCGAAGGATAGAAGGGGAGCAGCCAGACGGTGTTCACACCCAGATCGCGCAGGTAGTCCAGCTTCTGTGTCAGGCCGGCGAAGTCGCCGATGCCGTCCGCGTTCGAGTCGAAGAACGCGCGAACGTGGACCTCGTAGATGACCGCGTCCTTGTACCACAGAGGGTCGTCGTCCTGCCACGAGTACACCTGCTGCGTCCGGTTCATGGAGCACCTCCCGGCGAGACCGGGGTGTCAACCGTTGCCCCGCCGTTTGCCGGCAGTCTGAAGATGTGTGCGACAGCTTCGGACGGGTCGAGCAGCACGTAGTTCCGCAGACCGGACCAGTCGTACTCTCTGCCGCTGATGAGGTCCCGCACCGTGTAGGCGTCACCGGGCCGGTATCCGGCCGGTTCCGGCGCCTGCGCCAGCCATCCTCCCTGGGTGTGCGCAGGGTCCATGTTGACGACCACGAGCACCCGGTCTGAACCCTCGTCGTCCCATTTGCTGTACGCGATGAGGTGCGGGTTGTCGACGTGGTCGAAGCACAGGTTGTTCGTCTGTTGGAGCGCTCTGCTCTCGCGTCTGATGCGATTCACGGTCGAGACCAGCCCCGCGATGCTGTCGGGAGACTCCACGTCCCAGTGTTTGAGCTCGTACTTCTCCGAGTCGAGGTACTCCTCGCTGCCCTCCGCCAGCGGCTTGTCGACGCACAGCTCGAAAGCGGGGCCGTAGATGCCGTAGTTCGAGCTCAGAGTCGCTGCCAGTACGAGGCGCGCCTCGAAAGCCGGCCTGCCGCCGGTCTGGAGGTAGTCCATCAGGATGTCCGGCGTGTTGGGCCAGAAGTTGGGGCGCAGGTACTCGCAGCTCTCCGTGTGCGTCAGCTCGGTCAGGTACTCCATGAGCTCCCACTTCGTCCGGCGCCAGGTGAAGTAGGTGTACGACTGCGTGAAGCCCAGCTTCGCCAGCCGGTGCATCAGCCTTGGTCGTGTGAACGCCTCCGACAGGAAGATGAGGCCGGGGTCCTCCGCTCTTAGGGAGGAGATGAGCCATTCCCAGAATGCGTATGGCTTCGTGTGGGGGTTATCGACGCGGAAGATGCGTACGCCCTGCTCCATCCAGAAGCGAACGACGCTGCGCAGTTCGTCCCACAAGCCCCGCCAGTCATCGTTCTCGAACTCGAGCGGGTAGATGTCCTGGTACTTCTTCGGAGGATTCTCGGCGTACTGCACCGTGCCGTCCGGCCTCCTTCGAAACCACAGCGGGTGTTCGTTCACCCACGGATGGTCCGGGGAGCACTGGAAGGCTATGTCCAGGGCTATCTCGATGCCGTAGCCCGCGGCTGCGCGCACCAGCGACCGGAAGTCGTCGAGGGTGCCAAGCTGCGGATGTGCCGCCTTGTGCCCACCCTCGGCGGAGCCGATGGCCCACGGCGTGCCGGGGTCGCCCTCCTGGCACGTCTCTGAGTTATTGCGGCCCTTGCGCGCGGTCATCCCGATGGGATGGATGGGAGGGAGGTAGAGCACGTCAAACCCCAGTCCAGCGATGTACGGCAGGCGAGCCTCGCAATCGGCGAACGTGCCGTGGCGCCCCGCAACAGGGGAACACGAACGCGGGAACATCTCATACCAGGCGCTGGAGAGAGCCTTCCTCCGGTCAACGGTGACTCTGAGCGCGGGGGAGAGGGTGGCTTCCGTCTCCTTGCGGCTGTGCGGGCGCGCGAGCAGGGAGATGTCCGAGTCATCAGCCAACTCCGCAGCCTCCTCCGGAGTGCCGGCGGCGCGAGCACGTCGTGCCTGCTCGAGCAGGGCGTCGCGCTCGGCGCCGGCGGCGCCGGCCGCAGCTTCCTCCAGCAGTTGGACCCCGACGAGCAATTCGGCAGCGACATCCTGGCCCGGTCGCAGGCGCTTCCGCAGTCGGGCCTGCCAGGTTGCGACCGCATCGATGCGGGCGCTCACGGCGTATTCGTACTCCCCCACGTCCTCGACCAGAAACGAGCCTCGCCAGGCATCGTTGCCGAGAGGTGTCATGCGGCAGGATTGCCACGAAGACGCGCCGGCGCGGCGGAAGAGCACTGCGCAGGCCAGTTCATCGTGCCCGTCCGCGAAGATGTCCGCCTCGACGGTAACCTGCTGCCCTGCAACGCGTTTCACCGGGAAGCGGCCGCAATCGATAGAGGGCCTTACGTTCTCGATGATGACCCGATTGCGCTGGTGCCTGTCCATGATTGACCACCGGCGATGTCCTCACGGACGGCTCGCCTGATTGAGACTACAACAGACGGGGTGGCCGGTGTCAAGCAAGAGGGACGGGGATCAGTGTGCGGGTTGAGAACCGTGGTCCCGTTCAAGCACGGGGACATACATCGTCTCGACGTAGTCCTTGACCATGCGGCGGGAAGAGAAGCGGGGCGTAATCG
>CAZVCS010000024.1:0-10127 GCA_964625765.1 uncultured Dehalococcoidales bacterium | reverse complement strand
TGATGGAGTCCCTTACCCTCTTCAGCCAGCCATGAGGGATGCCGTTGCGGTCGCGGTCGTAGTACAGGGGGATGACTTCGTTCTCGAGGATGGAGTACAGTGACGCGGCGTCCTGTGCGTCCTCCTCGTCGTGGCTGGCCGGGACCGTCTCGTCGCCGATGACCCAGCCGTTTGTGCCGTCGTATCCTTCCGGCCACCAGCCATCGGGCACGCTCAGGTGAAGCACGCCGTTCATGGCGGCCTTCATGCCGCTGGTTCCTGACGCCTCACGCGGGCGGCGCGGGGTGTTGAGCCACACATCGACGCCTCTCGTGAGCAGACGCGACATGTGCATGTCGTAGTCCTCGACGAAGGCGACCCGGCCTCTGAACTCGCGGTCCAGACACATCCGGTAGACCTGCTGCAGCAGTCGCTTGGAGGCCTCATCAGCGGGATGCGACTTGCCGGCGAAGACTATCTGCACCGGGCTCCAGGGGTCCCGAACGAGACGCTTCAGGCGCTCCACGTCCCGGAACAGCAGCGCAGGGCGCTTGTACTCGGTGAACCGGCGCACAAAGCCGATGGTCAGTGCGCCTGGTTCGAACAGGGCTCCCATGGCAAGCGCCTGCTGGGGGGTGCACCGGCCGCTGGCCCAGCATTCCTGGCCGCGTAGCGCCATGGCGGTGATGAGCCGCTGCTTCTGCTTGCGTCGCGCGGCCCAGAGTTCTTCGTCCGAAATCTCGTTGAGCTTCTGCCACAATGCTGCATCGTCGTGCCGCTCAGCCCAGTCATGGCCGAGGTGACGGCAGTAGAGCTCGGCGAGTTCGGCCGACAGCCATGTCGGCGGGTGCACTCCGTTGGTGACGTGCGAGATGGGGACGGACTCCTCCGGCGTATCCGGCCACAGTCCCTGCCACATGCGCTGTGTGACGTGCATGTGCTTCATGCTGACTGCGTTGCTCCTCGCTGAGGTGCGAAGCGCGAACGTGGTCATGTTGAACTGGTCTGCGCCGTCCACCTGGCCAAGCTGCAGCGTGCGCTCCCGGTCTGCTCCCGGCAGAGGCCAGTAGCCGCTGAAGTACTGATCCATCAGTTCGAACGGGAACACGTCATGTCCCGCGGGCACGGGTGTGTGCGTCGTGAATACCGTGCTCGCACGCACGGACTCGAGCGCTTCGTCTGCACTGCGACCACGTTCCCGCTCTCGTCGGATGCGTTCAAGCATCATGAATGCCGTGTGCCCCTCGTTCGCGTGCCAGACGGTCGGCTCGAGGCCGATAGCTTTCAGAATGCGCGTTCCGCCGACGCCAAGGATTATCTCCTGCTGGATGCGGCGCGACTGCTCCGCTGTGTAGAGTCTCGACGTGAGCTGGCGGTCCTCCGGTGAGTTGCCTTCGACGTCCGTGCAGACGAGGTACAACTCGACGCGGCCGACCCTCACAAGGTAGGCGCCGAGCTGGACGTTCCGTTCTCCAAGTCTGACGGAGGTGAGGGGAGCGCAGGCGACGTCAGGGGACATGCGGACCGGCGATATCGGAGCCGACCTGAAATCGAGTTCCCGGTAGACCTCCTGCTGCCATCCATCAGGTCCGATGTGCTGCTGAAAGTAGCCTTGGGGGTACATGAGGCCGACGCCGACCATCGGCAGGCCGAGGTCGGACGCCTCCTTGAGCAGGTCTCCGGCGAGAATGCCCAGGCCGCCGGCGTAGATAGGCAGCGAGTTGTGGATGGCGAACTCGGCCGAGAAGTACGCGATCACGTCGCGGCGGTGTTCCGCGTGCGCCTGGTGGAACCAGAGGCTGTTCCCGAGGAGGTCTCTGTCGAGCTCGGCGATGGCTGTGTCATAGACCTGCAGGAACTCGGGGTCCCTCGCGGCGAGCCGCAGCCTCACCGGGTCAATCTCGTGCAGCATCCTGGCCGGGTTGTGGCCGCTGAGAGACCAGAGTGGGTAGTCGAGCGACCTGAAGACGGCGCGGCTTGCGTGGTGCCAGCTCCACCACATGTTGTGGGCCAGCTCGCTCAGCCTTTCGATGCGCGCAGGAAGGGCGGTTTCTGAGACCATAGGTGATGCAGGTCCGGTATGAACATATGATGATACAGTGCCGCAGAATGCATCGCAAACCGCGCTCCGGCGGGCGGCCCTCTCGCGCACGGCGCCCGTCAGGCTGGCTCATGGTACCATCATCAGACCGCGCTTCTGCAGACTGTCGACTCGATGCTGAAGGGAGGATGCACACATGAAGAGGTCGGTCCAGGTCGGAGAGAAGGTAGCCTTGAGATTGAGGGTCAGCGAGAAGGACGTGCACTACGCCGGCGGCCTCGTCAACGGCGCGTACGTGCTTGGTCTCTTCGGTGACGTCGGCACTGAGCTGATGATACGTTTTGACGGAGATGAGGGTCTGCTGGCGGCCTACAACACGATCACGCTGAGAAGCCCCGTTCGCGCGGGGGACTTCCTCGAGGTCACAGGCTGGATAACCCGGGTCGGCAACACGTCTCGCACCATCGCGCTTGAGGCGCACCGGTACATCACGGTAACCGGCAAACCGTTTGAGTCATCCGCGGACTACCTTTCCGCGCCTGAACTGGTGGCGCAGGCCGAGATGGTGAGCGTTGTACGGAAGCCTCAGCAACGCTGCGGCGATTGAGCCGGTGGAGTCCGTGCAAGCCGGCGGCAGGCGTGGACGCCCGCCCCACTGCGGAGAGGCGCGGCTACAGAGGCAACTGCGTTACGATGGCCGTGCCGCTCTCGTCGCTCGTGAAGGTCACGCCGCCGCCGAGCACCTCAGCGCGGTCTTTTATCAGCCCGAGCGCAATTGCCCGCCCGGACTGCGTGTCGTTCGGCGAGAGTGGCTTTCCGTTGTCGACAATCGAGAGCAGCACGTAGCGGCTTTCGACGTTGAGCGTCACAGTGACTTCGGTGGCGGCCGAGTGGCCCGCCACCTCCGCCAGTGACTCCTGCAGGATCCTGAACAGCACCAGCGCCCGGCTCGAGTCCACTGTCGAGGGGTCTCCTCGCACGGAGAGCATGGTGTGGATACCCTTCTGCTTGCCGAACTCGGAGAGCTGCCACTCCATGGCTTCGTTCAAGCCAAGGTCCCCCAGGACGCTCGGATACAGGCCGACGGACATGCGTTTCACCGTCTCCACGAGAGCGTCCACCACGTGTGTCATCTCCTCGAGCATGCTGATTGACGGGGCTGCTCCGCGCGCAGATGTCTTGCTGAGGGTCGCCAGGTCCATCCGCAGGGTGGTCAGCGACTGACCGATCCGGTCGTGCATCTCACTCGCGACCAGTGCACGCTCCTCCTCCCTCACCGACTGCAGATGACGGGTGAGCCGCCGCAACTGGTTCGCCGTAGTCCTCAACTCCTGCTCTGTGCGTTTGAGGTCCGCCGTCGTCTGCTCCAGGTCGTTGTGAGAACTGCGCAACTTCGCATGAGTCTGCGCCAGGGCCTCGAACGCGTCGTTGATGGCGCGAGCCAGGTCGCCAATCTCATCGTTTCCGGCTTCGGACACCCTGCCGGCGAAGTCCTTCGCTTCACCACACGCCTGAACTTCGCCAGCCAGACGCGTGACGCGGCGGAGAAGCATCCGGTCGATGAGTATCACGAGCAACAGGCCCAGGCCTGTGCCGAGTATCAGTATCAACCCGAAGAGGTATCGAAGCGTGTGCTGGCCTTCGGCGTAGATACTCCTCGCCTGCGAGATGGCGAGATCGGCGACCGGCTGTCCGTAGACGTCGAGAAGCTGCGTGTGTCCCTCGACGGTGTCCTGTGTCACCGGCGTCACCTCGATCTCGGAGGAAAGGGGGTGCGTCTCCCCGGGCGTTGACACCGGGGCAGGCACAGAGACGGCGGCGGGCGTGACAGAGAGCGACAGGCGCGTCGTGGAGGCAAACTCCTCCACGAGAGCCTCATCCAGGTAGACTCCCATCAGCATCGTGCCCCTGATCGGGCCTTCCTCCGAGCTCGGCAGGACCGGTCGCGCGGAGACCAGCATCGTACCCTCTGGAAGCCCCAGTAAGCCGACCACGGCACTGCCCGGTCGGTCGTGAGACAGCAAGTAGCTGCCCGGCCTCAGATGCGCCTCGAGTCCATCGGGAATCTCAACCTCGTCTTCGAAGCTCGAGTCCACCGCCCTGGCGTACACGACACGGTCCTCACTGTTCAGGAACACCATCAGGTGCACGCGGATGGCCGCAAGGGAGTCGTTTGAGAGGTTCGACTCGATGTAGTCGCTCTCTCCATTCTGGACGAACTCGTACGTGTCATCCCAGGCCGACCAGTCGTCGTTCGTTGACGTGAGGGAATCGAGCCGCGTCTGCAGTGCCCCGACCGCTCGCTCCACGTTTGTGCTGACGAAGCGCTGCTCCAGGCGGGCGTAGCTGGGCTCGAGGGCCTGGCCCGAGACGAATATCAGTGCGACGGACCCGAGCGCAAGGGCCGTCGCAAGCATCAGCAGCACTCTCAAACGTACCGACACAGTGTGCTCTCCGGAAAGGGCGCGCTTCCTGCAGCCATTCCTGGACCGATTGTCCTCACGCAACCTCGGCGCCGGTGGTGCCGGACGAGCCCCGAGCCCACTCGATGCGGTGGACGTTTCCCGCCATTGTATCGCTGTTGTTGACACTCGTCAACGGGTTCATAGCCCGGTGGCGGTCACTCTTGTACCGGTGCCATGGTCCGGTGTCACCAGGTCGGCTTGTCCACGTGGCGAATCGGGAAGGGTGGCGGCGCTTCCCTTTCCCGGGCATCCTACGCCGGCGCCTGCTGACCCGCGGCAAACTCGCTTTCGGAAGGCGCGCGCAGCAGGCGGCGGGCAACCACGTACTCCGCACTGGCATCCATCGCCGCCTTGACGCAGAGGAAGCAGCTGAATAGTCCGAAGTACAGGGCTCGCTGCTCGACCGCCATCAGCCCGGCCGTCCTCATCTCGCTGCGCAGTGCCTCGTGAGAGAATCCAGCTTCGAGCGCGGGCGAATGGCCGGAGAGGGCGCGTTCCATCCGCATGAGCAAGGTATCCGGCTCCGCCAGCAGGAGGACGCCGCCGTCCTTCAGCACTCGCGCCACCTCGGCCAGCCCGGTGCGCCATGTCCGGCAGTGATGCAGGACGCCGCATACGAACACCGCGTCGAACGAGCCGCTGGCCAGTTGCAGCGCGGCGATGTCTCCGGTGAACACCGTGGCGGGCACGTTGCGCTTGCGCGCCAGTTCCACCTGCGAAGGCAGGATGTCAAAGCCAACGAGCCGGGACGGCCGGAACTGCTTCCAGATGAGGGTCAGACCGTAGCCGGAGCCACAGCCGGCATCGAGGATGGCAGCGTTCTCGAGGGAGATGCCGTGGAGGCGCAACAGGGAGGCGAACAGCGGGAAGTCCCAGTGCCGCAACAGCAACTCTCTGCCGCGGCTGTTCATCACCCGCCGTTCTCGCTCCCCGATCGGTTCGCCGCCGCCCGGAACTCGGCTGTCCGCAGTGTCGTTGCCCATCGCCGAACTCCACGTTGCGGGTTGCTGTTGCTCCATTATACATCCCGGCTCTACTGCATCTGGCCGGACGCGAGCCTGAGCGTCAGCCGGGAACCCTGGCCGGCGGAGCCGGCCGGTTTCTGATACAGTCATGCCGGTGGAGGGTTTGCTGTCATGCTGAACGTCCTGGTGACATATCGGAACGTACCCGGCCATGGACTCCTGGAGCGACTGCGCGAGCGATTCAATGTCGTTCTCAATCCCGTGGAAGGGCAGATGGCGCGAGACCAGCTTCTTCGCGCCGTGGCCGAAGCGGACGGCATGGTTGCCATGCTGACCGACCGGATTGACACGCAGTTGCTGGACGCGGCGCCCCGGCTGAAGATCGTTGCCAACTATGCCGTGGGCTTCAACAACGTCGATGTGCCGGCAGCAACGGCGCGCGGTGTCATGGTCACCAACACGCCGGAGGTCGTGACGGATGCCACGGCCGACCTCGCCTGGGCCATCCTGATGGGGATCGCGCGCAACGTCGTGGTCGTCGACCGCTTCACCAGGTCGGGCCGGTGGACCGAGTGGCGTCCCGAGGCGTTCATTGCGGCGGATATCTCCGGAACGACTCTGGGCATCGTCGGCCTCGGTCGCATCGGCCAGGCAATGGCGAAGAGGGCCGCCGGGTTCGAAATGAGGGTTCTCTACACGGACGCACAACGAGCATCCCGGGACGTCGAAGAACGCCTGGGCGCTTCTTTCGTTCCACTGGATACGCTTCTGAGGGAATCCGACTTCGTCACCATTCACGTGCCGCTGTTTGAAGCGACTCGACACCTTATAGATGCACAAGCGCTCTCGCTCATGAAGCCGACCGCGTACCTGATCAATGCGGCGCGTGGTCCGATCGTCGACGAGCGGGCGCTGGTGCGCGCGCTCGGAGCGGGGACGATAGCCGGCGCCGCGCTCGATGTCTATGAGGACGAGCCGCGCCTGGCCGAGGGGCTGGCGGAGCTGGACAACGTCATCCTCATCCCGCACCTGGGCGCAAACTCGAGGCGCACTCGCGACCGCATGGCTGCGATGACGGTGGAGAACATCGCGGCGGCGCTGGGCGGAGAGATACCGCCTAACCTCGTGAACCCTGAAGTCTTGCCCCGCAGACGGCTGCTGCCAGGAGCCTAGGCTGTCCGGGACCTGGAGCGCTGTTCTGCCTCAAGCTCGAAGGGCGTCTTCCTGAGAGACAGGATGAGCGCCAGGGCTGCCACCGCCATGCCCGCGACCACGAGGAACGGGAGACGATAGCTGCCCAGCATGTCGAAGGTGCGGCCCGTGAGCAGCGGTGCAAGGGCGCCGCTCACGCCTCCTCCCGCCATGATGATGCCGAAGATGGCGCCGTGCGATACCGTCCCGAACAGTTGCGCCACCACCGGGGCCAGGAGCGTGAAGAAGCCGCCGTGGCTCAGCCCGTACAGCACGGCAAAGACATAGAGCATCCAGGCCGTGTCGGCGAATTGAAGCCAGACGAGCGCGGAGATTGACGGTACGAAGCACAGCAGCAGCGCCAGCCGGGAACCCAGCCGGTCGAGCGCCACTCCGACCACCACGCGGGCGCCGATGCTGGCTCCCCCAAGGAACGAGAGGACGCCCGCTGCTCCGGTCGAGGATATGCCGAGGTCTTCCGCATGAGGGACGGTGTGCACCATGACGGTTTCCGAGCAGGCGATGAGGAGGAAGTACGCCACGCAGACGGTCCAGAACTGCCGCATGCGCAGCGCCTCGCGGAGTGGCGTTCCCTCTTCCTTCCGCAGGACGGTCGCCGGCTCAACGCTTGCCCCGTAGGCGGCCAGCCCCATGGTCGAAGGGTCCCGGCGTATGAATCGGGCGACGATGAGTAGCACCACCAGAGCGATGGCTCCCAGCGCCAGGTATGCCGACCTCCAGCCGTGCGTCTCGATGAAGTAGCTCGCCACGAACGGCGTGGCCATCATGCCAACTCCGGCGCCTATCTTGGACAACCCGGTGATGGTCCCTCTGGCTCTGATGAACCACCGGGCAACGGTGGAGAGAGGAACGACGTCGGCCGCGCTCATGCCTACCGCCAGGATGACGTAGAAGAGGTACACCTGCCAGAGCCCGCTCACGCCTGACATCAGCATGTAGCCGGCGCCGAACAGTACGCCGCCGATGGCCAGCGTGCGCCGCGGGCCGAAGCGGTCGACCATCGCGCCCGCAGGGAGGTTCATCAGGCCGACGATGAGCCAACCCATCGAGGCCGCTCCAGCCACCTGCTCGCGTGACCAACCGAACTCGTCGCCGAGGGGATTGAAGAAGAGTCCGAAGCTACGGTACGTGCCCCAGAACACGGCCTGAATGAGGAATGCCAGGGCCGCAATCACGTAGCCGTAGTAGATGCGGGACGGCCGGCCGGTGTCAGTCAATGCGTTCCTCGACGGTCGACCTATCCGGCTTCATCCGCTGCCCTCTCCTGCGCATGTCACTGCTGAGTCGAGTTGGTCCGCTGCCACTCCTCTTTGAGCCGCCGGTAGGTGGCTACGTTCTCGGACAGCATCTCCCGAATCGGCAGGTGGTAGGGGCACCGCTCTTCGCACGCGCCGCACTCGGTGCATCCGGCCGCCTTCTCCACAGCGTCGGCAATCCACCCCGAAACCACGTTCTTGGGTGGCATCCGGCGCACCATCGTGGGGTAGGACATGACCGTCGAGATGGGGATGCCCGTCGTGCAGGGCTGGCAGTAGTCGCAGCGGCGACAGAAGCGGTTCCCGACTTCGCGCCGGATCCGTTCCATTTCCGACTGTTCCGCCTTGGTGAAGTCCCGCTTGCCTTCGGCGAGGCGAACGACCTGGTCGATCTCGGCAATCCGCTCTATCCCGACTATGGGGACCACATTGTCGAAATGCAGCAGGTACTTGATGGCGAGCGCCGCGTTGTCAATCATGCCGCCGGCGAACGGCTTCATCGCGATGAAGCCGACGTCGTGTTGTGCCGCCAGGGCCGACAGCTCCTCCCCGGGCTCATGAGCGATGAAGTTGAACGGGAACATGATGGTCTCGAAACGCCCGGACTTCACCGTCTCCTTCGCCACGTCGATCTGGTGAGAGGTGATGCCCATGTGCTTGACCTTGCCGGCCCGGATGGCTTCCTGCACCACCGGGATGGGCCCCTTCGGGTCGAGTATCTTCTCCAGCTCGGGGAAGCTGCTGACGTTGTGGAACTGGTACAGGTCTATCGAATCGACCTGCAGCATCTTCAGGCTCTGCGCGAGATGTGCGGCAACGCCCTCGGCGGTCCGGCTCTGCGTCTTTGTTGAGATGACAACCGTCTTGCGCCACTCCTTCAAGGCTCTGCCGATGCGTCCCTCGCTCGTTGAGTAGGCGTTGGCGGTATCGATGTACGTCATGCCCCGTTCAAGGCACGTGCGGATAACGGCGACGGCGTCGTCGTCGCCCAGCCGCTGTATCGGGATGGAGCCGAATCCCACGCGCGACACCATCAGGCCTGTTCGCCCCAGTCGTATGCTCTGCATCGAACCTCCTTTGCCACAGCGCGTCGCCGACGCTGAAGTCTACCTGATACGGGAGCGTCTTGTCTGCCGCTCTTGTTGCGCTTGATTCGCCCGCACCCTGTGCTATCATATGTTAGCCATGGCTAACAATTTCGGGGCGCTGCCGGCCGGCGATGACAACAAGAGCGGGAGCCTTGCCCCGGCGCGACCCGAGAGCGTGGAACAAGCCCGCCACCGGAGCTCGAACATGGAAGACTACCTCGAATCCATACGAGTGCTTGGCGGGGAACGCGGTTCGACGTCGGTGACGCGCCTCAGCAGGGCGCTCGGCGTGAGCAAACCCAGCGTAACGGCTGCGGTTGCACGGCTCTCCGAAGAGGGATTGGTGCAGCATGAACGGTACGGCTCGGTGCTGTTGACGGCGCGTGGCAGAGCCGTGGCGGAAGACGTGTGGAGACGCCACCGCGCCCTGCGAGTGTTCCTGACGGCGATTCTGGGCATCTCGGGCGACACTGCCGAGGAAGATGCCTGCAAGCTCGAGCATCACCTGAGCCCCGCCACGTCAGAACGCCTGGGGCAGTTTGTGGAGTTCGCCCTCGAGGGAAACGCAACGCCGCCTCGCTGGCTGAGGCAGTTCGCCTCGAGTCTCGACAAGGCCGGAGAGCGACGAGCTTCCGCAGCGCCGGTTCGCTTGGACGGGTCGCGAGCTCGGGAGGCATTGTGATGTTCGGCTGGTTGAGGCACAGAAACGCCGAGGCAAACCGTGCTGACGGCGACACTCTGGTGTCGATGTGTCCCGGCCAGACCGGCGTCGTTGTTGACGTGCGGGGAGGGCACCGGACTGTCGAACGCCTGGCGGCGCTTGGCATACGTCCCGGCAAGCGGATAACCAAGGTGAGTTCGATGGTGCTCGGCGGGCCGGTCACCGTCGAGGTGGACCGGGCGCACGTGGCCATAGGCCGGCGCATGGCGGACAGAGTCCTGATCAGGGTGAATGGACTATGAGAGTCCTGCTTTTGGGCAACCCCAACGTTGGAAAGAGCGTCGTCTTCTCACGTCTGACCGGCGTCCGTGTCATCTCCTCGAACTACCCGGGCACGACAGTCGGGTACACCGAGGGCCGCATGAAGGTCGGAAATGAGATTGCGCAGGTCATCGATGTA
>CAZVCS010000023.1:0-22645 GCA_964625765.1 uncultured Dehalococcoidales bacterium | reverse complement strand
CTCACGTATCTTGTGCTCGGCGTGCTGGTCGCAGTGCCGTACGTGCTGACCCTCTACGTGCTGCAGCGGTTCCTGGGCGCGCGACTCGAAAGCTTGTGGGGCTTCCTGCTGACCGTACTGTTCCTCTCGCTCTTTCTGCGCCCGCTCTACGGAATGGCGCAGTCGGTCGTGGACCGGGCGTTCTATCGCGAGCGATACGAGGCGCTCCTCGCCCTCGAACGCTTCAGCCGCGAGGCGCAGCACACCGTCGACCTCCCTTCCCTTGCCAGGGAGATTACAGCCCTCGTCGTCGACGCGCTCCACCCCACACACGCCTGCCTGCTGCTGCCGCGGCAGGTGGGCGGCGACTTCGAGCTTGCACACTGCGCGGGCATGGAGGTGCCTCAGTCTCCGCCTGTGCTTCACGCACGGGGAGCGCTGCTGACCTGGCTGGCGCAACACCCTGGCATACTGGCTCACCGGATGCTGGATATAGAACCCCAACTCCGTAGCCTCTCGCATCAGGAGCAGAGCCTGCTGGACTCAATGCGGGCGAGCGTCCTCGTGCCGGTTACCTCGGCTGCCGGGCAGCTTGCGGGACTCCTAGTGCTTGGAGAGAAGGTCTCGCAGCGCCCGTACGCCGCGGATGACCGCCGCCTGCTCGAGACGCTCGGCAATCAGCTTGCGGTGTCGCTCGATAACGCGCGACTCTACAGCGACGCCGTTCGGGCGCGGCGCGACCTGGAGCGCTGGCTCGACGGCATGGAGGACAGTGTCCTCATCGTCGCTCCGGACCGTACGATACGGTTCGCCAACCGGTCCGCCAGAGAAGACCTCGGCGTGGAGGCCGGCACGCCCTGCTGGCGGTCGCTGGGCTCCGACAGACCGTGCGCCGTCTGCTCGCTCGTCCAAACGTGGACCGGCGGCGCCGGCAGCACGAGGCTGTCCCGGCGCATCGGAGAGCGAGACTACGATGTCGTGGCCGCTCCGCTGCTGGAGCCTGACGGCGCCGCCTCGCTCATTGCCGTGCTCCGCGACGTCACGTCCCGCAATCTCATCGAGGCGGAGCTTCGCCAGTCGCAGGCCCAGCTCAGAGAGCTTGCCACCCACCAGGAGTCCGTTCGCGAAGAGGAGCGGAGAGGCATCGCCCGCGAGCTTCACGACGAGCTCGGGCAGTACCTCACGGCGCTCAAGATGGACATCACCGCCCTCAACCGGCACGTTCCCGGCAACCTGCACGAGGAGGCGCAGGAGAAGCTCGCGGGGATGAAGTCCGTCGTCGAGGACACCATATCCGCCGTACAGCGCATGTCGTCGCGGCTCCGCCCCGGCATCCTGGACGACCTGGGCCTCGTGCCGGCGCTCGAGTGGCTGGCGCGCGACTTCCAGGAGCGAAGCGGCATCCGCTGCGAGCTCGATGTCGACGAAGAGCTGGAGCTTGACGAGCGCTACTCCACGGCACTGTTCCGCATCTGCCAGGAGTCACTGACAAACGTTGTACGGCACGCACACGCGACGCGGGTTCAGGTGCGCCTGAAGAGCGCTGACCGCGCCGTGGTCCTCACCGTGGCCGACAACGGCCGAGGCATCGCGAAGTCGCACATCGAGGACCCGAGGTCGTTCGGCGTTATCGGCATGAGGGAGCGCGCCCGTGCGCTTGGAGGCGAGGCGTACTTCGCCAACGCCGAGGGTGGCGGAACCGTCGTCCGCGTCGTCCTCCCGCTGCCTCCAGAGTCCACTGTGCCGGGTCACGCGAAGTAGTACCCTGCGTACGCGAAGACGGACGCGTCAGTCGACTTCCTCGAAGACCGTCTCGCAGTACGGGTCGCCCCATGTCAGCAGCGCGCGACAGTACACCTTGACCTTGGGATTGTGCGTGCGCGCCACTTCCTCCTCGAAGCAGTCCTCGGCAAGGCAGAAGGCCGGCGGAATGTCCAGGTCCGGAAACCAGAGGCACGGCGGGTAGAGTCGGTAGACGACCTTCTTCGGTCCCTCCTGAATTAACTCCGCCTTGTAGCCGACGACGTCCCCGGTCGCCAGCTTGAAGTAGCTTGCCAGCGCCCATGCGTCGTTGCCTTCGATGCCGAACTTCTGCATCGATGCATCGAAGTACCGGTGCGCCATCCCTTTCATCAGCTTGCAGATGAGACCGGCGGTCCGTTCCTCGCCAAGCTCTTGATGCAGCAGCTTCACCAGTTCCCGGTAGTACGTCCATCCCGTCTTGGCCGAGGCCTTGGCCTTGCGCAGCTCGTTCCAGCCCTCCGGCAACTCAGGTTGCTCGCGTTCGATGCGCGGTAGCCGTTCGTCGTCACGTCGTACTTCTGTCAACGTCCTCTCCTTTCCCGTTCCCGGTGGTCGGTCGACCGTGAACCGGTCTCCCCTGCCACGATGGTACGGCACCGCATTCTGTTTCAACAGTCGCCCTGCATCGTCCGGCGCCCTCGTCCCGCGTTTTGTCACAGGGAAGACGCGGGTCTATAATGGCCCGTTCGTCATGTCTGTTCAGGAGCTGTCTCGGTGAACCCCTCCCTCGCCTTGCTTATCACCATTGCCGTCGTCCTCCTGCTTCTGCGCCTCAAGCTCCACCCCGGCGGCGCCGTCTTCTGCGGCAGTCTGCTTCTGTCCCTGCTCTCTTTGCCGCTGGCGGAGACGCCCGGTCTCATGCTCAGGGCTGCCACCGACATGCAGACCCTGCGCCTCCTCGCGATCGTCATCTGCGCGCTTATGATGAGCCACCTCATGGAGAAGCGGGGCATGCTGACGCGGCTGGCCAACGCGCTCGAAGGCATCGGCCCGAAGCTGGCCATCCACGTCGCGCCGGTCGCCATCGGCCTGATGCCTCTTCCCGGCGGGGCGGTCGTGTCCGCGGCCGCGGTGAAGGACCTCGTGCGGCGACTGCATCTCTCCCCGGTTCAGGCGACGTACATCAACTTCTGGTTCCGTCACCTGTGCGAGTTCGGCACCCCCATCTACCCCGGGGTCATCATGGCCGGCGTCATCCTCTCCGTGCCTCTGTCGTTCATGCTGCTGCACCTCGCCCCCATGTGGATGCTGATGCTCGTTTTCGGCGCCATGGTCAGTTGGCGCATCCTGCGCCGCGTCCCTGCGCCGGACGGGAACGGGCGCGGCGGCGAGAGCATTCCGCGTGAGCTCTTTCGCTCCGCCTGGCCGGTGATGCTCGTCTTCGCGCTGGTCCTCGCCGGCCTGGACGCCGCTCCGGCGTTCTTCATCACCGTGGTTGCCCTCGTGCTGCAGCAACGGATGTCGCTGCCCGAGGTGAAGGCCGGCCTCAAGTACGGCTTCGGCCCGAAGATCCTGTTCCTGCTCTACGCCGTCATGCTCTTCAAGAGCGTCGTTGACGCCTCGGGAGCCGCCGAGGCGCTGTTCGCGGAGATGCAGCAGGCCGGACTGCCGCATGCCCTGATTCTCATCGTGCTGCCTGCGCTCATCGGTTTCTCGACCGGACTGTCGTCCGCCATGGTTGGCATCTCTCTCCCTCTGCTCGTGCCGTTTCTCATCTCCGGGGACGCCGTCGACGGAGTCTCCCTCATGCTCGCCTACGGCGCCGGAGGACTGGGCTACATGCTGTCGCCTCTGCACCTCTGCCTGGTGCTGTCGGCGGAGTACTTCCAGGCCAGGCTGGCCGCGGTTTACCGTCTTCTCCTCCCTCCTGCCATCGCTGTCCTCGTCACCCTCACCCTGCTGTACTTCTTCGCGGGAGGACGGTAGCGTCCCGCAGTGCGCTTCGTCTTCGTTTTGCCGTCGCCGGGACGGGAGACTATAATGGCGCGATTGTTGCCCGTGCGGAGTTCACGAGTGTACGCATCCTTTAGCAGCGCACCACGGTCCCGCCCTGCCGGACCGGTCGGCCCATCACGGGTCACCAGGAAGGCCGGGTTCCTGTCGTGAGCCCGACCATTGCGCTGCTCCTCTCCATCGCCGGGATCCTCGTGCTCCTCAGACTGAAACTGGCCCCCGGGCTGGCGGTGTTCGCCGGCTGTCTCGTTCTCTCGCTGCTGATACTGCCACCGCTCCAGACGCCGCAGCTCATGTGGGAGACTGCCTCAAGCCTGGGAACGTGGAGGCTCATCGGCATCATCTTCTGCTCGCTGTCGCTCAGCAAGCTCATGGAGGTCAAGGGGCTGCTGCTGCGACTGTCACACACGCTCGAGTCGGTGGGTCCGAAGGTCGCTCTGCATGTGGTTCCGGCCATCATCGGTCTCGTCCCCATGCCGGGAGGCGCCCTTGTGTCGGCCACCGCCGTCAAGGGCCTCGTCGGACGGCTTGGCCTTTCGCCGGCGCAGGCGACCTACGTGAACTTCTGGTTCCGCCATCTGTGGGAGGCGTCCGTCCCCGTGTACCCTGCGGTTGTGGCCGCGAGCGTCGTGCTCGCCGTGCCGCTGGGAACAGTGGTCAGCACCATGCTGCCCTCCATTCCGCTCCTCGCCGTCTTCGGCGCCATCGTGAGCTGGCGGCTGCTCAGGGAGGTCCGTTGCGAGCGGACGCAGAGCCTGACCGGCCGGGAGTTCCTTGTCGAGCTGGTTCGCGCCGCCTGGCCGGTCATCGTCCTCGTCGGCGTGGTCATGGCAGGGATGGAAGCCTTCTTTGCCTTCGTGCTTGTTCTCGTTGCGCTCTGCGTACAGCAGCATGTCTCAAGGCCTGAGCTGCGCAAGGCCATGCGCTACGCCCTCAACGGCAGGATCCTTTTCCTGCTGTTCGCGGTGATGCTCTACAAGGCCATCGTTGAGGACACCGGCGCCGCCTATGCCCTGTTTGACGATCTCTCGAAGCTCGGCGTCCCGCCGGCCTTCATGCTCGTCTCCCTGCCGATGCTCATCGGCTTCGCCACGGGGTTGTCGGTGGCATTCGTCGGCATCTCCTTCCCGCTGCTCCTGCCCTTCATGGGCAACGGCGACGGACTGAGCGGCGTCGCCCTCTTTCTTGCCTACGTCGCCGGCATGGTCGGCTACAAGGCCTCACCCCTGCATCTCTGTCTTGTCCTCACCGTCGAGTACTTCCAGTCGCGCCTCGGGGACGTCTACCGTCTCATCGTGCCCCCGCTCATCGGCGTCGTGTCAGTCGCGCTCGTCGTCTACCTGGTCGCCTGATTCTCTTCACACGGCGTCGGGCCACGACAGTCAGGGAAGGGCAGGGCACATTCTGCGCTGAGGCGGAGGCGAATCGGCTGGACCGCATGCCTGTGCATCCGGCTACGCACGCCGGACGACACGGTGCCGGGCTACAAGGGCTATCGAGGCGGCGAGGGCTGCGCTCAGCCGGAAGACGGCATCGAGGTCGAGCGCGTCGGCAACCGCGCCTGAGACGAGAGGTCCGGCGAGCATGCCGATGGCGTACACAGCCTGGTAGACCCCCATGGCCGTCGCACGCGAACCCGGGGGAGCGGAGCGGATGCTGAGCGCCATCAGCAGCGTCTGGAGGCTGCCCCGTCCCAGGCCGCCGGCGACCTGCACCAACATCAACGCCTCGGGCGTCGCCGTGGCCGGCACCAGCAGCAGCGAACCACCCAGCAGGGCAGCGCCGAGGCACAGAGCGACGGAGTAGCCGAACCGCTCGGCGACCCTCACGGAGGCAAACGCTGCAACAGCCGATGCCGCGAGGGTGACCATCGTGATGAGGCCAAGCTGACTGTTGCTGGCGCCGATGCTCGCGCCATAGGACGGGATGAATCCGAAGATGCTGGAGAACGCCGCGAACTGCAGCAGCACCGCCATGACGGAGCTGGCGACCAGCAAAGGCCCGGTCGCGACGCTCCGCAGGCCGACGTGTGTCCGCTCTCTCAACGGCGCGGCCGGCTCGCGGGCGAACCCGAGCGAGAGCAGGGCCAGAACGGCCAGTCCCGCTGCTACCATGAATACCGCCTGGTACCCCCAGGCATCAGCCAGGAAGCCGCCGGACCCGGTGGCCGCTACAAGAGAGACCTGCTGAATCGCACTGATCGTGCCGATGGCCCGGGCCGAGCGGCCGGACGGGTAGTAGCCCGTGAAGAACGTCGTGAACGCAACCCAACCGGCTGCCGCCACGCCTGTCATCGCCCGGCCGAGAAAGAGGGTCCCTCCTCCAACCGCAAGTGCAAGGCCGGCACAGCCCGCAATGGCGGCCACGACGCTCAGTACCACGATGGGTTTCCGGCGAGGCGCGGCATCGTAGTACACGCCGATGGGGACACGGAAGAGAAGCTGCGGCAGGGCGTAGGACGCTATCACCACGCCGACCATGGTGAGATTGTCGACCATCGTCTCCGCATACACGGGAAGAATCGGAACGAAGACATAAAGCGCGGCCCAGAAGAGGAAGGTGCTCGCCAGGAACGCAACGCGGGACCGCCGCTGCGACGGTCTCTCCGCCTCGTTCTCAGGGCACGAGGCCCGGCCTGAGTGTGTCTCCGGCATGGAAGGGGGCTATTCTACCATCGGGCGACGGGAGGCATCGACCACGCTGCTGTTGCCCGCGAAGACTCATTCCGGCTATAGTCTATGCCCGGGACGAATACGCCCGGTCCAGGAGGCGATTGCATGGAACGCACCCCTACGTATGACGAGGCCCTGGCGCTTCTCAAGGAGTACAACAAGACGGAGAGCCTGCTCAAACACGCCTATGCGGTGGAAGGCGTCATGCGATACATGGCGCGGAAGCACGGCGAGGACGAGCAGAAGTGGGCCATCGTCGGGCTCATCCACGACGTCGACTACGAGCGCTTCCCTCAGGAGCACTGCAAGAAGGCAAGGGAACTGCTGGCGCAGCGCGGCTGGCCGGAAGAGTACATCCACGCCGCTGTCTCGCATGGCTGGGGACTCTGCACCGACGAGGAGCCGGTCACACTGCTTGAGAAGACCCTCTACGCCACGGAAGAGCTCACCGGCCTCATCACCGCTGCGGCGCTCGTTCGGCCGTCGAAGAGCGTGGCCGACATGGAGGCCAAGTCGGTCATGAAGAAGTGGAAGGACAAGTCTTTCGCCGCGGGCGTCAACCGCCCCGTGATAGAGAAGGGCGCGGAGATGCTCGGCGTGCCCCTCCAGGACCTCGTCGCCGACGCCATTCTCGGCATGCGAGAGGTACGGGAGAAGATAGGCCTTTAGGCCTCCGTAAGCGCTACACGCGGCAACCCGCGGCGTACCCCGTCCGCACTGCTTCGCCGATGGACTCCGGTCCCGTGCAGTCTCCGGCAGCGTACAGCTCCGGCACTCTGCCCTGAAGCGCCCGGTACAGGCTCGCCTCCCCCGTGTACCCGGTCGCGAGTACGAGCGTATCCGCGCGAATCGAAAGCGTCTGTCCGTCCGGCGTCGCGACCGTCAGCCCTGCGGGCGTAGCTTCGACGTATCGCACTCCCGTGAGCATGGCGACGCCCTTCTGCCGCAGTCTCTCGAGCACGAATGTCCGGAGCGACGGACCGACCTTCGTCGCCATCTCCGCGCCGCGACGCACGAGGGTCACTATCCGGCCGTGTTCGGCCAGGTATTCCGCCGTCTCGCAGCCAACCAGCTCCCCGCCGATGACGACCACCCGTCTTCCCGGCCGTACCGACCCATCCAGCACCGCGCCGGCCTCCACCGCTCCGGCACGGGCCAGCCCGGGGATGTCGGGCGCGAGAGCACGAGCGCCGGTGGCCACGATCACGGCGTCGGGACGCCAGGCAAGCACGTCGTCAACACCGGCCTCGCGCTGCAACTCAACCGTGACACCGCTCCCGCCGAGCTCACGCGCCAGATGGCGCGCATAGAAGCCTATGCGGTCCTTGTGCGGGGGCACCGAAGCCTGCAACAGTTGTCCGCCGAGTGCACGCCCTTTCTCCCACAGCGTAACCGTATGCCCTCTCCGGGCCGCTGTCACCGCCGCGACTATGCCCGCGGGTCCGCCGCCGACCACGAGGATTCTCTTCGACGCTCTCGCGGCAACGGCCGGAGGCTCGTGGTCGCACCCCAGCCTGGGATTCACCTGACAGCGGATGCCTCCGGGAGTCGCAAGCATGAGGCAATCCCGGCAGTGCATGCAGACGATGCAGGGCACTATCTCGTCCTCTCGGCCCTCGGTCAGCTTCCGAGGCAATTCCGGGTCCGCCAGCAGCGCCTTGCCCATCGCCACGAGGTCGGCGGCGCCCGATTCGAGCAGGTCCTCCGCCGCCTCAGGCGTGATTCGCCCCACGGCGATGACCGGAATGGAGACACTCTGCTTCATCGAGGCGGCCAGCTCAGCGATAACCGCCGGCTTAAATGTCGCGGTCGTCCGGTTCGTAGGCGTGGCGGGGCCGTACGCCGATACGTGTATCGCAGCAGCGCCGGCCTGCTCCGCGAGGCTCGCCACCGTCAGGGCATCCTCTAGAGTGGTGCCGCCTTCCACGCCGTACTCCCGCCCGTTCATCCTCACCCAGACGGGATAGCCAGGCCCCACCGCCGCGCGCACAGCGGTCAGAACCTCCACAAGGAAGCGGGCTCTGTTCTCCACCGGCCCGCCGTACGCATCGGTCCGCTTGTTCGAGGCCGGAGAGATGAACTGGTCGATGAGATACGCGTGCGCACCGTGAATCTCGACACCGTCAAACCCCGCGTCTCGTGCTCGCTCCGCGGCGCGTGCAAAGGCGCCCGCCGTGGCCTGAATCTCCGCCTCATCGAGCTGTCTGGGTAGCTCACCTCTCGGGTCGGCGATGGCGGACGGCGCCACGGGTTGCAGCCCGGAGAGGCTGGACTTCGCCATGCGTCCCCCGTGATGCAACTGGATGGCTGCGGCGCAACCATGCTGCTTGATGGCCGCGGCCAGGCCGGCGAGGCCCGGGACGAGTTCGTCGCCGTAGATACCGAGCTGGTTCGCGAACGCCTGACCGACAGGCAGTACGTACGTTGCCTCCACAATGATGAGGCCGGCGCCTCCCCGGGCGCGTGCTTCGTAGTGTGCCTTGAGCTGGGCCGTCACGCGCCCCCGTTGCTCCGCGTACTGCGTCGTGATGGGCGCCATCACCAGCCGGTTGCGCAACGACAGCGGCCCCAGATTGAAGCTCTCCAGAGTGCGTAGCGCCATCGCCATCCCTCCTGTCACACCCCGACGCAAAGCCGGCTACTCGCCCAGCAGCGAGCCTACGAAGTCCCGGTGTCCGCGAGCGAACTCCTCCACGCCGACCTCCCGCTTTCCTTCGAGCTGGAGGCCACCCAGGCCGAGCACGCCTCGCGTCGTCACAACGCCGATGCGTACAGGCGCCGGACCAGTGAGCTGCACCACTCTTCCCGGCTCGCCGTGAGCGTGCAAGTGCAGCGGCAGTGCGCTGTGCACCTTCAACCGCCGCCCCTGCCACAAGGTGTAGCATCCCGGCCAGGGGTGGTACGCTCTGATGCGACGCCAAAGCGCGGTTGCCGGCTGTGTCCAGTCCAGGAGGCCGTCTGATGCGCCGACCTTCCCGCTGTACGTTGCCTCCGCCTCGTTCTGTGGTTCAGCGACAACCGCGCCGGCAACCCAGCCGTCGATAGTCTCCACCAGCAGCCGGCCGCCCAGCTCTGCCAGCTTCGAGGTGAGGCTGCCGGTGGTGTCACTGTCCGAGATGTCGACGCTCTCCCGCCCCAGCACGGGACCGGTATCCAGGCCCGCGTCCATCAGCATTATCGACACACCGGTGCGCCCATCGCCACTGAGCAGCGCCGAAGCCACCGGAGAGGGGCCCCGGTGGCGGGGCAGGAGCGACGGATGAACGTTGAGACACCCGTGCCGGGGCACTCGCAGCATCTCCTCCGGCAGCAGATAGGCAAACGCCGCCACCACCACCACATCTGGCTGCAGGCGCGCGAGTTCCTCTATCCTCCCGTCGTCGCGCAGCGTCTCCGGCTCGATGACGTCGATGCCGTGCGCCACTGCGGCCCGCTTCACCGGAGAGGGCGTCAACTGCCGGCCCCGCCCCGCGGGCCGGTCTGGCCGCGTGTAGACAGCGACGACGTTGTAGCGGTTTCGTACGAGCGACTCAAGTACGGGGACACCGAAGTCCGGGGTACCCATGAACACGATGCGTACGTTCAAGAGGGCTCCATTTTCATTGATTTCCCCCCTTTATGTCAAAGGTTCCCTAGAGGGCATCCGCCTTGCCCATGGTAGATTAGCCACATGCTCTCAGCCCCCTCGGATCCTGTGAGTTCCTCTGCTCCTCTGGCGTAACCCTTCGGTTCAGTTCGTTCGTGATTGGCGGCGCCTATTGGTGCCTGTGGAGGTGTTTTGGAGTCGGCACACGAAATCTGGCAGAAGGCTCTGGGTGAGCTCCAGACGCAGGTTAGCCGGGCAAACTACAATACGTGGCTGGGCAGCAGCCACGGTGTCTCCTTCGAGAATGGCACCTTCGTTGTCGGCACGCCCAGCGTGTTCGTCGCCGAATGGCTGACCAGGCGCCTTCATTCGCTCGTGAGGAAGACCCTCACCCACGTCACCGGCATCGAGACTGATGTGCAGTTCGTGGTGCGCGACACCGCACGGCCCGCGGCGCGCCCGCAGTTGCGGTCGGCGCATGCCGACGGCGGTATCAGCGCGCCGGCACGAACGGACAACCTCAACCTGAAGTACACGTTCGACGCGTTTGTGGTAGGCACGTGCAACCGCCTCGCCTACGCGACCGCGCTGGAGATCGCGGAGAATCCCCTCAGTTCGTTCAACCCACTGTACATCTACGGTGGTACCGGCCAGGGCAAGACGCATCTGCTCCAGGCAATCGGCAACTCGGCGCGACAGGCTGATAGAGAGGTCTACTACACCACGGCGGAGCGGTTCACCGACGAGTTCGTGCTCTCAGTCAAGCAGAAGCAGGTCGAGGAGTTCCACACAAAGTTCGCATCCCTCTCGCTGCTCCTGTTCGATGACATCCAATTCCTGGCCAGCAAGAGACAGACGCAGCAGTGCTTCTACCACATCTTCGACGAGTTGCTCCAGCGGGGCTGCAGGATCGCCGTCTCCGGAGACCTGCACCCTCGGGAAGTGCAACTCCTGGGCGAGAAGCTGCGCAGTCGTCTCGAGAGCGGCATGGTCGCCTGCCTTCAGCCTCCAGAGCTGGCCACGCGACAAGCGTTCCTCGAGGCCAAGGCGACCGAATGCGACATCTCCATCCCGACTGACGCCCTTCAGCTCCTGGCAAACGAAGTACGCGGGAACATGCGTCAGTTGGAGGGGGCGATCGTCTATCTCTCCGCCCAGGCAAGGCTCACCGGCGGCGACATCAATGCACAGACTGTCCACAAACTCCTCACCGGCGTCGCCTCGAATGGCAACGGCAAGTCGATCATCTACGCCGTGGCCGACGCCTTCGACGTGCCGGTCGAGGACATCCTGAGCAAGAAGCGCGACAGGAAGACGGTCCTCGCGCGGCAAGCCGCCATGCACCTGCTCAGAAAGGAGCGTGGCTACTCGTACGCCCAGATCGGTCGTGAGCTGGGCAATCGAAACCACGCCACAGTGATGCACGGCTGCGACCGGCTCGCGGCCGAACTCGCCCAGAATCCGAAGCTCGAGCGACAGCTCAGCCGGATTTCCGACCAGGTGTCACAGTCCGGAGCGATGTGAATACACGGTGGACACCGGCCCGATCAGCGGTTGGTAACCTGTCGAGAGCCCTCATTCACCCCCGGCGTAACATGTGCTTCCATCACGAACGTCCTCAGCCTCCCCGTTCCTGACGACCTCAACGGTTACTGACTCTGTTGCTGCTATAATCCCATACTCCAGACAGATAACTCAGGCTACAGGAGAGAGCATGCGGACAGGCATTCTGGGGGGGACGTTCGACCCTGTGCATGCTGGACACATCTTTGTAGCTGAGGAGGCGAGGCTCCGTCTCTCTCTTGACAGAGTCCTGTTCATTCCCGCCGGCAATCCCTGGTTGAAGGTTGACCGGACCATCAGTTCGGCAAGAGACAGGGTGGAGATGGTGCGGTTGGCGATAGCCAAACACGAGCACTTCCAGCTCTGCACGGTGGAGGTTGAAAGGGGAGGGCCGTCATATACGGTTGATACTCTGGACGAGTTGCGGCATAAGCTGGGTGCGCAGGAGTTCTATCTGATTCTCGGGCGCGACAGTTTTACTGAGTTGCCGATGTGGAAGGAGCCCCAGCGTCTTGTCAGGTTGTGCCGGCTTGTGGTTGTGCCGAGGTTGGGGTCGAACCTGCCGGAGTTGGACGAGGTGGCAGCCAGGATCGACGGGATGAGAGCAGAGGATGTCGTAACGCTGGACTCGCCGATGATAGGGATCAGCTCTTCAGGTATCCGGGAACGCGTGGCGCGTGGACTGCCGATCGACTATCTCGTGCCGGGAGAGGTCGAGAAGTACATCATCGCTCACCGTCTCTACCGGCGCGACTCGGACTAGATATCGAGGTTCTGGACCGCCTCGGCGTGGTCCTGGATGAAGTTCTTCCGCGGCTCTACTTCCGAGCCCATGAGCATCTCGAAGGCCTCATTGGCCGTAGCGCTGTCCTCTATCTCCACCTTCAAGAGCGTCCGGGTATCCGGATTCATCGTGGTCGACCACAGCTGCTCCGGACTCATCTCGCCCAGGCCCTTGTAGCGTTGTACCTCCGCTTTGCCGCCCATCTCGCGGAGGGCTTCGTCTCTCTCCTGCTCAGTGTAGACCCATGCCTCACGCTTGCCCGAGTGCACGCGGAACAGAGGAGGCTGCGCGATGAACAGATGTCCGTGGTCGATGAGCTCCGGCATATGGCGGTAGAAGAAGGTGAGCAGGAGAGTGCGGATGTGTGCTCCGTCCACGTCAGCGTCGGTCATGATGATGATGCGGTGGTAGCGCAGCTTGGTGAGGTCCAGCCCATCAGCCCCCGCACGAAGCGCGGTGGCCAGGGCTCTGATCTCCTCATGCGCCAGTATCTTGTCCTTGGCGGCCTTCTCCACGTTCAGTATCTTGCCTCGCAAGGGCAGAATCGCCTGGAAGCGCCGGTCCCGGCCCTGCTTCGCGGAACCGCCGGCGGAGTCACCCTCGACAAGGTACAACTCGCAGGACTCAGGGTTCTTCTCCGAGCAGTCGGCCAGCTTGCCGGGCAGCGTCGATGTCTCGAAGCTGCTCTTCTTGAAGACGAGTTCGCGGGCCTTGCGGGCGGCCTCGCGCGCCCGGGCTGACATGAGGCACTTGTCGAGTATTGACCTGGCGTCGTCTGGATGCTGCTCGAGGTAGAGGCCCAACTGGTCCGCCACGATGGACTCGACCTGGCTGCGCACCTCGGGATTGCCGAGCTTCGCCTTGGTCTGGCCCTCGAACTGCGGGGTGGAGAGCTTGACGCTCACGACGGCCACGAGGCCCTGCCGCACGTCATCGCCTGTGAGAACAGGGTCCGTCTCCTTCGTCAGCTTGTTCTTGCGTATGTAGTCTGTCAGAACGCGCGTGAGCGCCGCCCGGAACCCGGTCAGGTGAGTCCCGCCGTCGCGCGTGTTGACGCAGTTCGCGAACGTTATGGTGTTTTCACTCATCCCGTCGTTGTACTGCATCGCCACCTCGACGGACGACGATTCCGCCGTGCCGGTAAGGTAGATGGGCGCGGGGTGGATGACTTCCTTGTCCGCACTCAGTCGACTCACGTAGCTGGCGATGCCGCCTTCGAAGTAATATGTGCGCTCCTCGCCGATGCGCTCGTCGATGAAGTGGATGAGCACGCCCTTGTTGAGGAAGGTCATCTCCCGCAGCCGCTGGGACGTCGTCTCGAAGTCGTAGTTGATGTCCTCGAATATCTCGGAGTCCGCCAGGAACGTCGTCCACGTACCCGTTCCGCCGTCCAGGCCGATGACCTCGATGCCGCAGGTCGGCACGCCGCGTTCGTACTCCTGGCAGTAGACCTTGCCGCCGCGGCGAACCTCGACGCGAGTTCGGCGCGAGAGGGCGTTGACGACGGACGCTCCGACGCCGTGCAGGCCGCTCGAGACACTGTACAACTGGTTGTTGAACTTGCCGCCGGCGTGCAGGCGGGTCATCACCGCCTCAAGGGCTGTGATGTCCATGCCCGGAATGGGATCGACGGGGATGCCCCGCCCGTTGTCCTTGACGGTGATGCTGTTGTCCGGGTGGATGGTGACCTCGATGCGGTCACAGTAGCCCGCCAGAGCCTCGTCGATGCTGTTGTAGACGATTTCGTACAGGAGGTGCTGCAGGCCCTCGAAGCCCGTCCCGCCGATGTACATGCCGGGACGCAGCCGGACGGCTTCAATCTCGTCCAGTATCTGGATATCGCTTGAGGTGTATTCTCTGCGGTTCGGCCTGTCTGTTTCTGTGGAAGACATGTGGATGTACCCTCAGCGGTTGAGTGGCGACGTCCAGCGTGAGGAGAGTCCTCTGTTGCTTCCGCCGCCACGCTCACGAAAAGCTGCCGCCACCCGGCGGCGGACATCCGGAAGTATAGCATAGAACGCGTGCGCCACGTACGTGGCGCGCGGCACGGGTGGCCACTCGGAGGATAGGCGCTCCGTCAGGGCGTCTCGGCCGCCCCTGAGTGAGCACTGCAGCCGCCGCGGCGGCGAGCCGCGCTGCTCAGCCGGAGGACAATCGCGCCGCCAGGGCGTCCTGCGGAACGCTTTCCTGCTCGTTCAGCGCCATGTCGCGGACGACGGCCGTTCCGGAACGGATCTCGTCATCGCCCAGGATGATGGTGTACCGCGTGCCGAGCGAGTTCGCGTGACGCAACTGAGCCTTGAGGCTCTTGCCTCCGGTTGACGCGACGACTCCTATGCCGGCGTTCCTGAGGGAACGGGCCAGCGCCACGGTGGCGAGCCGCGCCGCGTCGCCCATGTGCGCCAGGTACACGCGAGGCGCGGGCAATGGCGGGACGCCCAGTTGCTGTTCCTTCAGGTTCAGGATGATGCGCTCGATGCCGGTCGCAAAACCAACCCCGGGCGTCGGCTTGCCGCCGATCTGCTCGATGAGCCCGTCGTAGCGGCCGCCGCCAACGATGGCGCTCTGGCTACCCTCGCGCTGGGGCAGAATCTCGAACACGGTACGGGTGTAGTAGTCGAGGCCGCGGACCAGCTTGTGGTTCAGCGTGAACGGGACCTCCAGCGCCTGGAGCTGCTCCTGCACCTCATGGAAGTGCGCCTCGCATTCAGGGCAGAGGTAGTCCGAGATCCGGGGCGCGGCATCGGCGATGAGCTTGCACGCCGGCTCCTTGCAGTCGAGCAGGCGAAGCGGATTCCGCACCATCCTGATGCGACAATCGTCACAGACCTCTCCGGCCAGCGCCTCGTAGTGGCGCCGGAGTACTTTGACGTACTCCGGCTGGCACTGCCGGCAGCCGATGCTGTTGAGCAGCACCTTCAGTTGTCGTAGACCGAGAGACGAGAGGAACTGAAGCGCCAGCTCGATGACCTCCACGTCGAGGTTCGCGGATGCATCGCCGAGAGCCTCGCAGCCGAACTGGTGGTGCTGCCGGTAACGGCCGGCCTGGGGACGCTCATAGCGGAACGTGGCCCCAAGGTAGTAGAGCCTCACCGGTTGAGGCAGGTTCGACATCCCGTGTTCGACGTACGCCCGGCAGACAGGAGCCGTGTTCTCAGCCCGGAGCGTCAACTGCTGACCGCTGCGGTCTTCGAAGACGTACATCTCCTTCTCGACGAGGTCGGTGCCGGACGCATCGGCGCGCGCGAACAGACCGTAGTCCTCGAAGGCCGGCGTGTCGATGCGCTCGTAGCCATACAGCCGGCACACTTCGGCCGCGCGCTGCTGCACGTGAGCCCAGTAGGGCTGCTCCGCTGGCAGGATGTCGACGGTGCCTCTTGGCGCCTGGTACGCTGTCGTGGTCTCTCTCCTCTCTGGATTCGCCCCGCCGGATGTCAGGCGACGGCCTTCTTGCCCCTCGCGAGCGCCTCGTAGTTCAACTCGAGCCGGTCGGGAGGCAGATTCTCCCGAAGCTCCGCCTTGATGTCCTCTTCGTTCAGCGGCAACTGGTTCGTGCCGAGCAACGCGCCCACCATGACGATGTTCATGGCTATGGGCGCCTTCAACTCCAGGGCTATGTCCGTCGCGTCGAGGAACCATGCCTTCTTGCACAGCGCGGAAACGGCTGCCTTCAGGTCGGCGATATCCGGATAGGCTTCGCGGCCTGCGGAGACACCCGCGGGAATGACGGGATGGACGTTGCTGATGCACACGGTCTCGGGATTCGCATACTTCTGCACCATGCGCAGGGTCTCAAGCGGCTCGAGGCCGAGGATGAGATGGGCCTTGCCGTCGGGTATGAGCGGGCCATACTCGCGCTTCTTCGAGATGCGCACCGCGCTGAACACGGCGCCGCCCCGCTGGGCTGCCCCGAAGGTCTCGCCGATAGTTGCGTAGAACCCCTTCTTCAGAAACGCGCCTCCGACCATGCCGGATAGCAGGATATTGCCCTGGCCGCCGACGCCGCAGATGACGATGTTCAAGGGATCAGCAGAGATAGCCATTATGCTCGTTCCTCCTTCACGATCGCCTTGTTCGGGCACAGGTCGGCACAGAGTCCGCACCCGGCGCAGAGCGCCTCCTGTATCTTCGCCTTACCGGTTGCCTTGTCCAGCGCCACGCCGGGACACCGGAGGATGCGGTAGCAGAAGCCGCACTTCTCGCCCTTGCACTTCTCGGCGTCCACCCAGACCTTGTAGGGCTGCTTGCGCTCCTGGCGCATGCGCAGCAGCTCGCACTTGCGGCGAACGATGAGCACCTTGACGCCACCCTCAACCTTCATCAACTCCATGAGCCTGGCCGTCGTTGCCTTCGTATCGAAGGGGTCGACGACCTCCACGCGGCATCCAAGGTTGCGGCAGAGCTCCTCCGCGCTGACTGTCTCGGTGGCGTCCTGCGTGGCTGTTCGTCCGCTTCCCGCGTGTGGCTGGAAGCCGGTCATGGCGGTGATGGAGTTGTCGAGGATGATGACCACCATGTTCGACTTGTTGTAGATGGCGTTCACGAGCGGCGTGAGAGACGCGTGCCAGAAGGTGGAATCGCCGCAGATGCTGATGACCGGCTGCTCGAAGCCGAACTGCTTCAGCTGGCCGAAGCCACAGCCTTCGCCGAGGCCGCCACCCATGCAGTGCAGCACGTTGGTGACCTGCGGGCCGTCGGGGAAGGCGTCCATGGTGTAGCAACCGATGTCGCTGGTGACCACGGCGTTCCTGCCGTCGCGCTTCACCGCGTTGCTGACTGCCAGGAAGCTGGCCCTGTGCGGACATCCCGGACACCAGGAGAGCCCGCGGCTGACGACCATCTTGCCGAGGACCTGCTCCAGCTTCTTCTGATACTCGGGAGAACGCGAGGAGTAAGGGATGTTGAATATCTTGCACAGCGCGGCGATGACCTTGTCCGGGTTGTTCTCGCCGACGTAGCTCATGTGTCCCGAGCCGCGGCCAAGGACTTCAGGTGCGTCCGTCAGCCGGGCGTCGGCCAGGGCGGCCTTCAGGTGCGTCTCGACGTAGGGGTCGACCTCCTCGATGACGAGGACACGCCGGGCCTTCTTCATGTGCGAGACAACCAGGCGGGATGGGAAGGGCCAGAGCGTGCCCAGCTTCAGAATGCCGACCTTATCGCCCAGCTTCAGCTCCTCGACGGCATCTCGAGAGCAGGGAGCGCCGCTGCCGCAGCAGACGATGAGCAACTCGGGCTTGGCCGGACCCTCGTAGCTGTTGAACGGCGATGCCTCGAAGCGCTCGCGTATCTTGGCCATCTTCTCGACCAGGATGGCATGCTTCGGCGGCGCGATGTACGGCGTGAACATCTTCGTCCGGTCGTACTTCGCTGTGCGCGTCGCCTTCTTGTACTCGCCGACCGTCACCGGGCCGCGGGCATGCGCCAGGCGGGTGTAGTCACGCAGCCAGCAGAAGATCTGGAACTCCTCCGAGAGGTCGAAGAGGACCTTCGTCATCTCGTAGGCCTCCTGGAAGCTCGAGGGCTCCATCATCGGAGCGTTCGCCATCTGCGCCACCCAGCGCGTGTCTTCCTCATCGCCGCTGGCGTGGGACTGCGGGTCGTCCGCCACGACCACGAGCATCGCCCCGTGCTGGTCTCCGAGCGTGGCGAGGTTGATGTGCTGGAGCGTATCCATCGCCACGTTCAGGCCGGCGTTCTTCATGGAGCTGATGGTCCGCAGACCCGCATACGCCGCGGCGAGAGCAGCCTCCGTCGCCACCTTCTCGTTGCTGGACCACTCGGCGTGAAGCCCCGCCTCCTTGGCCACCCCCGCAAGCGTCGTCAGTATCTCGGTGGAGGGCGTACCGGGGTATGCAGCGCAGTACTGTACCCCTGCCTCCAGCGCTCCGCGCGCGATGGCCTCGTTTCCCTGGAGCAGGTGACGGGAGCCGGTAGCTAATTGCGCCAGACTTGGCATGTTATCCCCCTATTCGTCACGCGATACTTCGATGCTGCAAGCGCGACCGGAGCCGCGCCGGTTACTCAAATCGGACCGAGACTGAGCCGAGCCGGTCGAACGTCGCCCTCAGGCTCGCGCCGGCCTCGACGGTCACCGCCTGGACGAGGCTGCCGGACATAACGAACTCTCCCTTCTTCAGGGTGATGCCGTACTCGGTCAGCTTGTTGGCGAGCCAGGCGACGGACTCGGCCGGATTGCCCAGCACGGCCGCTCCCGCGGCGGTGCTGACAACCATGCCGTTCTTCTCGACGACGAGGCCGATGAGTCGCAGGTCGAGGTCCCTGATGGGCGTCAGCCTTCCGCCCAGTATCATCGATCCCGCCGACGCGTTGTCCGAGATCGAGTCTTTGACCGTTATCTTCCAGTCCTTGTACCGGCTGTCGATGACTTCGAACGCGGGAAGCACACCCTCGGTGGCCTCGAGCACGTTCGCCGCGTTGATGCCCGGCCCCTTGAGGTCTTCCTTCAGCAGGAAGGCTATCTCGGGCTCTATCCTCGGGAGGATGAGGCTGCTCATCGGGATGGGCTGACCCTCGCGGATGACCATGTGGTTCGTTATCATCCCGTAGTCAGGTTCCCGGATCTTGAACTGGTCCTGCATCGCCTTGCTGGTCAACCCGATCTTCTTGCCGACGATGACGGCGCCTGCCTTCACTCGCGTGTCGAACGTCTTCAACTGAATCGCGTAGGCGTCCTGGTAGGACACGTCCGGGAAGCGCTCCGTCAGTGCCGCGATGGGCGTACTCGTGCGTTCGGCTTCTATGAGTTCATTGGAGATGAGCTCTACCTGCTCTTTGCTCAGCGGCATCTCTCCTCCTTCGCCGGACGGCAATCCTCAGCCCGGCCAACTGCGGCACTTATTGTACCAGAGTCACACTCGCTCCACGCGTGCTGGCTGCGTCACAGCGGTCCCGGACGTGACTGCGGGCGCCTCACGGCGCCCGCAGAGGTTGACCCGGGATGCGCTCAGGCTAGCAGACGACGACCTGCGAGGGGAAGTACTGCACCGTGCCGTCAGGAATGAGAACGACCTTGGCCTTGGCGCCGTAGGTGGCCTTGAGCATCTTGAGGGTCTCAGCCCACGAGCGCGTGAAGTTCACCTTGTCGTACGGGGCCAGCCAGTCGACGCCGACGTAGTCCGGATACGGCTGCATGACGGTCAGTCGCTTGGTGTTGACGGGCATCGCCGTCTTTATCTTGAACGCCCTGCCGCCGATGTCCTTGCCGAAGCTGCGCTGCCAGTAGTGGCAGATCTGTCCCTCGGGCGTGACCACCAGCAGCACGAGGTCGCCGCCGCTCTTCTTCAGCATCGGGGCGGTGACGGTCGGCGCGAGCAGCATCTCGTTTGCCTTCGAGAAGCAGTTGGCGACCACGACGTCGCAGTCCGGAACCCAGTCGGTGGCCCAGTACTCTCGCGCTACCTTGACGCCCTCGACGTGCTCGTCGACAACGTCGCCGACGAAGAGATGGGTGACCTGCCGCTTCAGGTTGTAGATGCAGTCAACCTTCACGTCGAGCCCCGCCATGCGGGCGGCCTCATTCATGTCCATCTTCAGGATATTGCCCTCGTACTTGCCGATGCCGGCCGTCGGGTGCGGGAAGAGCCTCGTGTGGTTTGAGTCGATTGTCTCTATTGACGCCACGCCGGGCAGGATTATCTTGCTGCCGCCCCCGAAGCCGCTGAACGGGTGAGGCACGATGGAGCCGATGCCGATCTTGTAGTCGCAGCGAAGCACTTCGGCATTGAACCGCATCGATGTGCCGTTCGAACTGGGGCCCACGTAGTTGCAGTTCTCATACGGGTTATGGTTGTAGACGGGGAAGCGGGCCACGACGTCGGTGCCCAGCTTCTTGGTCCAGTCGTTGCACGTCATCGACCCGTGCGCGCCGATGGCTGCGATGAAGCGGATCTGGTTGTCCTTGATGCCCGCCGCCGCCAGCTCTTCCAGAACGTATGGAACGATATCGGCGCTCGGCGTAGCGCGAGAGAGGTCGTCAAAGAGGATGCAGACCTCCTTCTTGCCCTTTGCCCCTTCGCGGATGGTCGGGGTGCCGATAGGGTTCGCAAAGGCCTTGCGGAAGCCGGCTTCGCTCAGCGGGGGCGTGCCGTCGCCGCGGTGCGTGCACACGGTCACATCCCACGAGCTGGGGAAGTCGACCTCAAGTTCGGTATCGCCGTACCAGGCGAGTATCGGGACGGTGACTTTCTTCGTGTCGCTCATGTTTCCTCCTGTTGTCATGCGCCGCTATGCCAGCGGCCCGACGACGAACATACCATTGTATCTGTCCTGATCGAGAATCTCGGCCTTGGTCTTCTTGCCCGAAGCCACTCGGATGCACTCCTCGTACAGCTCTGCGCCGATCTCGCCGATGTTGTCCTTCCTGGCAAGATCGACGTAGAAATCCATGTTGTCGTTCATCTTCTGGAAAGTGGCTGCGTTTGCGGTGACCTTCACGACCGGCACGAAGGGGGAACCGAGCGGTGTACCCCGGCCAGTCGAGAAGAGCATGACAGTGGAGCCGGCGGCGGCCAGGGCGGTCAACGATGGCGCGTCGAAGCCGGGGCCGTCGACGATGGAGAGCCCTCCCTTCTTCGGGCGCTCGCCGTACTCGTAGATCTCCTGGATGGGCTGGGTGCCCCCCTTCGAGATGGCTCCCAGCGACTTCTCCTCGATGGACGTCAGCCCTCCCTCGATGTTCCCCTTGGTGGGATTGGTGCCCCGCATGTCGACACCCCTCTCGAGGAAGCGTTCCTCGTAGCGGCGCACCATGTCCACTATCTGTTTGCCGACGGCAGGCGTGACGGCCCGTTGCGCCAGCAGGTGCTCCGCGCCGATGAACTCGGTAGTCTCGCTGAAGGTCGCCTTGCCGCCCCGCTTCACCAGGATGTCGAATGCGGCGCCGATGGCCGGGTTCGAGCCCAGGCCTGACGTCGTGTCCGAGCCGCCGCACTCCGCTCCGAACATAAGCTTTGAGTCATCGAACTCTTCGCGTTCCACCCTGGAAGCATCGCTCACCATCTGTCTCGCGATTCGGGAGCCCTTCTCAACCGTGGCGAGCGTTCCTCCCACCTGCTGGATGGTCAGCTTGTCAACCGGTTTCCCGCTCTTCGCGATGCCTTCAGCGATGCCGTCGATATCGATGGGGTCGCAGCCAAGGCTCACGAGCACGACGGCGGCCACGTTCGGATTCCGTCCCAGATTCGTCATCGTCCGGTTGAACATCTCGAGGTCGTACGGCGTCAGGGCGCACCCCTGGTTGTGCAGAAACGGCACGGAGCCCTTGACGTTGTCGCTGATCTGCCGGGCGGTTGCTGCGGCGCACACCACCGTCGGAATGATTGCCACGTAGTTGCGCGTGCCGACCGAGCCGTCCGGTCGCGGGTAGCCCCGGAAACTCATTTTGCCGCTCCCTTCACGACGTCGCCGCGACCACGCGTGCTGGCCACGTTGTGCACGTGCACGTGCTCACCAACCTTGATGTCCTTTGTCGCTTCTCCGATGACCTCGCCGTACTTGAGGATGGTCGAACCGGCCTTGATGTTCACGAGGCTGAACTTGTGGCCGAACTGGATCGGGTTCACGAGCTTGATGGACACAGGCTTCTTGTCGATCTCGAGCGCGACGGCATCACCCGCATTCAGGTCCGCGAGCGCCGTCGCTACGTTGTCCTTGCTATTCAGTACGATTGCCTTTCGTTCCATGGCTGCTCTCCTCTCGTGTCCAAGCGTTATGTATCAGAACGACCACAGCATTATATCATTGACGTTTGTGCCGGTGGGTCCGGTGACGATGAGGGCTCGTTGCCCCGTCCGCGACTCAAGGTCCTTGAAGAACCCGAATGAGTCGAAAGCCGCCAGGTAGGAGGCCGGAGAGAGCCCGTGTGATTCGGCCAGCGGCGCCGTCTGCCCGGTGACAATCGCGCCTGCCGCCGGCGACGTCCCGTCGATGCCGTCCGTGCCGCATGCGAGGACCGTCCATCCCGTGTTCGCGATTCTCTGCGCGGCGAGAAGCGCGTAGTGCAGCATCCTGCCGCCGGTGCCGCTCGCGTCGGCGGGCACTCTGACTACCGGCTCCCCTCCGCATACCAGCAGGGTCCGCTCATGCGGGGCTCCCGCCAGCTCCTCGGCCCGTGCGTGGTGCCGGACAACCGCTTCGTCGACGGGTCCAGTCACGGGCGCCTCGTCGATCCAGACCCGCGGGAACAGCAGCCTGTGCTCCGGAGCTGAAACGATAGTTCGGAGAGAGGATAACACCACCGCGTTCGAAGCAACGATAACACTGTGTGTGTGTAACAGCAGCCGCTCT
>CAZVCS010000022.1:16359-22680 GCA_964625765.1 uncultured Dehalococcoidales bacterium | reverse complement strand
CGTGTGCGCCGTGGTCGGGTCTGACGGTGCCGTGAGTAGCGCTGCCGCGCGTACTCTACTCGTTTGGACCGATTCAGTCCATCCGGTGTGAGCGAGAAGACACGCGCAGCGACTCGTGTGGCGCCGTGCCCGCAATCGCGGCTACTTGCTGACCGTGAGCGTAAGCCGGTAGTCTTTCGGCTCGATCTGCTTACCTACCTCGGGGTAGGGCAGGACGTCGAAGGTGACCTCGTAGCCGCCGAAGGTGTCCGAGGTCGGCTCTGACAGGCCCGGCTGCGTCAGTACTTTCTCGTACGTCGAGCCAGCCTGAGCTATCTTGACGAGGCAACTCGCCTCGCCGGCCCAGATGCATTTGGCTCCGTTCGGACAGCGGCTGTCCGAGACGACCTCGACGAACTCGATGCGAAGGTCCTCTCCCGTGATAGCCGCAGATTGCCCGACCGCCAGCGTGACCTCCTTGCCGAGGCCGACCTCGGCGGTCGCTGGCTCCGAGCAGCCGGCGAGAAGCAGGGCGCTCAGCGAAAGCAAACAGGCAAGCGTTCGTTTCACCATGCATTCAGGCTATCACAATCCGGGGGAACCGGCCGCCCGGCGCACCCGACGGCGGTTGCCTGGCCGAAGCAGGCAATCTCCGGGAATCCGGTATCATGTGGGGTGGCGCTCGCGGGACCCGGCCGGGACTGGGTAGTGGAGGGCGACCGCGGGCAGGAACGTGTTCCGGTGGGAGTGCAGCCGCAGAGGAGGACAGAGTGAGCAAGAGCATCAAGGGAACCCAGACCGAGAAGAACCTTCTGGCATCGTTCGCGGGCGAGTCGCAGGCGCGCAACCGATACACCTTCTTCGCCAGCGTGGCGCGCAAGGAAGGGTATGAGCAGATTGCCAACATCTTCACCGAGACCGCCGGCAACGAGAAGGAGCACGCGGAGATCTTCTTCAAGTACCTCGAGGGCGGCGACCTCTCCATCACCGCCTCGTATCCAGCCGGCATCATCAGCGACACGAAGGGGAATCTGCTGGCGGCGGCGGCCGGCGAGAAGCTGGAGTGGAGCGTCCTCTACGCCGAGGCCGAGAAGACGGCCCGTAAAGAGGGCTTCGAGGACGTGGCGACCTCCTTCAAGGAGATTGCGGAGGTCGAGGAGTTCCACGAGAAGCGCTACCGCAAGCTCGCTGCGAATGTGGCCAACGGCGAGGTCTTCAAGAAGAAGGCGTCCGTGAAGTGGCATTGCACCAACTGCGGCTACATCCACGAAGGACCGGAGGCGCCGAAGGAATGCCCGGCGTGCAAGCACCCGCAGTCGTACTACGAGCTGCTGGCTGAGAACTACTAGGGGCTGGGTCGGGGCGCCTCACGTTGCTGTTGCGCGACGCGGTGCGTTCAGAACGTCGCGCGCGTGGATGTTCGTGGCCGCCCCGAGCCGAATAACGCGGGATTCTGAGGCAGGGGCGGGCGCCTACTCCCGCCCCTGGGTGGGTGCGCATGTGACCGTTGCGTTGCCGGACTCCCGCTCCTGCCCGGGGATGGGTGAGGTGGTATTCGCAGGGGAGAGGCATGCCTCTCCCGTAGGGCGGTTGCCGCACTCGTGCGTTGCCCGCCGCTCGCGCCTGCCCGTGGCAACCGCGGTTTCCCCACTCACCAACGGGAGGCGCATGCGCCTCCCCTACAGATACCACCCGTCACCGCCCGTGGCGTGGTGGGTGGACTGCCATCGCGGGAGCGCACGGCCGCGTCCGCTCTGGGGTGGGTGATGCGGTGCTCTGAAGTAGGTGCCGGCTCCCACGCCCGCCCTCCATCGGGTGGCTGGTCGCCCACGCCTGCAGCATGAACCCGCCCCATGGCTCCACGTTCATTTTCTGCCGTAGAGCAGCCCGGTGTTGCCGAGCATGAAGGGGAGCCTCATGGCTCCGGGTACTGACAACTGCTGATTGGTATCCACGAGGTTCACTTCGTCGATGCCCCAGCTCCTGATGCTCGCGACAAGAGCCTGGGGTTCGCCGTAGATAGTCTTCCACAGGAAGAGGTCCTGAAAGGCGAACGCTCCACCTTTCTTCAGCACCCTCAGCGCCTCCCGGATGACGGCCCTCTTGTCGCTCGCCTCCTGAACCTCGTGAAACACCATGTTGCTGACGACGGCGTCGAAGGCTCCGTCGGGAAACGGGAGGCTGGACGCGGTCGCCTTGCGGAAAGTCGTCCGCCCGGCGACTGAGGCGATTCGAGCATTGTTCTGACAGCACCACATGGAGTACTCCCACTTCCCACCCCAGCAGTCAATGCCGGTTATCTGAGCGTCGGAGTATCGTCGGGCCGCCTCGATGGCGAGCGCGCCATTGCCGCAGCCGATATCCAGGAGTTGGCCCTTGCCGTCCCACGGCAGATGAGTGAACACGAGGTCCCTAAACCGCGCCTGCAGGTCGCTGCCGTCGGGGGAGAACTGGCGACGGGAGTACAGCAGGTACACGGCTGCCACGGCGCAGAGAAGCGCCCCAGCCAGGAGCGGCCTCCACCAGTAGGAGCATCCTGCGAGGACGGCCGACAGCGTTGCCGGAATGACGATGAACCTAACCGGTACCCAATTGCCGTAGTCAATCACGTTGCGCCCGTCTCTCATCGGATGAACCTGTGCTCCTCTGCGCTGTGCGGAGTGAACTGTCCCGCGGATGGTAGCACGCGCGGACCGCGGGCACGCCGCGTTTCTCCCTGCGGCCCGCCGTCACGGGAATGCGGACCGGGGCGCCCTGCGGGCACATGCCGTCGGGCCTGATTCCGGCGCGGCGCGGAACAGGTCGTACCCGCGACCCGGCCTATCGGGGGTGGTATAGTGGTCGGGATGTGGTGGCGCCTGTTGTGACCGTCGCCGTGCCACGTTCAGGAGGAACTGTAATGGTAAAACCCCGGTTCATCTACCAGGTGATGATCAAGTGCGCGCCCGAAGCTGATGCCGAGTTCAACAAGTGGTACAACGAGGTGCACATGCCGCTCGTGATGAAGGGTGGCATGATGAAGGCTGCGACGCGCTACAGGGTGACGGATGCGGTGAAGACCGACGCCGTCAAGTATATGACCGTCTGCGAGTTCGAAGACCGCGCCACTTTCGACAAGTGGATGGCCAGCGACGTCCTGGCTGTTGCCAAGGCGGACCGGGAGAGACAGATGGCCGGCAAGGCCGTGGAGTGGACCGGCCGCGCCTTCTACGAGCCGATAGCGCAGTTCGGGAAGTAGAGCGGCGGTCTGTCCATCGCGTCCACGCTGTCCATTCCGACCCGGCAGGGACCAGAGGCACGTGAGGTCTGGGAGGGTCGTGCAATCTTGCATTTGAAACGCAAGTCTGCACGGTGGGCATGCGGGGACGACTTGGGAGCACTGGCGGCGGCTTGCCGCATGGTGTGCAGCCAGGCTAGTGCGTCGTGTGCGGCGCTTGGCCGTCCGCCGGCGCCTCGGCTGCGTCGACAGGAACGGTGAACCAGAAGCGGCTGCCCTCACCCGGTTCGCTCTCGACGCCGATGGCGCCTCCGTGTGCCTCGATCAGCTCCTTCGAGATGGTGAGGCCCAGTCCCCTGCCGCCGGTGGCCCGGGCGCGTGACCTGTCCGCCCGGTAGAAACGGTCGAACACATGCGGCACGTCTTCCGGCCGGATTCCCTCTCCCGTGTCGGTGACGGAGACCTCGATGAAGCCACCCTGAGGCCTGGCCTGGATGGCGATGCTGCCACCGTGCGGCGTGTGCGCCAGTGCGTTGTCCAGCAGATTGCGCAGCACCTGGCTGATGCGGTGATAGTCGACGGATACGAGCGGAAGCTCATCGTCCACGGCGGTCGACAGTGCGACCTCCTTGGCTGAAGCTGCGGTACGCATGGCGTCGGCGGCATGCGCCACCAGTTGCGCGACATCCTCGGGTTGCCTCTGGAGGGTGAGTTGCCCCGCCTCAACGATACTCAGTTCCTGCAGGTCCTCAACCAGGCGCGATAGCAGCACGGCCTCCCCATCGAGCACCGCGATTGTCTCCGCGTCCGGCTCGAGCACCTTGTCCTTGATGGCCTCCACGTAGCCGCGGATGTTGGACAGCGGTGTGCGCAACTCGTGGGCGATGTCGGCAATCATCTGCCGCTGCGTCGCATCAGCTTGCTGAAGCTGACCCACCATGGTGTTGAAGGCGTTGGCCAGATCGCCAAGTTCTCCCGGGTCCTTCACCTCGACCCTCTGGGAGAGGTCGCCGGCGCCAAGGCGCTGCACCGCCAGCCGGAGGTCCGTAACGGGCGTGAGGATGCGCCTTGAGAGGAACCATGCGAGTACGACCGATGCCGCGAAGGCCACGAGCAGCCCGAGGATGAGAAAGCGCCCGATGCGCTTGATGAGACCCGCCAGCATGGCCCGCTCGGCGCCGGGCGGATTCTGCGGCTCCATGTAGAGCGTTCCGGGGGCGTCGCGGTCGCCTACCTGTGCCACGATGAGACCTTCCCGCGGGTCAGCCGAGTAGACTTGCCCTACCAGTGATTCGTCCGAGTCGGCGACCACCGTGCCGTTCTCGTCCGTCAGGATGATGCGCCAGTCCCACATGTCTCCCATGTGGCGCACGTACGGCTGCACTCCGGTCCAATCTCCCGCCGCCATGTAGTACCGGGTGGCGGCGATGCCCAGCTCGGAGGCCCGCTGGCTATCGAGGCGCTCCCGCACGCGGTCGAACTCGGCGGAGGTGGACCATGTCATGAACGCGAACACAGCGCCAAGCGCGAGGATGGTGATGACGGCGAACGCCGCGATCAGCCTGACGAGCAGGCTATTGCTCTTCATCGGCCTTCTCTGCGAAGGAGTAGCCCGCGCCGTAGACGGTCTTCACGTAGCGGGGATGGGCGCTGTCCGGCTCAACCTTGCGCCTCAGGTTGCGGATGTGGGCGTCGACGGTCCGCTCGTAGCCGTCGAAATCGAGGCCGAGCGCCTTCTCGATAAGTTGCTCACGGCTGAAGACGCGGCCCGGCTCGAGCGCCAGCACGCCGAGGATCTTGAACTCGGCACGTGTGAGCCCGAGCGGCTCCCCGTCGCGGAGCGCGTCACGGCGGCGGAAGTCGAGCAGCAGGTCACCACGGCGCAGCTCGTCGGGGCCGCGCTCTCCAGGGAGGCGCCGCAGCACCGCGCGCACGCGTGCGGCAAGCTCGCCCGGACTGAAGGGCTTGGTGACGTAGTCGTCCGCCCCGATGTTGAGACCTTTGAGCTTGTCCTCGTCGGTGGTCCGCGCCGTCAGCATGATGACGGCGACGTCCGATTCCTGCCGCAAAGTCTCGCAGACCTCGATGCCGTCCATGCCTGGCATCATGATGTCGAGCACGATGAGGTCGGGTCGCTTCGAACGGGCGGCCTCGAGCGCTTCGACTCCGTTGGAGGCGGTGAACACGGTGTGCCCCTCCCGCTGGAGGTACGCCTTCACCAGTCGAACCGTGTTCGGGTCGTCATCTACTACGAGCACCTTGTGCGCCATTGCCTTCACCTCGAACCGGCGTGATCACCTGCTCTATTGTAGACCACCGGCCGCGGAATACCGCCCACGGGGGCGGGTACGACGGACGGGAGAGGAGCACCGCGCTCCCCTCCCGCCTCGTCGAGAGGAGGGATTCTCTAGGCTTCGCTCTCGGTCGGGCAGCCGGGACCTCCGAATCCGCCGAAGGCGCCCATGCCGCCACCGCGCATCACGCCGCCGGGGCGCATGCCGCGGAGACCTTCCCGCAGGGGAAACTCGTCACCCATATCGGGTCGAGCCTCCAGCCATTCCCGCAGCTCGTCGCCGACAGCCGGTCGCGACTCGAGCCACTCGTCCCACGCGTCGGCCTGCTCCTGGGTTATGACACCCTCGTCGATGAGCTCCTGCATCCGGGCCTCACGAGCGGCCTGCATCTCCGCCTGTCGCTCCTCACGCTGCTCCTCGAGTGCCTGCTGGAACGCATCCTCGAGGTCGTCCTGGTCGATGTCGAGGATCTCGGCCACCCTGGCCAGTAGCGTGTCGCGCGGGCTCGTGCTGTCCTCATCATCCGCGGAGACCGTCCCCACGAGGAGTCCGGTCACCGCCATGGTTGCCACGAGCACGCCTGCGATAATCTTGCGTCTTGTCGTCATCTTGTCCTCCACTGCTTCCTGCTGTAGTGTCCGGCGGAGGGGTAGCAGAGCTGTGCACCTCCCTGTGCGCCCGTCGCCGGTCATCTTCTTCCTCGTTCATGCTAGCAACCGAATGTCAATTTCCCGTGAATCGGAGGAAGAACCGAGTCGTTCGCCTGGCGGGTGACGCGCGAAACCGTGGCGACAGTGGCGTTGCCCTTATGAAAACAGAGAGGCGGGTGAC
>CAZVCS010000022.1:0-16349 GCA_964625765.1 uncultured Dehalococcoidales bacterium | reverse complement strand
GGGGCAAACTGGGGGTTTCCCATTATTACAACTTCGGGGGGGTTTAAAACCGTTACTGCCGCCTCTCTCGGGCTGCTCTCTGAGCGTGGCGTCCGGCGTCCCGCCGCACATCCGTCACGCGTCAGTGGTGGTTATCTCTTCATCAGCATGTAGACAACCAGGATGAGTATGAGGAGCACCAGGACGCCGCCGACGGCGATGGCCCACAGGGGCACTCCGCCGAAGTCGGAAGGGGAAGACGGCGGGGTTGTGGGTATGGTTGGAGTGGTGGGTGTGGTCGGCGTGGTTGGGGGCGTCGTCGGTGTGGTCGGTGTCGTCGGAGGCGGAGTTGTCGGTGCGGTGTAGGTGATGGAGAGGCTGTCCTCAGCCGAGTTGCCATCCTCGTCGGACACCTCGACGGTGACAGTCCTCGCGCCACCGGAGAGGATGTCTGCCGGAAGCACGAAGCTGACATTGAAGCTGCCCTTCGAGCTGGAGTTTGCCACTTCGACTTCGTCGCCGTCTACCCACACCGTCACTTCCGATGACTTCTCGAAGCCGGTGCCGCTGACCTTGACGGAGGTGCCGGCGGAGGCCACGGTGGTCGGGCTGACCTCCATGGACGGCTCGACCGTGAAGTCGAGCGTCGCGTCAACATCGTCCTCGTCCGTGACTGTTATGGCACTATTGCCGGCTGGCGCCTCGGGCACGATAATCGTGCACTCAAACTCGCCATCGCTGTCGGTGGCGTCGTCCCCGTCCTCGATGTCAACCGTGGCCGTGCCGAACTTGACCGCGATGTCCGAGGAAGAGGAGAAGCCGGTGCCGGAGATCTCCACCTCGGTGCCGACGGGCCCTTCCTCCGGGTCTATCTCTATCTCGGGGGCCGTGATGGTGAACTCGGCGACCGCCACTATCTCGGAGTCTTCTTCGTAGGTCACGTACACGAAGTACGTGCCGGATTCGACGTCGACGTCATCTTCACCGTCGCCGAGCACCGATGGGATCTTGAACGTCGTGTCCCATTCACCGCTGCCATCAACCTCGATGCCGGTCTTCACCTTGTCGTAGTTCTCGACGTCGCTGTCGATCTCATCCTCCTCCTCGGCCTCTTCCCCCGAGAAGTAGATGTCGACGTAGTACCAGTCCGCCTCGTCCTCTGAGTCCTCGTCGCTCTCATTGAAACCCTCGCCGGTGACCTCGATGGTGTCGCCGATGGCGCCCTCCTCGGGATCGAGCGAGACTTCTTCGGCTGCCATGACGACCGAGGCAGGCGATGCCATCACCATCATGGACATGATGACGGCTACTCCCAGCATGCGTAGCACGTTAGTTCTCAAGAGTTCCTCCTCTCTGAATTGTAACGGGTCTGGAGGTATCCTAGACCGCGATTGTTGTCTTCCTGTGAAGTTCTGGCCGGCGCCATGAAAGCGCGCCGTCCTCTCTCCTCCGGCTGTTCCACTCCATATACAACGTGCGAGAAGGCGAAAAGGGGGCCGTGTGCCCCGGCTTTTTCCGCTGCTCTTCGGTCTGGTGGCATGCGGGAGGGGGGACACGGTCCCGGGCGCTTCGTGCCGGCGATCCTTGCGTCGAGTCCGCCAACGCATGACCCGGCATAGCCGGATGATTCCATCAACCTGATGAGCAGGAAACCGTCCGACCGTCGGATGCCGGTTCCAGCCTGTCGACCGTCGATGGCGGCCCCGGATTCTCTCTATCCTTACCCTGACGGAGTGGAAGCGATTCCCTCCCGGAGGTGTGATAGCGCGCCACCGCAGGCGTACATATGGATGGATGGACAGCACACGGGTGAGGCAGAGCAAGGAGACCACGATGGATGATCTGAGAATGCTGGTGGCCTATTCGAGCGTGCACGGCTCAACCGCCGAGATCGCCCGCGCCATCGCACTGACGCTCCGCCGCACCGGCATCGATACCGATGTGCTTCCGGTGGCCGAGGTTGAGCAGGTCAGCCGGTACGACGGCGTGGTGCTCGGCAGCGCCATCTACGGCGGCAGGTGGCGCCAGGACGCGCTCGAGTTCATGAACCGGTTCGGCCCCGAGTTGCGCGAGCGCGACGTCTGGCTGTTTCAGAGCGGCCCGCTGGGGCACTCGGCGCAGGCAATAGTGCGTGCGCTGCCAGTGAATGTGAGCCTGTTCTCCGACTACGTCGGCGCCAAGGGACACGCCACGTTCGGCGGCAAGCTTGGCGAGCGGACAGGCGACCCTGTGGCGAAGTTCCTGGCGAGGGCCGGGTTCTCAGGTGACTTCCGCGACTTCAGCGAGATACGCCTCTGGGCTGAGGATGTCGCCCGCGGGACGGCGATGCACGTGGTTTCAGCCCGCAACGTCCGGGCGGCAAATCAGGTGGCCAGGATGGTGGCGTCGAGATGACAACACCGGCGAGACGCCGTGTGTACCCATATGTTGAAGGCGGCAGGCCCGGCCGCCCTGCTCTCCCTCCTCTCAGCACACCGGACGATGGCCCCGGCGGAGGCCGCAAGGCACAGACGACCTCCGCCGGGAGTGTCCGGTGGATGGAGACCTTGAGGGAGTTGATGGAGAGGTGGTTGTTCGGCACTACGGCCCGTCCACAGCCTGTGCCGGTGAGAGTGGACGAGACCCGCCGCTTCTGACCCACGGCTACCACCGTCGGCGGGAGTTGCCGGCCGTGCTGCAGCCCGTACTGAGTTGCTCAGCCCCTTCTCGCCAGAAGCAGCGCCACTCGCTCGTTGAGACGGCGCGAGGTCGTGGCGAGGCTGCGGGTGTTCCGCAGCTCGTGTGCGAGGGTGTGGTCGCCGACGATGTCGTACACCCAGTTAGCGAAGTCGTTCTTCTCCGCGTTGACGTGGTGTGCGAAGACTTCTTCGCTCATGCTGGCGACCGCCTTCGCCAGGTCCTCGACGTTCCAGAATCTGCTGCCGTCCTGGCAGTAGAACGTGAACTGCTCCGGCACGTTCTTCAGAAGCCGGTTGGCCTCCGCGGGAAACATCCTGGCCATGTTCGTCCTCCTCTACGGCGATGCGACGGTGCGCCGCTCCACATGGCCGGCCACCGCCGGAGCATCGAGCTGTGACGGGTCGGCGCGAGCGTCCATCGCGTGCTCAATGACGACCTCGAATGGTCGCGCCAGGGCGCCGCGCACGCGCGCCCGGCTCTCAAGTCGCTCGATGAGGCCGTCGATGACGAACGGCCAGGTGTACTGGCGCGCTGTCATCTGTCCGGCGCGGCGCAGGCGCTCCGCCACCGTTGGATGTGTGGAGAGGTAGTCCAGGTAGCTTGCGATCTCCTCTGCGTCGTTGGTGTCGAGCACGATGCTGTTGAAGAAGTGCTGGGCGTAGTCCTCGCCGGTGCCCCCGGTGAAGACGACGCCGCCCGAGGCCATGACCTCGAGTCCGACCAGGCCGAACGGCTCGTGCGTGCTGTTGGCCAGCACCGCATCGGATGCGTGGTACAGCGTGCGCAGCAGCTCGTGCTGGCAGTGGAACTTCACGTTGAGTATGTCGGCGTGCTTTGCCGACATGATGGCCTCGAGCTTCGCTTCAACACTGTCGCCGTCGGCGGTCACGTCCAGGACCTTGAGGCCCAGTCCCGAGGCGTGCAGCAGCACTTCGGTTCCGTAGCCCTCCATCCCGCCTCTGGCGATGAGGACCGGCCGGCGCCCGTTCTTCTTCAGAAGCGCCGCGCCCTCGACCGACTGCACCCATGCCTTGCCGGGGTCCCACCGCGCTACCTTGAGCAGCAGCGGGTCGCCCGCTATGCGCGCCCGGGCTTCCGCGGAGGCCTCAGCGTTCACGGGGCGCAGCAGGTCCTCCGGTATGCCGTTCGGGATGACGAGCGTCGGCACGCCGAGGTCCCGCATGATGTGCTTCATGTACCGGCTGACGGCCGTGACCGTCGTCTCGCTCTGCAGTCGAGCCCAGTCGATGTGCTCGAAGCCGAAGGTGTTGTTGGCGTTCCAGAAGATGCCGACCTCGTCCCTCAGTCGCGCTGTCTTCAGTTGCTCGCTCAGCCGGCACGCGCCCTCTGCGGTGTGCCACTCTTCCGCGAGCACGGCCACGAGCTTGCCGTCGGCTACCGCCGGGCGGACGATGCGTTCGATGACCCACGGCGGCATCGAGCGGCTGAAATCCTCGTGCTTGGCATACTCGCCGTCGTACACACCGCTCAGATGGCTGGCGCTTATCCACTGACACCAGCGGTGCAGGATGAGCTTGCCGTCCTCGAGGAACTCCTCACCCTGTCCGCGGGGATCGCCGATGAAGAACAGGTGCGTGTAGAAGCCCTTGCGCGCCAGCGTGTGCGCCACATGGGTGATGCGGACACCCAGTCCTCCCGCGAGTGAGTAGGGGTCCGGCCCCTCGAACGAGAGGAGTACGAAGATGGTGTTCTCCGGGCGCATGTGCTCAGGCTTCATCTGGCCGCCACCCTTCGCGGGACGCGAGCTCCGGCTCAACGGCGGAGCGCAGAAAGTGATCACCCCTGGAAGTGCGACGATTCAGGAAGCGCCCAGACATGTCTTTCGGTGTGCCGCATTTGTCTGTTACCTCCCTCCGTCGCCCCGGTGGGCCGGGGTGTCAGTGCACCTTAGCGCATCCGTGTGCGGCTGTCAAAGGTGCGCGGCGTCGGGACGACGCGTCGACGCATCAGCCGAGCGACCTGACGTACCGCCAGGCGAAGTAGCCGCCGGCTGCGGTGACAAGGCCGGCGAAGGCAAGCATCGGCGGGGCGACGGGTATGCCGGCCGCCGACAGGAACGCGGCCATCGAGAGCAGCGCCGGCCCCATCGTCACAGCTTTCGTGAGCACGAGCCCGCTCAGCAGATAGCCGAGGCCTGTGCCTTGCCACAGCGCGATGCCGCCGGCTACGCTCAGCGGGACTATGACGCCCAGGTCGAGAGCCTGGACGACCAGCGACTGCGTCACCGTGTCGGCGAGCATCGCCGGCGGCGTTCGGGCAGCAAGAGCCGGCACTATCTGCATCAGCCAGAGACCGGCGAGAGCCGCGCCCAGAAGCAGCATGAACACGGCGATGGCGCGCCGCGGCAAACGGAGCGAGAAGCGCCACGGGAGATCGCTCAGATGCACGCAGGTCAGTCCGACAATCAGCAGGACGAGCGAGATGCTGTAGATGGCGACGTAGAGCAAGAACAGGCTGTTGTACGCCAGCCCCATTGCCGCGAGCAGGTAGGTGTAGGCGAAGTAGAGCAGCATGCCGAGCCAGCCGAGCCTGGCTGCCAGGGAGCCGCGCCTGAGGTGATAGAGGGCGACTCCGTACAGGGGCAGCACCCAGGCGACGGTGACGAGGTCCTGCGCCCTGCCCTGTATCGCGAATGACGCCGCCTCGGATGCGTACGTGGCCTCGTTGACCAGCCCTTGAAGCGCGGCGACGGCGGCAAGTACGCCGGCCGCGATGGACAGGGGCAGTGCAAACGCTGGCAGGCTCTTCACGTATGCCTTCTCCTCCGCTACTGGCGTGCGGGCCTTCGCCGGACTGGCGTCGACCGGGCACGAACTCCCCGCCGGCTGGGCTGACGCCGGGCCTTCGGCTCAGAGCTCGAGTGTCTCTCCGATGCTCAGCAGCCGCAGCTTCACTCTCGGCTCACGCTTCGCGGCCGCGGTGATGTCGGCAACCGTTGTGTTGAAGTAGTGCATCGGCACGAGCACGCCGCCTCCGATTGAAGCTGCAGCGGCGACTGCTTCGGCGGCCGACATCGTGTATTGGCCGTCGACCGGGATGAGCATCACATCGATGCGCCCGATGTCCTTCATCTCCGGAACTGGCTCGGTGTCGCCGGCGTGGTAGATGCTGCGTCCCTCCAGCGTGACGACGTAACCGGCGCCGCTGCCGCGAGGATGGAACGGGACGCCGGGGGCGCGCTGCCGCCTGATGTTGTAGGCGGCCACGGCTCGGATGCCGGCAGGCCCGATGCTGAGGCTGTCTCCCGCCTGAACGACCCGCATGTCCTTGCCCGCCTTCTCGCGACAGGAGGCCGGCCCGATAAGGACGGTGCCGGGCTTCAACATACCCCTGTACGAGGCGGGATTGCAGTGGTCGTCGTGCTGATGGCTGAAGAGGATGATGTCGGCCGGCTCGGGTCGCGCGAACAGGTTCGCCGCCTTGCCGCCGGTATAGTCCATCTCAACGGGGTCGATGTAGATGACCTGTCCCGCCGCGGAGAGCTTGACGGCGGCGTGTCCCAGCCACTGGATGCGCATCGATAACCTCCTCGCTGTCCATGCCCAGACCACATGGTCCGCAGACTATCCCCGGGTGAACACGGCGCCGCTCATCGCCGAAGTGACCAACCGGGCGTACCTCTCGAGGTAGCTGCCCGGTTCGGCTCTCGAAGCGGGCGGTGACCACGCCGAGCGCCGACGCGCCAGCTCCGCCTCTTCGACCTTGAGCGACAACTTGCCGCCGGGGATGTCGATGTCGATGGTATCGCCTTCCGCGACGAAGGCGATGGGTCCGCCCGCGGCTGCCTCCGGAGAGACGTGGCCGATGGCCGCCCCGCGCGTGGCGCCGGAGAAGCGCCCGTCGGTGACAAGGGCAACCGTTTCGCCGAGACCCATGCCGATGATGGCGGCGGTCGGCGACAGCATCTCGCGCATGCCGGGGCCGCCACGGGGACCCTCGTAGCGGATGACCACGACGTCGCCCTTGCGTATCTCGCCGGCGTAGATGGCTTTGACGGCCTCTTCCTCATGGTCGAAGACACGGGCAGGGCCGCGGTGCCGCAGCATCGCCGGGGCCACGCCAGCCGCTTTGCAGGCCGCGCCGTCCGGCGCCAGGTTGCCGTGGAGCAGCGCGAGGCCGCCCGTAGCGGTGTACGGGTTGTCCATCGGGCGGATGACGTCCGCATCCGCCACGACCGCGTCCCTCACGTTTGCCGAAACCGGAGCGCCTGTCATCGTCAGCGTGTCCCGCAGCAGACCGGCATCGAGCAGCCGCTTCATGAGCGCGGCGATGCCGCCGGCGCGGTCGAGGTCCGCCGGGAAGTGCTTCCCCGACGGCTTGATGCGCAGCAGGTTCGGCGTCTTCGACGCTACCTCGGTCACCATGGCCATGTCTATCGGGACGCCTGCCTCGTTGGCTATCGCCGGCAGATGCAGCAGCGTGTTGGTCGATCCGCCGATGGCCATATCGACCACGAACGCGTTCCAGAAGGCGTGCTCCGTGAGCACGTCGCGCGGCTTGATGCCCTTGTTGAACAGCTCGACAATCTGCATGCCGGTTCGCTTTGCCAGCGCGATGCGCCGGCCGCTTGCGGCGGGCGTGGCGCTGCCGGGAAGACACATGCCGAGCGCCTCGGTGAGGAAGTTCATCGTGTTGGCCGTGCCCATGATGTTGCACGCGCCGCAGCCCGGCAGGGCGCCCTGCTCGAACTTGGAGAGCTGCTCCCACGTCATCTCACCGCGCTGGACCAGACCCTGCGCTTCGATGAGGTCCGTGTAGCCCACCTCCCTGCCGCAGTACCAGCCGGTGGCCATCGGCCCGCCGCTGATGACGATGGCAGGGATGTTGAGCCGCGCCGACGCCATGAGCATCCCCGGCGTTATCTTGTCACACTCGGTCACGAGCACCATGGCGTCGTAGGAGTGTCCGTTCACCATGCACTCGATGGAGTCGCAGATGAGCTCGCGGCTGGCCAGCGGGTAGTGCATGCCGTAGTTGCCCTGCGCTATCCCGTCGCACAACCCGATGGTGCCGAACTCGATTGGCGTGCCGCCGGCGGCGAGGATGCCCTCCTTCACGGCCTTCGCGATGATGTCCAGGTGAACGTGCCCGGGCATCGTCTCGTTCTGCGGATTGACGACCGCTATGAGGGGCTTCTCGAGCTCTTCGGGCAGGACGCCCATGGAGTAGTAGAGGGCGCGGTGAGTGGCTCGCTCAAGGCCTTTCGTCGTTGCGTGGCTTCTCATTGCCTCTCCCTCCTGTCGCGTCTTGCCGCGACCAGCCGTCGCCGGTACTCAATACTGTAGACGGTTGCGGAGTTCGGGGCAACGTCGCCGCATGCGCTCAGGCTGGAGCGTGATGGTGGCGCAGGTGGAGATGCCGCATCTTCCGCGGTGCGACGATGAGGTACATGATGATGGAGGCGATGAGCGCCGCGATGACGACGACGTAGCTCGCCGTGTGGTCGCCGGTGACGTCGTACAGGTAGCCCGCCAGCCACGGGCTGACGCAGCCTCCGATGGCGAATCCGAGTGTGATTACTCCGGCGATGCTGCCGTAGTGTGCGCCGTGGAAGATGTCGGCCACCGTTGCGTTGAGCACGCACGTGAGCGAGCCGAAGGTGATGCCGAATCCGACGGCGAACACCGGCGGCAGCCACGGGTTCGATGTGTCCTTGAGCAGGAAGAGCAGGGAGGCGAACCCGAGGCACAGCACGAAGGCCGGCAGGGCAAGGCGGTCTCGGCCGATGCGGTCTGAGAATGAGCCAAGGAGATTGCCGGCGGCGAGGCAGATGCCGAAAGTGCCATAGAAGACGGCGGCGGTCATCGGCGAGTAGCCGGCGTCGCGGTAGAAGTAGACCTGCTGAGAGATGACAGTCTGCTCTACCAGACCCATTGTGCACACCCATATGAGGAAGAGCAGCCAGAACTGACGGGCGCGCAGCGCTTCGCGCAGCGTCCAATCCTTAGTGCGCAGCTTCGAACCGGGCCGGCCGTCGGCCGGATGGGTTGGTCGCACTTCTGCCTCGGCGGCCGACATGCCGTCCGGAAAGAGTCCCTTGTCCGCCGGAGTGCGCCGTATGAAGTGGATGCAGGTCGGCGGAATGACGATGGCCACAAGCAGCCCGATGATGAGATAGGCGTTGCGCCAGCCGAGAGACAGGATCACGTACTGCGTCATGTAGGCGGAGATGAGGCTGAGGCCGAAGCCGGCGCCGAGCACGCCGAACACGAGCGCCCGGCGCCGTACAAACCAGTTCGTCAGCAGTGTAGCGACCGGCACCCAGCCCGCTATGCTGAGACCGACTGCGGCCAGTACGCCGTAGAGCAGGTAGAACTGCCATCTCTCCGACGCCAGGCTGCACAGCGTCATGCCGATGCCGGTGAGCACGGCGCCGGTGGCCAGCACATAGCGGGGGCGGAAGCGGTCCGCCAGTCCGCCGGCGAAGGGCGCGACCAGACCGTAGACGAGCACGTTGATGGAGTAGATGAGCGCCGTGTTGCCGCGCGTCCAGCCGAACTCGTCGACGATGGCGGGATAGAAGACGGAGAACGTATTGCGGCAGATGTAGCCGGCCACGATGGTGAAGAAGCAGATTGCGAGGATGACGTGGCCGTAGAAGAACTTGCGGGATGGTGTCATGGGGCGTCTCGATGTACCCGGTGCGGTGGTGTGGAGCGTCAGCGGGTTCTCTCTCGAATCAGGCCCATAGTATAGCGCGCGTTTCCACGACCGGTCACTTCGTCCGAGCGATTGGATGGAGCTTCCGCGGCGCGACGAGTCCCATGAGCAGGGCCGTCACAAGCAGCCCTCCGACGAGGATGGCGAAGGTGGCGGTGTAGTTCCCGGTGACGTCGTGCAGATGACCCGCCAGCCAGGGGCTGATGGTTCCCCCCGTGGCGAAGCCAAGAATCATGCTGCCGGCTATCTTGCCGTAGTCGGGTCCCGAGAAGAGGTCGGCCAGCGTGGCGTTGGAGACACAGCAGAGCGAGCCGAAGGTCGAGCCGAAGCCGACCGCGATGACGGCCGGCAGCCACGGCGTCGATGCATCGCGCATGAAGAAGTAGAGGGCGGCGAAACCCGCGGCGGCGAGGCAGGCAGGGATGAAGAACCGCTCGCGCCCCATCCGGTCGGAGAGCGCGCCGGCCACGTTGCCGAAAGCGAAGCAGATGCCGAAGATGCTGTAGTATCTGGCGGCTGTCATCGGCTGGTAGCCGGCGTCCAGGTAGAAGTACACCTGGTGCGAGATGGCGAGTTGCTCGACGAGCCCCATCGAGACGAGCCACATCAGGAACAGCAGCCAGAACTGGCGCGTCCGCATGGCGGCCTTCAGCGTCCAGGTCCTGCTGCGCCACGCTCCGGTCTTTTCACTGGCGATGGCCGGCGCCCGGTCCGCCGCCGCCTCCTCGGCAGTCACGCCGTCCGGAAACAGGCCCTTGTCTGCGGGGCTGCGGCGCACAAGGAGGATGCACAGCGGGGCAATGATGGCGGCGATGCAGAGCCCGATAGCCACGTAGGCGGTGCGCCAGCCGAAGGACGAGATGACGTACTGGGCGGCGTAGGAAGCGATGAGGCTGACGCCGAACCCGGCTCCGAGGACGCCGAAGGCGAGCGCGCGGCGGCGCGCAAACCAGTTGGTCAGCAGCGTGGACACCGGCGCCCAACCCGCCACGCTCAAGCCCACAGCCGCGACCACGCCGTAGAGCAGGTAGAACTGCCAGCGGGCTGTGGCGAGGCTGCACGAGACCATGCCGATGCCCATGAGCACGGCGCCGGAGGCGAGCACGAAGCGCGGGCGGAATCGGTCGGCCAGCGCGCCGGCGAAGGGCGCGACCAGTCCGTAGACGGCCACGTTGATGGAGAAGATGAGCGCGGTGTTGCCGCGCGTCCAACCGAACTCATCGACGATGGCGGGGTAGAAGACGGAGAACGTCGTCCGGCAGACATAGCCGCCCACGATAGTGAGAAAGCCGATGGCCAGGATGACCCAGCCGTAGAAGAACTTGCGCTTCGCCACGATGCTTTGCTCAACGCGCATCCGGCCGTGGCCTCCGCGGGCCGCTCCGCGAGGCTCAGGTCGAAAGCGAGCCTGTCTAGTAAAGCACACTGCGGTCGTCCCGTCACCGGCTGTGCCCCACGGGGCTCAGCTTCCTCGGGGCAACGAGCCACATGAGCACCGCAGTGGCGAGCATCGATGCGACAAGCAGGACGAAGGTTGCGGTGTAGGACCCGGACGTGTCATAGAGGTGGCCGGCAAGCCACGGGCTCAATGTGCCACCAAGGGCGAAACCGAGCACCATCATGCCGACGATGCGGCCGTAGTGCTTGCCGTGGAAGAGGTCTCCGACGGAGGCATAGTAGACGCAGGGGATGGAGCCGAGGCTCAAGCCGAAGATGCTTGCGAACAGCGGCGGCAGCCATGGCTGCGACGTGTCGCGCATGAACAACAGCAGTGACACCGCCGCGGCGCAGATGAGACACGCAGGGATGATGAACCGCTCCCGTCCGATGCGGTCCGAGATGGAACCGGAAAGGTTGCCAAGGACGAAGCACACGCCGAAGATGCTGTAGAAACCTGCAGCAGTGAGCGCATCGTAGCCCGCATCGCGATAGAAGTACACCTGGTGGGCGATGGCTATCTGCTCGACGATGCCCATCACGATGAACGCCGTCAGGAAGAGCAGCCAGAACTGGTGCGTGCGGGCCGCGCGCCCCAGGGTCCACTCGGTCCGGTTCCACGGCGTGAGGCCCGCATCGCCCTCGCGGGCCGCGGCGAGGCGCTGGCTTTCCTCGGCGGAGATGCCGTCCGGGTACAGCCCCTTCTCCGACGGATGCCGGCGTACGTATAGCAGCGCGAGAGGCGCGATGGTCGCAGCGGCGAATGCGCCGACGAAGATGTAGGCGGTGCGCCAGCCGAAGCTCGAGATGAGGTACTGTGCGGCGAAGGCGGAGATGAGGCTCGTGCCAAAGCCGGCCCCGAGGATACCCATCGAGAGCGCTCTGCGCCGCATGAACCAGTTGCCCACGAGGGCCACGACCGGCGTCCAGCCGGCAACGCTGAGGCCGATGGAAGCCATGACACCGTAGAGGAGGTAGAACTGCCATTTCTCCGTTGCGAGGCTGCAGAGCGCTACCCCGAGACCCATGATGACGGCGCCGGCGGCAAGGACGTAGCGGGGACGGAAGCGGTCAACCAGCCCACCGGCGAAGGGAGCGAACAGGCCGTAGGTGAGCACGTTGATGGAAAAGATGAGCGCGGTATTGCCGCGCCCCCAGCCGAACTCATCGACGATGGCGGGGTAGAAGACGGAGAACGTGTTGCGGCAGACGTATCCGCCCACCACCGTGATAAAGCCTATCGCGAGGATGAACCAGCCGTAGAAGGGCCGGCGCGACCCGCCGACCGTGCCTCGCTCGCGGGCGCGTTCGGCTCGGCTGCCATGCTGCTCACGTGTCTGCACGTTGCTGTCTCTCGATGACGCGGCAATGCCGCCTCCGCATCACGGAGTGCGACGCCGTGCAAGGAGGACGATGCCGACGACGCAGAGCACCGTGCCCAGAATGCCCGCGATGCCGTGCTGGCTCATTCCGGTGGACTCTGCTGCGGGGCCCTGCCAGCTCAGGCCGGATGCCACCGCATAGAGCAGCATGACGCAGCCTAGAAATGCCGGGAGCCGGAGCAAGTGATTCCTGTTCGTCTTGGGTCTCCTTCCAAGCGGACGCCGCTTGTACGGCGTATCCCGCGGCAACTCCCCGGCATGCACCCGGTGGCGACTCTCTGCCGGAGGCGAACGTCCTGACATTGTAGCATCGCCGATTGCCCAGACAGTCAGCCCCACGTTCAGACGCCGCTTCACCCGGAGGCATGTTTACCTACGTAAAAGGGCCGGTTACTGGCGTTTTGACATGGTCAGGCAGGTGAGGATACAATATTTGCAGGCCATAACCCTCTCACCTCCTCTCGCTCGCCGTCGCCGTCGCAAGGGCAGTACCACCCTCCGCGACGGCGAATTGGTCTCTGAGACCTGGCGCTTCGCCGGCGTCTCCTCAGTCGGTCTCCTCCGCCTCTCATCTGTGTCCCGGCGCGACGCTGCCGGGTGACGCGCAGCACTCATTGCGCCAACAACGGCCAGTGCCTATACTTGCCTGCCGGATTCGTGTGACGCCGGGTGATGCTATGACAGCAGGCCGCTGGTTTCCTTGGGGTCGACGGACGCAGATGGCGTCGAGTGCGGAGCCTTCCTCGCGCGCCGTATCCGCCGGACTCCGTCCGGAGCTGACGCCCTTTGTCCCGCAGGGCGGCGCGTCCTTCCGGCCGGCGGCGTTCCGCGTCTCCGCCCCTTCGCCCGGCGCCGTGTCTCCGGTCGAGGACCCGGTTGCTGCCTTCGGCGCCTCCGGGGCGTTCGAGCGGCGTGACCGCGATGCCCGGTCGGTGGCGGCGGAGAGGATAGGCGAGCAGTTCTGCGACCTGCTTGCGGATGCCATCGCGACGCACACGGGCCCGGACGACAGGCTTTCGGTCGCTCTCCGGCCGGCCGTGGAGCGCGCGCTCAGGGAGACCGTGCAGTCAGACCCGGGCTTCTTCGTCGACCTCCTCTATCCGGTCATCGGCCCGACCATCCGCAGGGCCATTGCCGAAGTGCTTCGAGCCATGGTCGAATCGCTCAATCGCTCGCTCGAGATGTTGTTCTCGTGGCGCTACGTGAGATGGCGGTTGGAGGCCGTTCGTACGGGCAAGTCCTTCGCTGAGGTCGTGCTGCTGCACTCGCTCGTCTACCGTGTCGAGCAAGTCTTCCTGCTGCACCGCAAGAGCGGGTTGGCGCTGCGGCGCCTGTCTGCGGAGGGCGTCGATGCTCAGGATGCCGACGTCGTCTCGGGCATGCTCACGGCCATCCAGGACTTCGTGCACGACTCGTTTGGCGGCGCGGAAGGAGCGCTGGAGAGCTTCCGTGTGGGTGAGCTCGGCGTGTGGGTAGAACAGGGGCCGCGCGCGGTGCTCGCGGCGGTGGTGCGCGGCCACCCGCCGGCGGAGTTCAGCGTGGCCCTCAGGAGCCAGCTCGAGCGCATCGAGCTTCAGCTCGGTCCCGAGCTGGCCGCCTTCTCGGGGGACCTCGAGTCCTTCAGCGGCGCCGACGCACTCCTGCAGCCGTGCCTGGTTGTTGTCCGAGCGGACCGGTCAGGGCCGGCATCTTCCCGTTAGAAGTCTCTCGAACATCTTCTCATCCGCTTGTCTCCGGAACGTCGGGCTGCGCCGCTTTCCCCGGCTCGTGCGCGGTCCTGCGGGACGATGCTCCTTGCGATGTTGCCGCATGACGCTGTCGGGCTATCCGGTTGCGCCCTGTAGGAGAGCGACCTATACTTCGTTCAGTAGCTGTCGCGGGATGTCGGAAGGGAGGAGCCATGTCGGACACGGAAGGGAAGAGACCCGCCAACGTATCCGGTGCTGAACAGGGCGACAAGATAGACCGCATCCGCGAGATACTGCTGGGCAGCAGCCTCGATGAGCTGGCGACGAGGGTGGGCCGGTTGGGTGAGAGGGTGCAGGAGGTGGACGCCGACCTGCGGGGCGAGATGGAGCGGCGCATGAGCTCCGTCGACGAGAGCGTTGCGGCACGGCTCAAGGAAAGCGCACGGGCCGATGCCGAGTCCCGGGAGGAGCTGCTCAAGGAGCTGGCCGCGCTCCGGAAGGACCTGACCAAGATGCGCGAGGAGCTTCAGACCGCGATGAAGCGGTCGCTCGCCAGTCTCGACGCCGAGAAAGTGGACAGGTTTACCCTTGCGCGCATACTGGCGGATGCCTCAGTCCGACTCCAGGGAGAGGCGGCCTCCGGCTCCGGGGAGAGCCGCAAGGATGACTGAGGACAGGGCCTCACCCGACGACACAACCACGGGGGAGGACGCTCGCCTCGCGGAGCTGCGCCGGCTGCTCCTCAAACCTGAACAGGTTAAGATTGAGGAGCTGGACAGGCGGACGTCGTCTCCGGAGAACCTGGCCGGGCAGGTGAGCCGGGTTCTTGCCCGCGCGGTGTCGATGCGCGATGCGCCGGACGACAAGCTGGCCCTCGTGCTTCGTCCCATCGTCGAAAGCTCCATACGCACGTCTGTGCGCTCGAATCCACAGTTCTTCGCGGACATCCTCTTCCCGGTGATGGGACCGGCCATCCGCAAGGCGATAGCTGAGGCCTTGCGGACGATGGTGGAGTCCTTCAACAGCTCACTCGAGATGACCTTCTCCTGGAAGAGCCTCCGGTGGCGTCTGGAGGCGCTCCGGACCGGCCGCTCCTTCGCCGAGGTGGTGCTGCTGCACACGCTCGTGTATCGTGTCGAGCATCTCTACCTGCTGCACCGTGAGAGCGGACTGGTGCTGCGCCAACTCTCTGCTGAGGGCGTGGCCGCACAGGATGCCGACCTCGTGTCCGGCATGCTCACGGCCATCCAGGACTTCGTGCACGATTCGTTTGGTGGTGGAGAGGGGACCCTTGAGAGCTTCCGTGTCGGCGAGTTGGGCGTGTGGATCGAACAGGGTCCATCCACAGTGCTCGCCGCCGTTGTGCGCGGCAATCCGCCACCGGAGCTGAACATGCTGCTCAGAACGCAACTTGAGCTCATAGAGCTGCAGTTCGATCGTCAGCTCAGCGCGTTTCAGGGCGACCCGGAGCCGTTCCAGAGCGCTGACGGGCTGCTCGAGCCGTGCCTCATCGTCGCCCAGACGGGGAAGTCGAGACGGGCGGCGCAACCTTCCCGCGAGAGCATCCCGGTCCGGGTGACGCCCGCGTCCCGGACCGACCGGCTCGTGCTCTTCGTCGCCGTGCTGGCCATCGTTGCGGTTGCGGTCTTCGCCGCCATCGCTCTCACGTCGTCGTGAACGTACGTGCGGACGCCACTGCCTTTGGGGTATCCTTTGCTTGCAGACGGCACTGAGAGGATTGAACCGAATGCTATCGAAGAAGCTGTGCATGCTCGGCGGATACGCGGTCGGGAAGACGTCACTCGTCAAGAGATTCGTGTACGGCGCATTCTCCGAGAAGTACCTCACCACCATCGGGGTGAAGATTGACAAGCATGTCGCCCACGTGGACGGCCGGGACGTGACGCTCGTGCTCTGGGACCTCGCCGGCGAGGATGGCTTCGAGAAGGTCCGGCTTTCCTACCTTCGAGGCGCATCGGGCTACCTGCTGGTGGTCGACGGCACGCGCCGCACGTCTCTTGAGACGGCACTCGAAGTGCAAAGGAAGGCGCACGAGACGCTCGGAGACGTTCCCTTTCTGCTGCTCGTCAACAAGAGCGACCTCAGGGACCAGTGGACAGTCCTCGCCAGCGACATCCGCGGGCTTGAGCAGAAAGGATGGCGGGTGATGACGACCAGCGCAAAGGACGGGAGCTCCGTTGAGGAGGCCTTCCTGCGCATCGCTCGCGACATGATCTCCGGATTGCCCGACGGGGACGCAGCGCAAGGGTAGTCTCATGCCGAGCCACATACAGCAGCTCCTGTCCGCACTGGACATCGTCGTGCTCGTGAGAGTTGGGCCGAGCGAGTTCAAGCCCGTTTCGGACCTGCCTCGCTGGTTCGTCTCCGTCTTCCGCGTCGCGGACTCGTCTCGGAGTCTCCTGCTTGACGAAGGGTTCTCTTTCCTGGGCAACTTCGTCGTGGATGCCGAACAGCACTGGCGCCGTGCGGAGAGCCACGTGCT
>CAZVCS010000021.1:0-24341 GCA_964625765.1 uncultured Dehalococcoidales bacterium | reverse complement strand
GACGTAGTCCCGAACCAGCCCCGTCACTTCCTCTGTGAGATGCAACAGGCGCTTGGCCGTGCCGCGGCGGCACCAGAGCGACATGTGCTCGAGGTCGAGGTCGCAGAGCTGCAGCGAGACTATCTCGGTGGCTCTGAGGCCGGTGGCATACAGCAGCTCGAGCATGACCACGTCGCGGCGCGACTCGGGAGTGGCCATGGACTTCGGCACGTCGAGCAGTCTCAGGTACTCAGCCTGGGTGAGAATCCTCGGCGCCTTCTTGTTGACCTGCGGACTGGCCAGGTTGCGGACAGGGTTCTCCTTGAGGCGGCCACTCTCCACGAGAAACTTGAAGAATGAACGGGCCGATGCAACCTTCCGCGCGGATGTTGCGGGCGAGTAGCCCTTCCCTTTCAGGTGGACGAGGTAGGCGAGCAACAGGTCCTCCTGCGTCGAGAGGATGCCCTTTTCTTTCTCGGCCGCCAGAAAGTCGGAGAGCTGGCTAAGGTCGTTCCGATAAGCGGCAACCGTGTTCTGGGAAGAGCCCCTGACTCTGACGAGGTGGTCGAGAAAAGCAGCGATATCCTGCTTCATGGGGCTTCCATTGTAACACAGGGCATCCGCTTTTGCTGCTGCGCAGAACCGCTGCTACAATCGTTCAGACGTGCTCACTGATTCCATCAGTCGGAAGCTCGAACTCCTGCCTGCGGCGCCCGGTGTCTACCTGTTCCGCGATGCCGCGGGCGAAATCATCTACGTGGGCAAAGCGTCCAGCCTGCGCAACCGGGTCAGGAGCTACTTCGGCTCGAAGACGGGGCTCAGTACCAAAGTACTCAGGCTTGTGGAGACGGTCGTTGACCTGGAGTTCATCCTCACCGGCACCGAGCAGCAGGCGCTCGTGCTTGAGGCTGACCTCGTCAGGCGGCACCGGCCCCAGTACAACGCCAGGCTGAAGGACGACAAGAGTTTCCCGTACCTGAAGATCGATGTGGCGGACCCGTGGCCGACCGTGACGGTGACTCGCCGGCGGCTGAACGACGGCGCTCTCTACTTCGGTCCCTTCTCGAGCGCGCGCTCGATGCGCCAGACCCTGAGACTTACGCGAAAGGTCTTCCGTTTCAGGGTCTGTACCGGACCGTTGAATGTGAATCGTTCGCGACCGTGCCTGAACTACCACATCGGCCTCTGCCCCGGCCCGTGCGCGGGGGCCGTCTCTCAGGAGGAGTACAGGACGACCATCGACCGCATCATCCTCTTCCTGAAAGGACAGCGCCGTCAGGTCCTGGATGCGCTCACCGCCGAGATGAAGCAGGCGGCCGCGAACCTCGATTTCGAACGAGCGGCATTGCTGCGCGACCGGGCGCAGGCCGTCGAGCTGGTCACAAAGAGGCATGAGGGAGTGACGGCGCTCAGGGGCGACCAGGATATCCTTGCCCTTGCTCAGAACGCCGGCGGCGCGCTGGTGGAGCTCTTCTCCGTCCGCGACGGCAGGGCTCTGGGCCGGGAGGACTTCCTCGTTGAAGGCGCGGGCGGCACCTCGCCTTCCGAGGTCCTGCGGAGCTTCATGCTGCAGTACTACGGGGCTGCGTCGAGCATACCACCTCTCCTTCTGCTTCAGCATGCCATCGCAGATGGGCGCCTGATCCAGGGCTGGCTGTCGGAATCCCGTGGCTCGCCCGTGCGCATCATCGTGCCGCGCCAGGGAGTGCGGTTGCGGCTCGTGCAGACGGTGGCGGACGACGTCGCCCGTGAGCTAGCGGCGAGGGGAGCGGCCACCACCGGCGAGCCCACGCTGCGGAACGACGGTCTGCGACAGCTCAAGGAGGTCCTCGGGCTGCCGTCACTGCCGGCGCGCATCGAGGGGTTCGACATCTCGACCATTCACGGCCGGCAGGCTGTTGGCAGCATGGTCGTGTTTGAACGTGGTGTGCCGAGGCCATCCGACTACCGCCGATTCAAGATACGAACGGTCTCCGGTCAGGATGACTACTCGATGATGCGTGAGGTGCTTGAGCGGCGCTTCGCGCGCATGGATGGCGCTGCCCGGGGAGCCGCGCGCCCGGCTCGCACCTGGGCCGGCTCTCCTGACCTGATACTGGTGGATGGAGGACGCGGACAGCTCGGCGTGGCTCTGGCAGTGCGTGATGCCGCTGGCGCAACCGATGTCAGGGTAGCCAGCTTGGCAAAGGAACACGAGATTGTGTTCTATGAGAGGAAGGCGGCGCCCGCGGCGCTGCCGGAGGGCTCTCCTGGACTGTTGCTGCTGCAGGCCGTGCGCGACGAGGCGCACCGCTTCGCGGTTGCCTACCACAGGAATCTGCGCGATGCCTCGGCGGTGGCATCCGTGCTCGACGGCATCCCCGGAATCGGGCCTCGGCGGAAGCGCTCGCTGCTCGTGTCTTTCGGCTCTCTGGAGGCGTTGCGCAGCGCCGGCGTCGACGAGGTCGCCCGGCGCGGACGTCTGTCACGGGCTCTTGCCGAACGAGTCAAGGACGTGCTGTCAACCCCCGGAACGTGAGCGCGTTTCTGACCGCACAGGCGTTGGCATCGTTGTTGAAGTAGGCGTAGACCGTCCTCGGATTTGTGGCTATCGTCGTGGCCGCCTCGGCCCACCAGGCGAGTGAGTCGTCCCCGTACAGACCGCCGTACAGCGTCCCCGAGCCGTGGAACCGCAGGTAGATGAAGTCGGTCGTCGCCACGACGGGTGAACGGAAGCCGGGCCAGTCGATGAGGCAGAGTGCTATGGCGTGCTCCCGCAGCAGGGCATACACATCCTCGTGCCACCAGGACTGATGGCGGAACTCCACCGCGTGCCGGGCGCTTCCTGGCAGTACGTCGAGAAACAGTTTCAGTCGTTCGTCGTCCCGTGCCAGGCCTGGAGGTAGCTGCCAGAGGACGGGCCCTAGTTTCGTTCCGAGCGGAGAAATCCTTGCGACGAAGTCGCTCACCGGACCGGCCACATCATTCAGCCGGCGTACGTGAGTCACATACCGGCTCCCCTTGACCGCGAAGACGAACTCGGGAGGAGTCCCTCGTGCCCACTCAGCCGCGGTCGATTCCGAGGGCATGCGGTAGAAGGTGCTGTTGAGCTCGACGGTGTTGAACTGCCCGCAGTAGAAGTCCAGCCAGCGGGACGTCGGAAGACCGACTGGATAGAAGCGTCCACGCCAGGCGGGGTACTGCCAGCCGCTGCAGCCGACATGGATGCGCTGTGGCTCCGGGCTTTCTTCAGAGGACGCTTGCACTCCTGCTCACCCCTGTTGTATACTACCCCGCATTAGGAACCTCTTGGTGACTGGAGCGGAGCGGACCCACCCGTTCCCATCCCGAACACGGTAGTGAAACGCTCCAGCGCAGACGATACTCGAGGGGCGACCCTCCGGGAAAATATGCCGTTGCCAGGGGGTTCCTTTTCTTTTGTCCTCTCGAGCGCATCGCCTGAATGGTCTCCCGCTTAGCGGCGATGCTCGCGTCCCGCGCGAGCCCGTAGACCTATTGTACGCTCCGGTTCGGCTCCTCTCACCTGCCACAGCCGTGTCAAGGGAACTGCCGCAGTGCGCGGCGCCCGGAATCCGCACGCACGACCACCGTGGCGGGATACAATACTCCCGAGTGGCGAACGGAGGGAGGATTGCACGTGGAACTTGCTCAGACCATTGCCGCTCTACAGGGTGGTCTTCGTTCATCCACCGGCTCCGTGGTCTGGATTGCGACCGCCGAGTCCGCGACAGCCGGGCGGATAGCCGACCGGCTCACCGCGGTTCCCGGCGCATCGGACTACGTAGCGGGCGGATGCGTGGTGTACAGCAATGAGGCCAAGAGACGCCTTCTTGGCGTCTCAGATACGACGCTTGCCGCTCACGGCGCCGTCAGCGAAGAGGTCGCCAGAGAGATGGCGGAAGGGGGACGGCGTGTCCTGGGCGCCGATGTGTGCGTGGCGGACACGGGCATCGCCGGACCGGGAGGGGCCACGGCGCGAAAACCGGTTGGCCTCTTCTTCCTCGCGCTGGCAAGCCCCTCGGGCTGCACGGTCAGGCGAGTCGTGTATACGGGCGACCGGGAGACCAACAAGGAAGCCGCAACGCAGGATGCCCTGAGTCTGCTGCGTGACTATCTGGTACAATGCTGCCACTCACAGGGGGCGAACGAGCATGGCTGTCTTTGACGTTGCCGGCATTCGAAAGAGCGCGAAAGACGACTTCACCGCGACGTGGCTTTCGACGGCGTCGCTTGTGCCGAAGAACACGGTGGTGAAGCTGCCGGAGAAAGGAAGGTCGCATCCTGTCCGCGACCTGATGCAGCGTTTTCGTGAGGTGCTGCTGGCGCGTGGCCTCGATGAGGCGGAGAACCTCACCATCCTGCCGGACTCCGATGTCACCAAGCAGTACGGACCGGAGGCGCTGGTCATTCTCGACCGGGCCTTCTACCTGGCGCAACTGCCCCGGCCCGAGATTGGCGTCAGCGCGCAGCGCATCCAGCAGGTGCAGAACATCGTCGGCCGGCCGGTCGACGTGGAGGAGCTCGGCGCAATCCTCCGGTCGTACAAGCGGGGAGACATTGAGGCGGACGACCTCATCGAGGCGCTGATGAAGCGACTCGGCATCCTGGACAACCAGGCGACGGAGATTATTCAACGTGTTTTCCCCGAGCTCTACAACCTTAAGCCTGTCCCGACCGACAAGACGCTGCGGAGCCACATGACGGCGACATGGTTCCACACTATGGCGGCGCTGCAGGACAAGGCGACGTATCCCGTTGCCCTGTTCTCCGTCGGTCCGCGCTATCGCAATGAGCAGCGCGAGGATGCGCACCACCTTCGGGTGCACCATACCGCGTCGATAGCGATCATGGATCCCGAGATGTCGCTGGAGGCGGGTCGGGAACTCACGTCGGGCATCCTGAAGGCGTTCGGCTTCGAGGAAACGAAGTTCGAGCAGAAGGCCGCCACCTCGAAGTACTACACCCCAGGCCTCGAGGAGGAGGTCTTCGCGAATTACCGCAACCGCTGGGTCGAGGTGGCCGACATCGGCATGTACTCGCCGGTCGCCCTGGCCAACTTCGAGATACGGCACCCGGTCTTCAACGCCGGCATCGGCATAGAGCGAATGGCGATGATTCTCCAGGGCGCCGACGACATCCGGAAGCTGATGTATCCGCAGTTCTCGGTTGTCGACTTCGGCGATGCCGAGATTGCCTCGGCGCTCTCCTACATCTCCGCCCCCAAGACCGAGCGCGGCCTCAAGATTGCGAAGGCCATCGAAGGGAGCGCACGGAAGCACAAGGACGAGATTGCGCCGTGTGAGTTTGTCGCGTTCAGGGACAACAAGGTTGAGATCAGGCTCGTCGAGCGCGAGGCTGGCAAGAAACTTGTCGGACCCGCGGGGTTCAACGAGATATGTGTCGGCGAGGGCACCATCTACAGCGACCTCCAACCTTCGGGCACGTACACGGGCATCAACTACATGCGCGGCGTGGCTATGGCTGCCGCCGCGATGGCGGAGGACGCCGCTGGGCCCCGGCAATTGCAGGTGAAGACGATACGGCACCTGTCGGACCTGAATCTCGAGCTGCCGGAAGCAGTGAGGCAGCACATCGAGCGCCAGCAGAAGAAGATCGGAGTCGGCGGGGCGATGTTCGTCACCATCGAGATCGCGCCCGTCGCACAGGAGTAGCGAGCATGGCGGAGCAGGACGGTGCGGAGAAGCTGGGTGCATTGACGCGGCCGCACAGGAGCATGATCAACATCATGCCTCTGCAGACGGGCAGCATACTGACCGAGGCAGCCCGTCGAGCTGTGGCGGAGTTTGCCGACGGTTACTCTGTGTGCGACTTCTGCCAGGGCCGGTTGAGCGAGATAGTCAACCCTCCGGTGAAGCAGTTCGTGCAGGAGCTGCTGCCCGAGTTCCTTGGCGCCGACGCAGCGACGTTGACGTACGGCGCCCGGGACGGCGTGTTCATGGTGTTGCACTCCCTGGCGAAGCCGGGCGACACAGTCGTCGTCGATGGCAACCGGCACTACAGCACGGCGGTTGCCGCGGAGCGCGCGGGCGTGGAGATGGTCGAGGTTCCGGCCTCCGGCGCCCCCGAGTACCGCATCGACGTGGAGGCGTTTGCGCAGCCGATGCGCGAACGTCGTCCGGCACTGGTTATCGTGACCTATCCGGATGGCCGGTTCGGCAACCTGCCGGATGCAGCGCGTCTCGGGGACATCGCCACCGAGTTGAACGTGCCGTATCTTGTCAACGGCGCCTACGCCGTCGGCCGGATGCCGGTGAAGATGAGCGACCTCAAGGCCGACTTCCTGGTCGGCAGCGGCCACAAGAGCATGGCCTCCGCCGGCCCCTCGGGTGTGCTCGGCATGAAGGCGAAGTGGCGCGACGTCGTCCTGCGGCCTTCAGCGCAGCACAAGAACAAGGAAGTTGAGTGTCTCGGGTGCACCATCCGGGGCGTGACCCTGGCGACGCTCATGGCGTCGTTCCCCGAGGTACGAGAACGCGTCAAGCACTGGGATGAGCAGGTGGCGAAGGCACAGTGGTTCTCGTCCGCGATGGAAGGACTCGGGTTCGTACAGCTCGGCGAGAAGCCCCACCGGCACGACCTGATGCGTTTCGAATGCGCCAGGCTGTACGAGATCTCGCAGCGGGTGCGCGAGCGCGGGTACTACCTGTACAAGGCGTTCGAAGAGCGCGGCATCTGGGGCATCAAGCCCGGCCAGACGAAGACCCTCGAGCTTTCGACGTATGCCGCTACGCGGGAGCAGCTCGAGAAAGTGATTGCGGCGTTCGGCGACATACTGACGCAGTACCGCTAGGTCCCGCCTTCAGGCGAGGTCGGGCAACTCCATCGGGCGGGCGAGGCAGTTGTTCCTGAGCGTGTCGGCCTTAAGCTGCCTGAAGCGCTCGCGAAACTCGGGAGAGCGCAGGTCCTCTATCGTCATCAGCACCGCGTCCTCCTGGTTGTCGGAGTAGTAGTGCGGCCGCCTGCCTACCACCTCGAAGCCGTGCTTCCGGTACATCGCCTGGGCGCCGATATTCCTCTCCCTCACTTCGAGCGTGATGAGGCGTGACTGCAGCTTGACGGCCATGTCGATGACCGAGAGCAGCAGTCCCTGGCCGATTCCCTGTCCCCTGTATGGCTCCCTGACCGCGATGGCGATGATGTGCGCCTCGTCCAGCATTATCCAGAAGCCTGCGAAACCGACCAGCAGTTCCTCGCCGGACGCCGGGGCCGGGGGCTGCAGCGGATTGTGCCGCAACACGCGTGTCAGCCAGGACTCCCGCAGCGTCCGCGAACGTCTCGGGGACGGGACGCAGGCGACCACATAGTGCGCCATGGAGTTGTGCATCTCGCGGGCGTAGCTGGAATAGGGACGGAAGAGAGATTCGGCCGGGAAGGACTCGTGGTCAATGGCGTAAACCTGGGGGATATCGGCCTCCGACATGGGGCGAAACAGGCAGGTAACCTGTGCCATCCTGCGCGATTGTAGCACGGGCCCACCTGCCGCGGGTGGTTGCGCCGTGCCCGGTCTGCTGCGATAATCGTTGACCGTGGGACCGATGTTGGACCTCTCGGTGGAGCTCGCCCCCCGAAATCCTCGAGGGCTTCGTCTGCGGAATCCGGTCATGCCCGCCTCCGGGACGTTCGGCTACGGCACGGAGTATGCCGAGCTGGTTGACGTGTCCGGTTTGGGCGCGATAGTCACCAAGGGAGTGACTCTGGTGCCGTGGGATGGCAATCCCCAGCCGCGGCTGTGGGAGACCGCCTCCGGCGTACTGAACTCGATCGGGCTCGAGAACATCGGCGTGGAGGCAGTGGTGCGCGAGAAGGCGCCGATGTGGGCGAATTGGCCCGTGCCGGTGGTCGTCAACGTCGCGGGACACTCGGTGGATGAGTATGTGCAGGTTGCCCGCACGCTGGACGGAGTGCCGGGCGTCTCGGCGCTGGAAGTGAACATCAGTTGTCCGAACGTCTCCGAGGGCGGCATCGAGTTCGGCGTCAACCCTCAAGCTGCCGCTGCACTCACCTGCGCCGTACGGGCTGTCACGCGTCTCCCGCTGCTGGTCAAATTGAGCCCGAACGTTACCGACATCGCGGCAATCGCGTCGGCAGTCTCCGCGGAGGGAGCTGATGCCGTCACGGTCATCAACACGCTGCGCGGCACGGCCATCGATACCGAGCGCCGCTGCTTCCGCCTCGGGCGGCCAGCCGGGGGACTCTCGGGTCCTGCCATCAAACCCGTTGCCCTCCATATGGTGGCTGCGGTGGCGAGAGCGGTCGACGTGCCGGTCATCGGCTGCGGCGGCATCTCCACAGGAGAAGACGCCATCGAGTTCATCATGGCGGGCGCGACGGCGGTACAGGTGGGGACCGCGACGTTCACTGACGCTCGCGCCATGCCTGGCGTCGTCGATGGGATACGTGACTTCCTGCAGAGACACGGCGTCCGCGACCTCGCGAGCATCCGCGGCATAGTCCGGCCCTGACGGTCGAGTGCGCTCCGCCGGAGTGGGAAACAGGGGTGGACGGGCGCACCCGTCCACCCCTGTCCTTTCGCGCGTACCGAGTCTTGACTACTTCTTCTCTTCCCGTTGCGTGAAGGCCTTCAACAGGTCGATGGGAAGTGGGAACAGTATCGTGTTCGTCTTCTCTGTGGCGATGGCGGTCATGGCCTGCAGGTAGCGCAGATGCAGCGCCGCGGGGTCGGAACTGATGAGCTTTGCGGCCTCGGCCAGCTTCGCGGCGGCCTGGAACTCGCCCTCGGCGTGGACCACCTTGGCGCGCCGGTCGCGCTCGGCCTCTGCCTGGGCGGCCATGGAGCGCTGCATGGACTCGGGCAGGACGACGTCCTTGACCTCGACGAGACTGACCTTAACGCCCCAGGGATTTGTCCCTTCGTCCACCACTGTCTGGAGCTTGTCATTCAAGCGCTCGCGATGAGCGAGCAGCTCATCAAGCTCCGACTGGCCGACCACGTTTCTCAGGGTAGTCTGGGCGAGCAGTGACGTAGCCTTGCTGTAGTCGAGCACCTTCAGGATGGCGTCGGCCGGCTCGACCACCCGGAAGTACACGACCGCATCCACCCTGACCGTCACGTTGTCGAGCGTGATGCACTCCTGCTGCGGGACGTCCATGGTGACGGTACGCAGGTCTACCTTGCGGGCGCGCTCGATGAAGGGGATGATGAGCACCAGGCCGGGGCCCCTGAGGCCCACGAATCGTCCCAGCCGGAAGATGCCGGCCCGCTCATACTCCTGGACAATCTTGATTGCTGACGAGAGCACCATCAGGACGATGAGTGCGACGAACAGGTACAGTATCCACCCCAGATCAAACATCCTTGTCCTCCTTTACTCCTACCCTTAGCGTCAGGCCCTGTACTGCGGTGACCAGCACCTTGCGTCCGACATCGACGTGAGGGCTGGACGAAATCGCGTGCCACAGCTCACCGTCCACAAGCACGGTGCCTTCCGGCGTGAGCGGCGTGCGAACGATGCCTGTCTGGCCCACGAGCGTCTCGGCTCCGGCTGATAGCCGTCGCCGCTGACTGCGGACGACGGCGATGATCGAGACCGCGAGGAGGCAGGCGGCCAGCACGAGCAGGACGATGAGCGGACCTGAGTAGAGTTCGGTGTTCACTAACATGCTGGACTCCTCATGCGGGCGACCGTCTGCGAACGCGCAACTGCATCCTCTCGACCGCCAGTATCGTGACTTCATCGCCCGGGGCGACCGGCCCGCCCTCGGCGATGGCCGTCCACAACTCTCCCTCTGCCAGCACGGTGCCGCGCGGCGTGAGAGGTGTTCTGGCGATGGCGGTGGTGCCGATCATGCCTTCGGCGCCGGTGGCTTTGCGCCGGCGCTGGCCTCGTATGATCGCGCCGAGTATGAAGACCGAGAAGGCGGTTGCGCCCGCCGCGACTACGACAATGAGGCCTCTGTCCACGTGGATGCCCGGGCTCTTGCTGAACAGCACGATGGAGCCGAGCACGAGCGCAGCCACACCTCCGGCCGTGAGAGCGCCGAAAGACGTCGTGAAGTACTCGGCTACGAAGAGGCCAACAGCGAGCAGCATCAGCGCCACGCCGCCCCAGTACGCGTCCAGCACTCCCAGAGCGTAGAAGGCGAGGATGAGGCAGATGCCGCCGACCACGCCCGGGAAGATGAGCCCCGGACTCGATATCTCCGTCACAAGACCTATCGTCGCCAGCGTGAACAGGATATAGGCAACGTTGGGGTCGCTCAGCACATGGAGGAACTGCTCGAACCTCGTCATGTCGGCCGGCTCCTGCACGGCGCCTGCAGTGCTCAAGGTGACCGTTTCACCGCTGGCCAACTCCACCTGCCCCCCGTCGACATTCTGAAGCAGTTCCTCAAGGGAGGAGGCGCGGATGTCGATGAGGCCGGCCTCCAGCGCCTCGACATCGGTGAAGGACTTGCTCTCCGTGACCGCGAGGGCCGCCTGCTCGATGTTGCGGTGCCGGTCTTCAGCGATGGTGCGCATCCATCGTTCGGAGAACCGCGTGATCTTCTCCATCTGGTCCTCGGGTATCTCCTCTCCTGTTCCCGAGACCGGATGCGCGGCCCCGATGGTTGTACCCGGCGTCATGGCGGCGACGTGAGAGGCGAGAGTGATGAACGTCCCCGCCGATGCCGCCCAGGCGCCCTTCGGGCTCACGTAGGTGATGACGGGGACGTCCGCGTTCATGATGGATGACACGATGTCCTCAGTCGCCGTGAGCAGGCCGCCGGGGGTGTTGAGGCGAATAACGCATGCTTCGGCGTCGGTTTCCTCCGCGAGCTCGATGCCGCGCTCGATGTACTGCGCGACCACGGGAACGATCGTCCCCTCAACGTCCAGAACGACCACACGGTCGTCGCTGTCCGCCGCCGCGTTGCCGGCCATCGAAGCCAGAGCACAACCGCCGAGCGCCAGACAGAGGAGAATCCGCATCGTGCGCACGCCGACCTCCCTCCGGATACCAGTATAGTGGAAGGAACCTGCGGGAACAAAGGAGCTACGCAATGCCAGCGGCCGCCCGGCCGGGTCGAATTGAAGCGGACGGCGCCATTCCTGTAGAATGACCGCGTTCCACTATGGATAGGCAATCAGAGTCGCAGCTTCTCCACGGCAAGTGCCGGGGCATGCGTGACATGCTGCCTGCCGACATGATGCGCTTCCGCCGGGTAGAGGGCGCCTTCATCGACGCGTGCAGCGCGTACGGATACGAGGAGGTGAAACCTCCCACCATTGAGTACCTCCAGTTGTTCACCGCCCTCGGGACACTGACCCCGGCGATGGTAGGGCGTGTGTACTCGTTTCTCGACTGGGATGGATGGAGCGGCGAACGCGTCGTGCTGCGTCCGGACAGCACCATTCCGGTGGCGAGACTCTACGTTGAGAACCTGGCGCCGCGCTCGCCGGTGCGTCTGTTCTACGTGACCAACAGCTTCGTGTTCGAGGAGACGGGGCGGAAGAACAGAGAGCGCTGGCAGTGCGGCGCGGAGTTCATTGGCGGTGCGCCCGTCGTTGCGGACGTTGAGATAGTGCTGCTTGCTTCCGACGTCGTCGCCCGGCTGGGCCTCGAGGATGTGCGATTCCAGGTGTGCCACGCGGGACTGCTCAAGGCGCTCATCGATGAGCTGGACCTGAGCTCTCAGGACAAAGAGCGTCTCGTCGAGAGCGTTCTGGAGGGCGATTGGGGCGGCCTCGAGGCGGCGGTTGCGGGCGTGGCTGAACGGAAGCGCTACTTGCCGCCGCTGCTGTCGCTGAAAGGCGTCTCTTCCGGCTACCTGCAGAATGTGAGAGCGTTGTCGGCGGACGCGAGTCCGGAGTTCCGCAGGGCGCTTGACCAGTTCATCGAAGTGACTTCGCTGCTCGATGAGCTGGAATGCAGCTATGAGATTGACATTACCGCAGTGCGCAGCTTCGAGTACTACACGGGCATCTGCTTCCAGCTTGTGTCGGGTAGTGGCGAGAAGGTCGGGGGTGGTGGCAGATATGATGACCTCATCCCACTGATGGGTGGCCCGAACATTCCTGCCTGTGGCTTCGCGCTCTACGTCGACCAGATGATGGGGCTGCTGCGAGGGCGCGATGGCGACACAGCCCGGGCAGCCGTCGTGTGTGACGACTCTTCGTCCGGCGCCGTCCGGCGAACCCTCGAGGTGGCGCGCGCCGTGCGGGCCGCGGGTGGCGTGGCCAGCGTGGGCATCAAGCGCGGTCCGGAGTTCACCGCGCGGTTCCGCTGGGTCCTGCGCGTCTCATCCGAGACTGCGGAGACTGTCGAGTTGACGGACTCCGAGACCAGGGAGCAGGTCACGTGTTCCATCGCGGAAGCGGTCGAACGCCTCGTGTCCTAGTAGTCAATCGTGCAAGCCATCGGTTCGGACGGCATCCGTTTCGCCCTTCCCAAGGGAAGGTTCCTCTCCTCGACCTCTGAGTTGCTTGAAGCTGCGGGCGTCTCGTTCGAGGACTACACCTCGAAGACGCGGCAATACCGCCTGCGTTCCTCCCGCTTCGAATCCCTGTCCGCGAAGATCCTGCAGGAGAAGGACATCTCCGTGCACGTCTCCGTGGGCAACTACGACCTGGGCATCTGCGGTCGCGACTGGGTAAGGGAGATGAAGGCGAGGTATCCGGCTGCAGCGCTCGTCGAGATTGGCGCCCTTCCGCTGAGGGAGGGAGCGGTCTACCTGGCCACGAGCACGTACTCAGACCTGACCTGCCTCGACGACGTGAAGCGGTCGAACCGGACGCTGCATCTGGTCTCCGAGTATCCCGGCGTCGCGACGCTCCTGGCGGCCGAGCTTCGGCTGAGACGGTTTCGGGTTTTTCCGGTCTGGGGAGCCGCAGGCGCGTACCCGCCGGAGAGCGCCGACCTTGTGGTCCTCTGGGCCAGCGATGAGCGTGACCTGGTATCCCAGGGGCTGCGGCCGTTGAAGAAGTTGTTCGACGTGGACGCGATGCTGGTGGCCAACTCCGGCTCCGTCTCCGCCACGGATATGAGCGACGTGCTCGCATGCTTCAGCGGGAGACTGGGAGTTGCCCGGAAACCCGAGGATATCCCGGCCGGGGAGAGTGGCGGGCTGCCACTGAGTGAGTTGCTCACTGCGTGGCAATCACGCGATATACGGCTTGCGCTGCCGGACGGCCATCAGAAGACGCCCGCGGTGGAACTGCTGGAGCGTGCCGGTCTCGACGTGCCCGGCTACGCCGGCAAGACCGCCGAGAGGCGCCTGCTGCCGGCTATCGGATGGCTCGCCGTGAAGGTCATCCGCCCTCAGGATATGCCGCTCCAGGTAGCCAGCGGGCATTTCGATCTTGCGGTCACCGGCCAGGACTGGCTGCGCGAGCACCTCTGCGCATTCCCTTCCAGTCCCGTCGTGGAGTTGCTGGACCTCGGCTTCGGCAAGGTGCGAGTAGTCGCCGCTTTGAGTGAAGATGTGCCTGTCAGCACGACGGAGGAACTGAGCCGGTTCGTCGCGCGCGGCGGATTTCGTCCGTTGCGAGTCGCCTCCGAGTACACCAACATCGCCGACAGGTATCTGCGCGACAACCATATCGGAGCGTACAAGGTCGTGCCTACCTGGGGTGCGAGTGAGGCGTTCCTTCCCGACGACGCGGACCTCCTCGTCGACAACACGCAGACCGGGAAGACGCTTGTCGAGAACCGTTTGAAGATAATCGAGGTGATTCTGCGCTCGAGCGCGTGCCTCATCGCGAATGCGGAGAGCCTGCGCTCGCCCTCGAAGAAGGCCAGGATAGAGGAGTTGCGTGCGATGCTGGCGGGAGCGGTGAATGAGACGGGTTGAAGGCTTTGCCGCCGCGGCCGAGCTGTTGCAGCGGGGTGACCCGCTCGACACGTTACGCGGGCAGCCCGCGCTGCTCGAAGGCATCAGGGCAACCTTCGGGGAGGCGCTCACGCCCGAGCAGGTGGTGGCGCGGATAGTGAGCGACGTCCGGCTGCGCGGAGACGCCGCTGTCATCGACTGCACCAGGCTCATCACGGGAGTGCAACTCTCTTCACTCGAGGTGCCGAAGACGGTTGTGGCTGCCGCCGTTGATTCGCTCGATTCGTCGCTGGCCGGCGCGTTGAGCCTGGCCGCCTCGCGCATCCGGCAGTTCCACCGGGCGACTGCACTGCCGCTGGGCGTGTCCTGGGTGAGCGAGGAGCTCGGCCGCCTGGTCCTGCCGCTCCAGAGGGTGGGTCTGTACGTACCCGGAGGGCGGTTCTCGTATCCATCCTCCGTCCTGATGTCGGCGATACCGGCGACGGTCGCTGGGGTGAACGAGGTCATCGTCGCCACACCACCCTCGACCGATGGCACAGTGCCAGCGCTGACACTGGCTGCCTGCGCCATGGCGGGCGTCGATCGGGTCTTCGCCGTCGGCGGCGCTCAGGCAATCGCGGCGCTCGCCTACGGGACGGAGACGGTTCCACGGGTGGACAAGATATGCGGCCCGGGCAACGTATTTGTAACGCTGGCAAAGAAGATGGTATTCGGCTCGGTGGACATCGATAGTCTCGCCGGTCCGAGCGAGGTGCTCATCATCGCCGACGGCGCCGCGTCGCCGGAGTACTGCGCCGCCGACATCCTGGCGCAGGCGGAGCACGATCCTCAGGCGGCAGTGGTCCTGCTCACGGACTCAGCGCATCAGGCCGATCGCATCGAGCAGGAGGTCGAGCAGCAGCTATCGCGGCTTCCTCGAATGTCCGCTCCATCTGAGGCGGTGGAGCGAGGCATACTCGGGGTCGTTGAGTCGCTGTCTGAGGCCGTGACGCTCAGCAATCAGTTTGCCCCGGAGCATCTGGAACTTCTGGTCGGTGAACCAGCGGCGCTCCTGGCCGGAATCAGAAATGCCGGCTGTATCTGCCTCGGAGAGCAGTCGCCTGTGGTCATGGGCGATTACATCGATGGCCCAAGTCACGTTCTGCCGACAGGCGGCAGCGCCCGGTTCTCCTCGGTTCTGGGCGTGCACGATTTCGTCAAGTACTCCAGTGTCGCGCAACTCGGCGGTGCTACAATGACGCACCTCGGGCCCGCGGCACTCGCGATTGCGAGAGCCGAGAGGCTCGAAGCTCATGCGAGGGCAATCGAAGCGCGACTCAGGCGCGCCGGCAACACGCCCTCGTAGTGCGACGAGGTGACGTGTGGACATCGACCGTGTTGAGAGCCTGATACGGCCCGGCCTCGCCACGATGCGCGGCTACGACCCAATCGAGCCCATCGACGTGCTCGAGAAAGAGCTCGGTAAGCGCATCGTCAAGCTCGATGGCAACGAGAACCCGTACATGTCTTCGCCTCGGGCGCGCGACGTGCTGGCGCGTTTCCCCTACTACCACATCTACCCTGACCCGCTGCAGCGAAACTTGCGCGAGGCACTCGCGGCATACACGGGGTTCTCTCCTGAGAACATTGTGGCGGCGAACGGGAGCGACGAGATCATCGACCTCGTGCTGCGGCTGTTCGTGCGTGAGGGGCAGGAGGTCCTGAACTTCCCGCCGACCTTTGGCATGTACCCCTTCCTCGTGACGGTGTGCGGTGGCACGCTCGTGAACGTTCCGAGGCGGAGCGACTTCTCTCTTGACATCCCTGGCGCTCGCGCGGCCGCGACTCCGAAGTCCCGCGTTGCGTTCGTCGCCTCGCCAAATAATCCGACGGGAGGCGTTGCCTCCGAGGCGGACGTGCGAGCGCTGCTGGAGTTGGGGCTGATCGTGGCAGTTGACGAAGCGTACTACGAGTTCAGCGCCGGGACTGTAGCGGGCCTCATTGCTCGAAACCCGAACCTCATCGTCATACGGACGTTCAGCAAGTGGGCCGGCCTCGCCGGTCTGCGCGTCGGCTACTGCCTCTGCCACGAGAAGCTGGCGGGCCACTTCCTGACCATCAAGCAACCCTACAACGTCAACGTGGCCGGCGAGGCTGCCGCCATAGCGTCTCTGCAGGATGTCGACTACCTGAGGGTGAATGTGGGCAAGCTCCGCATCGAACGGGAGAGGCTCAACGCTGCCCTGTCGGCCATCCCGTGGCTTCAGGTGTTCCCATCGCAGGCGAACTTCGTGCTCTGCCGGGTGCGTGAGACGGGCTCTGAAGGGAAGACCATCAGCGCAAAGGCTGTCAGGGATGGGTTGCGCAGGCGGGGCATCCTCGTGCGGTTCTATGAAACGCCGGGGTTGCGAGATTGCCTGCGTATCAGCGTAGGCCTGCCGGAAGACACCGATGCGCTTCTCGCGGGGTTGAAGGAGGTCTGGAATGAAGCCTAGGTCGTCTCGGGTTTCGCGTGAAACAAGCGAGACGCGCGTTGCCGTGGACCTCACGGTGGACGGCGCCGGCCGTGCCAGCATTGATACCGGCATTCGCATGTTCGACCACCTCCTGACGCAGATTGCACGCCACGGCCTGTTCGACCTGACGATCGCCGCCGCAGGCGACGACCAGCACCATGTCGTGGAGGACGTTGCCATCTGCCTGGGGCGCGCGCTCAACGAAGCTCTCGGCGACAGGGCCGGCGTCGTGCGCATGGCGCATGCCGTGGTGCCGATGGACGAAGCGCTGTCCCTCGTCTCCATCGACCTGAGTGGGAGAGGCGGAGCCGTCGTCTCGGCGCCCTTCGCGACACCGCATGTCGGCGACCTTGAGAGCGACCTCGTGCGTCACTTCCTCGTGTCGCTGGCTTCCGAGGCGAAGATGACGCTCCACGCGCGTGTTGAATCCGGGCTCAACGACCACCACAAGGCAGAGAGCCTGTTCAAGGCCCTGGCGCGCGCGCTGGACGGCGCCTGCCGCATCGATCCCAGGCGTGAGGGCAGCGTGCCCAGCAGCAAGGGCATACTCGAGCACTGACTGCCGCCGGTCTTCTCGTGTCCCCGAAACGGCCTCCCACAGGGTCCATGCCGGCACGTGCCGTAGCCCACGCGGCCAGCGTGTTGTGATAGTCTGTTGCGGAGGTGACGCTTATGATCAGGAAGATTGCTGTACTGACGAGTGGCGGCGATGCTCCCGGCATGAACGCGGCGATACGCGCCGTAGCACGGTCCGGTCCGGCGTACGGCCTTGAGGTTGTCGGCGTTCGGCGCGGCTACGCGGGGCTGCTGGATGGCGATTTCGTCGAACTCGGGCCGCGGTCTGTGGCCAACATAATCCACAGGGGCGGCACGATTCTGGGCACCGCGCGCTGCGAGCGCATGAAGACTCCAGCGGGCCTGCGTGAGGCGGCCAGGCAGCTTGAGAAGGCTGAACTGGGGGGACTGGTGGCGATCGGTGGCGATGGGACGTTCCGAGGTGCGCTTGAGTTGTCGAAACTGACGGCGGTCAGCGTTGTCGGAGCGCCGGGTACGATCGACAACGACCTTTACGGGACCGACGCGACCATTGGCTTCGACACGGCGATCAACACGGCCATGGAGGCCATCGACCGGATTCGGGACACGGCCGAGGCGCACCAGCGGCTGTTCTTCGTCGAGGTGATGGGTCGCACGCGCGGCTTCATCGCACTCGACGTGGGAGTAGCGGGAGGCGCCGAGGAGGTGCTCGTCCCCGAGGTGAAGACCGATCTGGAAGCGCTGGGCGCGAGCATCAGGGCGCAGTTGGCGGGAGGTAAGCGCGCCAGCATCGTCGTGGTGGCGGAGGGAGATGATGCCGGCCACGCGTTCGACATCGCACACAAGATGTGCGACGGCCTGGCGATGGACTACAGGGTCTGCGTACTGGGGCACATTCAGCGCGGCGGGCCGCCGACGGCCCGAGACAGGTTGCTGGCAAGCAAACTCGGCGCCAGGGCTGTGCAGGCGCTGGCCGAGGGGCGCAGTGGCGTGATGGTCGGCGAAGTCTGCGGCCGGGTGGTCGAGACCCCGTTCGAGCAGACGTTCTCCGGTCGGAAGGACCTTGACCAGGAGCTTCTGCAGCTCCTGAAGGTGCTCGCCAAGTAGTTGTCGGAAGGGAGGAGAGCGATGAAACTCGGCAAATACCGGGGGATGCAGCGTATGTCGAATGAGCGCGGTTGTCTCTCCATGTGCGCGCTCGATCACCGTGGTTCGCTTCAGAAGATGCTGAAGGAAGGCCTCAAAAGGGAACCCGGCTATCAGGACATGGTGGATTTCAAGTTCGATATCTGCCGGGCCCTCTCCCCGCACTGCAGCGCCATTCTGCTTGACCCCGTCTACGGGGCGGCGCAAGCGGTTGCCGCTAACGTCTTCTCGGGCAAGGCGGGATTGCTTGTCTCGCTCGAGGAGACCGGCTACGAAGGAGGCGGAGAAGCGCGGCTGAGCCGGTCCCTTGAAGGCTGGAATGCCGGCAAAGTGAGGCGGATGGGCGCGGATGGCGCCAAGCTCCTGCTGTACTACCGTCCCGACGTGTCTGTGGCGGCGCGACAGAGGGCGCTCGTTACCGAGCTGGCGGCGCATTGCGACGAGCAGGAGCTTGCCTTTGTAGTTGAGCCCGTCGGCTATGCCGTGGGCGATGAGGCGGCCAGCGGCCGCTACGGACAGGTGAAGCCGGAGATCGTCATCAGGACTGCGGAGGAGCTGACACCCCTGGGTATCGACATCCTCAAGGCGGAGTTTCCGACCGACTCGAAGACAGAGAAAGATGAGTCGAAGATGCTGGAGTACTGCAAGCGCCTGGACGGTGCGAGCAGGGTGCCGTGGATAATCCTCAGTGGCGGCGTCGACTTCCGCCTGTTCGTCAGACAGGTGGAGATAGCCTGCCGCGCCGGAGCGTCCGGCTTCCTCGGAGGCAGGGCTCTGTGGCAGGAGGCCACGTCCATGGCGTCGCGGGAGCAGCGACAGGAGTTCTTCCAGACGACGGTTGTTGACCGGCTCCGTCTCGCCATGGCGGTCGCGGACGCGTATGCCACTCCGTGGTACAAACGCGCCGAAGCCCCGGCCATCGTCGACGGGTGGTACCGCTCCTACTAGCGTGCGTTCATGCCGTGAGGCGGCGGAAGATGGAGAGGTAGCGCTCCGTTGTTGCGGCGACAACGTCGGAGGGCAGCGGAGGCACTGGCGCCTTCCCGTTCCATCCCGAACCCGCGAGCCAGTCGCGCACCGGCTGTTTGTCGTAACCGGGCTGCGCCTGTCCGACCTTGTAGCTGGACGCCTCCCAGAAGCGGCTCGAGTCCGGCGTCAGCGCCTCATCGATGAAGATGAGCTTGCCGTCGAGAAGGCCGAACTCGAACTTGGTGTCGGCGATGATGATGCCGCGCTCGAGCGCATACGCGGCGGCAAACAGGTAGACCGAACGGGTTGCCTCGTCCAGGGCCGGCATCGTGTGCTTCAGCTTGAGGGCATCCACGTCGGCATCCGTCAGCGGTCGGTCGTGTTCCGTCTCGCTCTTGGTGGTGGGGGTGAAGAAGGGTTTGGACAGATGCTCGCTCTCTCTAAGTCCCGAAGGCATCGGCCTGCCATTCACCGTGCCGTGAGCTTTGTACTCTGCCCAGGCGGAGCCGGACAGATACCCGCGGATGACGCACTCCACCGGTATCCGGGCTGCCTTGCGCACGACCATCGAGCGGCCTATCAGATAGTCGGGTAGGGCGTCGGCCAGCCGCAACCGGGCGCTCAGTCGCTGCAGCGACTCTTTATCGTCGAGCGACTCGACCATGTGGTTGGGCATGAAGTGAGCCGTCTTCCGGAACCAGAACGCGGACATCTGGTTGAGCACCCGGCCCTTCTCGGGGACGCCCGAGGGAAGGACGAAATCGAAGGCCGAGATGCGGTCCGTCGAGACTATCAGCAGCTCCGAACCGAGGTCATACACGTCGCGGACCTTCCCGCGCTGAAACAGGGGCAGCGGCAGGGATGTCTCGGTCACTGCGGTCATAGCCGTCCTCCTTCAGACGTGAAGTCGTTCAGCACTTCCGGCGTGCCTCGTCGCTCCGCGACGCTGGGTCGATGCCGGCGCGGGCGAAGATGCGGTCGACCTCTCTCAAGTAGCATCCGTAGTCGAACACCCGGTCGAAATCCGCCTTCGTGAGTTTGCCGCCGACCTGGGAGTCGGCCTCCAGGAGTGCGCGGAAGGACTGACCTGACTGCCAGGCCCTCATCGCGTGCCCTTGGACTATCTCGTATGCATCCTGGCGTGTCATGCCCTTGTCGATGAGCGCCAGCAGGGCGCGCTGCGAGAAGATGAGTCCCCGCGTCAACTCGACGTTTCCCTTCATGCGGTCGACGTTCACACGCATGCCGCGGACGATCGAGGTGAAGATGTTCAGCGTGTAGTCAAGCACCAGGCATGAGTCCGGCAGGATGATGCGCTCGACCGACGAGTGGCTGATGTCGCGTTCGTGCCACAGAGCCATGTTCTCCAGGGCCGCTATGGCGTTCCCCCGGACGAGCCTGGCGAGTCCGCTGACGCGCTCACAGAGCTCCGGATTGCGCTTGTGAGGCATGGCGGAGGACCCCGTCTGGCCCTGCTCGAACGGCTCCTCGAGCTCCTGGACCTCGGTCTTCTGGAGGGCGCGCACCTCGGTGGCGAACTTCTCGAGGGAGCCGGCGATGATGGCGAGAGTAGTGAGGAACTCGGCGTGGCGGTCGCGCTGTATCACCTGGTTCGATACCTCGGCGACGCCGAGGCCGAGCCGGCGGCAGGCGCTCTCCTCCACTTCAAGAGGCACAGTCGCATGTGTGCCGACGGCGCCGGAAATCATGCCGACGGAGACCGTCTCTGTGGCTCGGTCGAGTCGAAGGGCGTTGCGCTCCATTTCCTTGACCCAGAGCGCCAGCTTCAGTCCGAAGGTCATCGGCTCCGCATGCACGCCGTGCGTCCGGCCTATCATGATAGTGTGCTTGTGTTCGAGCGCGCGACTCCTTAGAGCCTCGGTGAGCGCCCGGACGTCTTCCCGCAGAATGGCGGCGGCATCCTTGAGCTGCAGGCCGAGCGCGGTGTCCATGACATCGGACGAGGTCAGCCCGAGGTGGATGTAGCGTGACTCAGGGCCGAGGCTCTCCGCGACGGCGCCGAGAAACGCGGTGACATCGTGATGGGTCACCTGCAGGATCTGGGCCAGGCGGTCCAGGTTGCACGTGGCCCCGCGGATCTTCTGCATATCCTCGGCCGGGACGCGGCCCAGCTCGCACCACGCCTCGCAGACGGCCACCTCGACCTTCAGCCAGAGTGCGAACTTGTGGTCCTCGGACCAGATGTGCTTCATCTCGGGGAGGGAATAGCGTTCGATCATGTGATCCTCACTGCGCAGCGAGCTTCTCGCGATAGGCGCGATAGGCTGCGCGAAGTCGTTCGTCTTCGACGGCGAGTATCTGAATGGCGAGCAGCGCCGCGTTCTTCGCACCACTCTTGCCGATTCCGGTACAGGCTACCGGTACTCCGCCAGGCATCTGTGCGACGGAGAGCAGGGAGTCCACCCCGTTCAGGTCGCTCGCCGGCAAGGGAACGCCGATGACCGGCAGCGGGCTCCACGCGGCGAGTGTCCCCGGGAGGTGGGCCGCGTACCCTGCCGCAGCGATGAGTACCCTGACGCCTCTGCTCTCGGCGGACAGCGCATAGCTGCGCACTCGCTCGGGGGTCCTGTGAGCCGAGAGCACGCTCAGCTCGTACGGCACCTCGAACTCATCAAGGACCTGCACGGCGGGCGCCACGAGCTCGCGGTCGTTCTGGCTGCCGATGACGATGCCCACGCGCGGATTCATCTAGGCCACCTCTCTCAGGGCGATGTCGGTCCGGTAGATCATGTTCGGGAACGAGACACGGATGACGTTGTTATACACCCTTTCCCGGGCCTCCGCCATCGTGTCGGCCGTCGCTACGAGTGCCAGGACGCGGCCTCCATCGGTCACCACGCCGCCGTCGGCGCCAGAGGCTGTGCCGGCATGCAGCGTCAGGACGTCCCGGTCGATCCGGTCAAGCCCGATGACCGGCAGGCCTTTTGCGTAGCTCCCCGGATAGCCTCCCGAGGCCATGACCACGCCGACGCAGGGTCCGGTCTTCCATGTGACCGATACCCTGTCGAGAGTCCCATTCACGCAAGCCATGAGGATCTCGGCCAGGTCACTCTCCAGTCTGGGGAGGATGACCTGCGTCTCCGGATCGCCGAATCTGGCGTTGAATTCGAGCACACGGATGCGGTCGCCGTTGACCATGAGGCCGGCGTAGAGGACGCCCCGGTACTCCGACCCGTTGGACGCCATCGTACGGACCACTGGCTTGATGATCTCGTCCACGGTCCGCTGGATCATGTCCTCACCGAAGAACGCCGGAGGGCTGTAGCAGCCCATCCCGCCGGTGTTCGGCCCTGCGTCGTTGTCGCCGACGCGCTTGTAGTCGCACGCGGGCACCATCGGGACCACGTTGTTCCCGTCGGTGAAAGCCAGCAGGCTGACCTCGCGCCCTTCAAGGAACTCCTCCACGACGACGCGGTCGCCCGCCTCCCCGAAGACTCGCCGTACAAGCATGTCCTCGAGGGCGGATTGCGCCTCTCCGGTGGACTGAGCAACGATGGCTCCCTTGCCGGCCGCAAGACCGTCCGCCTTTACGACAACGGGCGGTTCGAGCCCGGCCACGTACGCCCGCGCCTCCGTGAACGAGGTGAAGACGCGCGAATCCGCGGCCGGCACGCCGCACGAACGCATGACTTCGTGGGCGAACGCCTTGCTGGATTCGAGACGGGCGGCGCTGCGGCGGGGGCCGAACGCCGGAATCCCGGCCGCCTCAAGCAGGTCGACGACGCCGAGGGCCAGCGGAACCTCGGGACCGACTACCACGAGGTCGACGCGCAGTTCCTTTGCAGCGCGCACAATGCCGGGCAGGTCGGTGGCGGGGATGGGCAGGTTTCGAGCGATGGCCGCTGTGCCGGCGTTTCCGGGCGCGACGAACAACTCGGACACCATCGGGCTGAGCGACAGCTTCCAGGCGAGTGCGTGTTCGCGGCCTCCGCCGCCGATGATGAGTACCCTCAACGTCTGGTGCTCCTCTCCGCTCCAGCAAGATGTCGACGCGCGATGCCGGAGGGAATACGTCTCCCGGGGATTGGCACTGCGGCGCGTTGCGGGCGGATGGCCTACTCCCACTCGATAGTTGCGGGGGGTTTGCTCGTGATGTCGTAGACCACGCGGTTCACGTGCGGAACCTCGTTCACGATGCGGTCGGCGATCCTGTCGAGCAGGTCATAGGGGAGCCGCGCCCAGTCGGCAGTCATCGCATCCGTGCTGTTGACCGCACGCACCGCGATGAGATAACCGTACGTCCGGAAATCGCCCATGACGCCGACGCTGCGGACGTCGGTCAGGACCGCGAAGCTCTGCCAGAGCTGGCCGTAGAGCTTCGCCTTCTTGATCTCGTTCATCACGATCCAGTCAGCGGAGCGCAGGATCTCGAGCCGCTCGCGCGTGACCTCCCCGATGACGCGAATGGACAGGCCCGGGCCGGGAAACGGCTGGCGCCACACCATCTCCTCGGGGAGGCCGAGAGCCAGGCCGACCTCACGGACCTCGTCCTTGAAGAGGTAGCGTAGCGGCTCGACGAGATTCAAGCGCATCGTGGCCGGAAGACCTCCCACGTTGTGATGGCTCTTGATGCGCGCGGTCGCCTTGTGCTCCGCGGACGTGGCGCTCTCGATGACGTCCGGATAGACGGTGCCCTGGGCCAGGAAGTCGACGGTGCCGAGCTTCGCCGCCTCCTCTTCGAAGATGTTGATGAACTCGCCGCCAACGATGCGGCGCTTCTGCTCGGGATCGACAACGCCGCGAAGCCGGTTCAGGAACCGGTCGCTGGCATCGACGTAGACGATCTGCATCTTGAGGTTGTTGTGGAACGTGTTGAGCACGCGCTCGGGTTCCTCGCGGCGCAGCAGACCGTTGTTGATGAAGAAACAGGTAAGGTCGTCGCCGATCGCACGATGAATCAGCGTGGCGGTTACGGCGGAATCCACGCCACCCGAGAGGGCGCACACGACTTTGCCGCCCTTCACCTGCTCCCGGATGCGCTCGACGCTCTCGGTGATGAACTGGGCGGGCGTCCAGTTGCCACTGCAACCGCAGACGCGATAGGCGAAGTTCTCGAGGATCTGGCGGCCCTGTGGCGTGTGAGTGACCTCGGGGTGGAACTGAAGGCCGAACACGCCGTGCCCGTTGCCGATGACCGCGTAGGGCGAGTTCTCCGTGTACGCCAAAGCCTTGAATCCCTGTGGCAACTCGGTGACGGTGTCGCCGTGGCTCATCCACACGGGGCAGGACGGCGGCAGCCCGGCGAAGAGCGGGGAATCCTGAGCCTCGAGGTGTAGCACGGCATGCCCGTACTCATGCTTCTCCCCCGGGGCGACTTTGCCGCCAAGCTGGTGCGCGATGGCCTGCATTCCGTAGCAGATGCCAAGCACTGGCAGGCCTTTCTCAAAGACGTAGGTGGGAGCC
>CAZVCS010000020.1:16254-25417 GCA_964625765.1 uncultured Dehalococcoidales bacterium | reverse complement strand
GTAGTCACGGCCCTGAAACAGGTCAGCGATGGTGGCGAAGAACGTGGTGACCATGGCTCCCATGCCGAGGCCGCAGAAGAACATCGACGAGCAGGCGAGCCAGAAGCGGGAGGGCCCGTCAACGAGGAACAGAAGGGAAGTGGCCGCGGCAGCCAGAAGGCAGCCGGGTATCAGCACCCGCTCTCGGCCAATGCGGTCCGACCAGTAGGCGCAGAGGTACCCGAGGGTGATGCCGACGCCGTAGAAGCTGAACGAGTTGGCGGCCGCCTGGGCCCCAAAGCCGCTGTCGCGCAGAAGGTAGACGCTGTGGGCCAGGACCGTCTGCTGCGCGATGCCCATGAGACACAGGTCTGCCAGGAACATGAGCCAGAACTGTCGCGTGCGCGCCGCACGGCGCACGGTCCACTCGGTGCGCATCCAGAGGGTTTCGACCGTCCGGGGAGCCGTCGCGCCGGACGGCATGGCGCCCGGCACGCTTCCGTCGGGCAGCACTCCCTTCTCAGCTGGTGAGCGACGCATGAAGATGACGACCAGGGGGACGACGATGGCGGTGGTGAAGAGACCCATCATCAAGTAGGCACGCTGCCACCCGAGATGTGTGATGAGCGACTGTACGAGTGGAGAGCCAAGCAGGCTGAATCCGAATCCGGTGCTGTAGAGGCCGAAGGCGAGAGCGCGCTTGCGCACAAACCAGTTCGCAATGAGGGCGTTCAGCGGCGTCGAGCCGACCATGCTGAGCCCAACTGCGGCAACCACGCCATACAGCAGGTAGAAGTGCCACTGTTGCGTGGCGATGCTGCAGAGAGCGATGCCGCTGCTCATCAGGCAGACGCCGAACGGGAAAACGATCCTTGGTCCCAGCCTGTCGACCAGCCTTCCCGCCAACGGGGCCGCGAGGCCATATACGATGATGCTGAATGAGAAGATGAGAGCCGTGTTGCCGCGTTGCCAGCCGAACTCCTCGACGAGCACCGGGTAGAAGACGGCGAACGTGCTTCGCTGGGTGTAGCCGACCGCCATCATGACGAACGCGATGGCGACGATGACCCAGCCGTAGAACAACCGTGAGCGCATGGCGGATGCCGACTCTGAGAGTGCTCTGCCGGAGTGTCCGAGGGCAGTCTCGCGAGTGATGCGCTCGGACTCCGTCGACGGCCCCGGATGGATGAGCGCAGCGTCGCAGTATAGCAGTCTCCGGTGTTCGTGACAAAGACGATGGGCGAAGGCCGGCACGGGGAGAATGCCGCCGGGCTGGTTGCCGGCTGGCGATTACCCGACGTTGACCACGGTGCCGGGCACGGTGAAGACGAGTCGGAGTGAGATTCGCTCGGCGGGCAGCCCGAGGATGCGCTCCAGCGCGGCGCGGTAGAGGAGCATCTGCTGCTCGTAGAGACGGGTTCGAGCCGGGACGCCGCGGATGTCGACGTCGTCCGTCTTGAAATCGTAGATGACGGCGGCGACCGCCCGGCCGGCGGTGTCTCGCTCCACGACCACCCGGTCGAAGCTGCCTGTCAGCCACCGGCCCGCCGCCACCGTGTCGAAGCGCCACTCGGTCCGCAGCTCGACGTTGCCGGACGGCGGTGTGAACACGTTGCGCAACGAGGGCATTGCCGTCGCACGTCTGAAGTGCTGCAGCGCTCTGTCCGCGATCGTCTCGTCGCGGTCCGCGGCTGCGGAAAGCCAAGCGTCCGCAACAGCCGCCAGGTTGGTCTCATCGAGCCAGGTGACCCGGGCAAGCAACTCGTGCACGGCGGTGCCCGTCTCGATGCTCTCACGTCGCTCAGTCGTGAAGAGCGCCCACGCACGGGACTCGAACAGGTCGTGGTCTGACGGCCGGACAGCAGCGAGCCGCGAGCGGGCGGATGGCCGGCCGGCCAGGGCCGCCGGCACCGGTGGTTCGACTGGCCCGAGGAGCGGCTGGCGGTGTGGTATCGTGCGGTACCAGCCTGCGTCGCCCGCGACGTAGAGCACGGTTGCCGCAGCGCCGTCGACCGAGGCGGTTGTGCCATCGGTAGGCCGGTCGTTTCCGGTCAGCATCAGCTTCAGGAAAGCCTGTTGGTCGAACGTGCGGGCGGTCTTCCCCGGAAACGAGCTCACCACATACAGCGCGTGTCTGGCACGGGTCATGGCCACGTACAACAGGCAGAGCGACTCGAATGCCGCGGCGGCATGCTGCTCCTGCAGCGCCTCGCGAAGGATGTCGTCCGCCTCCGCGACGCCGTGAGCGGGTGTCGCGAGCAGCCAGTCGGGTTCGGCGCCCGCATCGTAGCCGACAAGTGTCGAAACGCTCCTGGCCTCGGACATGTCCCTGTCGTCCAGCTCGGGCAGGAGCACGACATCGAAGCCGAGGCCCTTGGCCTGGTGTATCGTCATGACGCGGACCGAGTCGTCCGCGGCTGTCTCGTGCAGTTCGTACTTGTCGATGAACGCAAGGAAGTCATTGCAGTCGCGGGAGCCGGCTGCATCGAACTCTCCTGCGGCCGTGAGCAGGTGTCTGAGCCGTTCCCGCCCGAAGTCGTCAAGCGGACACGCGGAGTCGAGTGCTCGTCCCCAGTCGTCCAGCAGGCTCCTGAAGCCCTCCGACTGGATGTGCTCGAGCAGGCGAAGTGAAAGGGTCTCGCGCGAGAGGCGACGCTCGTCCAGCGTCCGGCTGAGCGGGCTCATCTGCAGGTGGCGCCAGGCGTAGAGGTCGCCAGGGTGAGCCGCGAACTTCACCAGAGACAGCATGAGGGAGACGACGGGATTGTCGACGATGGCGGCCCGGCCTTCGTGCACGACCTTGAGCTCGGGACAGACTGAGCGGAGGTAGTCGACCACCGCCTTGCCGTCGGCGTTGGAGCGAACGAGCACGGCGGTAGACAACCCGCGGGAGAGCGGCTCGATCTCCTTCAGCAGCCCGGCGACCAGACGGTAGCGATCCTCCTTCGTTGGTTTGTACTCGCCGCCGTCGCATGCCGGCTCAAGCAGCATGGCCACGCCGGCGAGTTGCGATGGGCCCTCCGCGGAGCGATGCGGCTGCCAGAACCGGCGCCATCGAGAGACGGCGTGGTCGGGGAGGCGGTCCGGCGTGAGGTTGCCGAAGGCCGCATTCACCATCTCGATGACGGGCGGGCAGGACCTCCGTGACTCGGCAAGCTCACGCGTGGCGATGACGTTGCTGTAGCGGTCGAGCAGCATGCCGAACAGTCAAGGGTTCCCGCCGCGCCAGCCGTAGATGGCCTGCTTGACGTCGCCGACGAAGAAGAAGCTCCTCTCTCCGGAGCTGTCCTGCAGTGTCTCCTCGGCGAGGTTGCTCAGGATGTCCCACTGGAGGTCGCTGGTGTCCTGAAACTCGTCGAGCAGCCAGTGGTCGAGGCCGGCGTCGAGACGGTAGTCGATGAACAGGCGGCCCTCCTCGCCCCGCTCGCGGCTGAGCCGGGCGCCGTTGCTGCTGCGGTTCGCGCCGGACAGCAGGAACTGCGCGTCCTCGAAGGTGAGGGAACCGGTGGCGCGGATGATGCGCTCGTAGGCACGGTTGTAACGGTCGATGACGGCATACGCGCCCTGCGTCCTGTTGATGGCTGTCGTGAGATGGATGCGAACGACATGAGCAATGAGAGCCAGCGCGGCGGAGGCTGCCTCCCCATCAATCAGCGTCTTCACCCGGTCCGTCATCACTTCGGCGCTGCCGTCCCGCAGTTCCGCCGATGCGGCGAGGAGCCTCGGAAAGAGGAACTTGAGCGGGTCGGTCCACGCCGAGCGCGGCGTGAAGGCGCGTGCCGCCTGCGCGAAGTCCCGGAATCGCTGCAGCACCTTGTCCTTGACGCCGGCCTCTACGAGGGACCGCTCCAGCACTGCCGCCGCCCGCGCCATATCGGTGTCTCCGTTGAGCCAACGGTTGCCTTCGGGCCAGATGGCCTCAGGTTTGCCCCACGCCACCCGGTCGGGCAGGAGACGGTAGTACGTGTGGTACTGCGATATCAGCCTGGCGAGGCGGTCGTCGACCTTCTTCTCGGACCTGCCGAACGTGGCCTGGACGAACTCCTCGAGCATCCCGCCGGGAGATTCCAGCACGCCGTTCTCGCTGCGGTAGAGGGACGCGAGCGTCCGCTGCTGCACCTGGAGGGCCTCTGCGCCGCCTGCTTCCATGAGTGAGACAGCAGGCGGGATGCCCAGCTCGAACGGGAACGTGCGGATGATGCCGACCGTGAAGCTGTCCAGGGTCCCGATGTGCAGGCGGTGCAGCAGGGACAGCAGACGCCTGAGCATGGCGGTGTAGTCCTCCGTCGAGAGGCCGGATGCGTGGAGGCGTTCGTTCATGACGTGCGCCGCGCGGTCATCTTGCGCCGCGTCGCAGAGGTAGCCGACGATGGAGTCGAATATCTCTCCCGCCGCCTTGCGCGAGAACGTCAGCGCCGCGATGCGGTCGGGCTCCACACCCGCAGCCAGCAGCCGGATGTAGCGATGGGCCAGTTGGAATGTCTTGCCCGAACCCGCCGATGCGGATATGGCCTCGTGACCGGGCAGCCGTTGGCTCACGGACGGGCCTCCAGGTAGGCCGAGAACGAATCGATGTCGACGCACGAGGCGGCGTCGGCGTGGAAGAGCGTCTCGAAGTCGTCGTAGGCAACTCGCCGGGCGGGCGGCCAAAACCTGCGCGCGCGGATCGCCCGGGCGACTTCGCGAGCGCAGGCGCCGGCCGATGCAGCAATGTCGCCGCTGAACGTCGCCCAGAGTGCAACGCCGGTGCTGTCCGAGGCCCCGGGTATGTTGAAGTATCCCGGCACCGCGTGAGACCAGGCGGCGTCCTGCGCCGCCAGCATGAACACGTAGAGCGGCAACTGAAGGTCGAGCCAACGTTTGGGAATGCTGCCGACGACAACCCGGGCGTAGTCAGGGGTGTCCTCAGCAGGGTTCTTGAGGTGCTCCTTCTCCGGTGTCGACGCCGCGTCGGATGTCTTGTAGTCGAGCACGCGAATCTGTCCGGTGCCTCGGTGCCGGTCCAGCCTGTCGATGCGGCCGAATACCCGTATGCCCTCGATGGTCTGTTCGACAGCGTGCTCGACCAGGGTGATGTCCCAGCCACTTTCGGCCTCTTCCGCCTGGGCGCGGGCGACTGAGCTGAGGCGCTGCTGTGCGGCGTCAAGCTGCATCAGGAGATTGAGCGGCAGCGGTGTTCCGAACCTTCGAGCCATCCACGCTTCCGCCTCCGAGTGAAGGAAGCGTGCCAGCTCTCGCGCGTCCCTGCAGGATCTCATGCTCTCGTTCTGGCCCATCCGGTGCATCACGTCGTGGATGAGCCCGCCGAAATCGGCTGCGTCCATTTCAGACTTGAGGTCGTCCACGGCCTCCATGCGCAGGACGCGTTTCAGGTAGAAACGGAACGGGCAGGCGAGGTAGTCCCTGAAGGCGGTCACCGCCATGGCTTCTACGTCGTGGCGCGCGGGCGGCATATCCGCCGGAGGTGAAGGGCGAAGAAGGAAGCTCGTCGTCGCCGGATGGTTTGGGGCGCGGCTCTCCGGCGTGCCGAAGAGGGCGCGCGCCCGGGAAGGGAGGTCACGGTCGGGGCATGCGAACAGGAGCCGGGACGGCTTGAGCGGGTCGCCGGACGCTCCGGTCTTACCGCAGATGAAGCAGGCGCGGCCGCGGGAGCGCCGGGATTCGACCATCGCGCGCATCAGGTAGAGGTCGCGGGCGTACCGGTCCTCGTCGCTCCGGAGTCCCAGCGTCCGCCGCAGCGAGTTCGGCAGGAACGGGTCCGATGACAGGCTCTCCGGCACTCTACCCTCGTTCATGCCGGTGACCACGAGCAGCGGAGCATCGTTCCAGTGCAACTCGAGCCAGCCCTCCAGGTCCATGGCTATGCCCTGTCGGGAGACGTCGTACTTGAGGGAACGCAGGTGGTCAACCACGAGGGCTCGAAGGTCGGAAGGGCTGAGATTCAGAGATGGGACACAGCTCTCCTCTACGTGGTTGAGGGTGTCCGCGATGAGCTGTGCCACGGCCGCGAACTCGGCATCCGTCTGGTCTTCCGGCTTGAGTTGCCGGTGGGTGTATACGGTCCTGAGGAAGCTGCGCAGGGTGGCGGCTGGTTCGGCCCGGCTGTCCGCTGTATCGGCGTGCAGCCTTTCAAGAGCCGCCGACAGGGCGCTGAAGTCACTGCTGCCGGCAAGGTGCTGTCGCATGGCGTGGAGGTGGGCTGGCAGGTGCAGGTTCTGGAACTCGTCCAGTTCGGTCAGCACGACATGCGCCTGGAGGCCGAGCGCGTGGCGAAGGAATTCCAGCAGGTCGGGTTGGCGCAGGATGGCGGACACCGACGCGTAGCTGCCGTCGTCAATGAGCGCACGGTAACGCTCGACGAGGGAGCAGAGAGGATGGTCGGAAACAGGCTTCCCGTCCGGGTCGTATGCCTCGATACCCCCAGCGCGCAGTTCCGCAGCGATGAACGGGATGATGTCGTCGTCAGGGACCCCAATGCCGATGTCGTGGGGGCCCCATGCTTCGCCCGCCAGGACAGAGAGGACGAGGCGGCTTTGCTCGGCGGGCGTACCCGCCAGGCGGATGTTCTCCACCGCGTCCGGCATGTCGAAGACCGAGTCGCTCCACCACTCGCGGAGAGGCCGGCCCCATTGATCGAAGGAGTCCGCCATGTTCTCCGGCGCATGAACGAGCACGTGCACGGGCACGTTGTCTGCCAGACGCTCCAGAGCGGTGAGAGTCACAGGGTCGGGGTCCGGAGCACAGGCGAGAACGATGCGCTCGACGCCGTCGGGAACTTCCGGTTGCCGCGACTGCTCGACGCGTGACAGCGATGGATCCGCACGGCCGGACCGGCGTACAAGGTCGATGTATGATGCCTCCAGAGAGGCGAGTTGTTGCCATCGTTCGGGCTCTTCGAGGCGGTCGAGAAAGCGGGCTGCCAGGTCCCCGACGGTGAGGCCGGCGGCACCCAACTCGTGCCGCAGACTCTGAATGAGCTTGCCGGTGGAAAGCGCCCATGCGAATCCGGCGTTGGACCCGGAAGCGGGGAAGAGCGCGGGAAAACCCGTCAGGTCGGCATCCAGCAGGAGACGCGCCCAGAGGGCTGCGCACTCGAGAGCGGAGGCGGTCTGCATGCCGGCGGTTGGCTCGCGTACGAGGTCGATAGGGAGCCTTGGCCGGAGATAGCCGTAGGAGGTGCCGTGCTTGGCGGCGTGCGCCGCCACGGCTTGCCGGAGCCGCCTGCCCGCCTGCTGCGTCGGTACGAGCACCAGCGTGCCGCGCAGGTCAACCGGGCCGCCGAGTGAGCGCGCCAGGAGGTAGTCCCTGACCTTCAGGACGACTGGCTGATCCCAACCCAGGAAGTGACGTTCGACCACCATGGCTCACAAACGGTCGACTCCACGGAAACCGGAAGGGGAGTCTCTCTGCTCGGGGGCATGGTACCATGGCGGCGGCCGGGTGCGCCCCCGTCACGAAGACCTCGTCAATCAGAATGAGCCGCTCGCGCGATTCGAACAATGCGACGCCGCACGAGCCGGGGTCACTCCGTGGCGAAGCCGTGGGCCATCAGCACCCGGCAGAGGTTGAGACTCCAGGCGAATCCTCGCCCCGGAGCGGGACACAGCACAGGAATCGGAGCGTGTCCTTGCCGCTGTTCACCAGTTGGTGGCGTTCATTCGCCGGGATGAATATGGCCGTGCCCTCAGTCACGAGGCGGTCTGGGCCGTCGCTCTTCAGCGTCGCCTGTCCCTTCAGGATGAGCACCTCGTGCTCGAAGTCGTGGGAGTGGTCGGAGCTTGCTCCTCCGGGGATGACGTCGAACACGCGCATGACAAACGTCGGTGCGCCGTCGGCGGCGCCGATGACGACCTTCTTCTGAGCGCCATTCCCGTACGGCTGGCTCAGGACATTCTCGAGTCTCTTCAGTATCATTGTGACTCCTCCATCCGGTACTAGCCGCGCCAAGCGCCGGGGGCTACTTCTTGGCGGCGGGATCGTAGAAGCAGGCGGATTCGACGCTGTCCTCTCCTCTCAGCGGTACGAGGCACACGAAGCGCAGGTTCCCCTTGCCGGTGTTCACGATCTGGTGACGCTCGTTTGGGGGGATGAAGTAGGCAGCGCCCTCGGACACGTGCTGGTCCGGACCGTCGCCTTTGCACGTTGCCTCACCCTGCAGGATGAGCACCTCGTGCTCGAAGTCGTGGGAGTGGTCGTTGCTGGCCCCGCCGGGCGGAACGTCAAAGACGCGCATCACGAACGTGGGTGCGCCCTCCTTGGGTCCGATCATCACGCGCTTTCGCGCTCCCGTCCCGTAGGGAATGGCGGGAACCTCGTTGATACTCCTGATAATCATCGCCTCTCCTTTCCTGCGCCGGACGTTGTGTCTGCCGCTGGTCTTCATTGTTCCCTTGTGCCTGACGCACAGCCGGCGCCGGCACGCTACGTACGAACGAGCTTCACGAAATCCATCACGGCCTCGTCAAGGCTGTGCCGCGGCCGCCAGCCCCAGTCGCAACGGGCCATGCTGTCATCGAGCTGGCGCGGCATCGTCCTGATGCCTTCGACGACGACGGGGTCAGGCTCGAACGTCAGCCTCGCCTCTGGGACGACCCTCTTGATGGCATCGGCCAGTTCCTGAGCAGTGACAAGGTAGCCGTGGAGGTTGTAGCAGCGCCGCGTGAGCCTGGACTCTTCAGCCAGCGCCAGGTCGAGCATGCTCTGCGCGGCGTCCTTGACGTAGAGGATATCGGTGGTCGTCGTTCTGTCGGCGCGGATGGCGAACGGGTGACCTCTGGCGCTCTCCTCGATGGCGACCGACGTGTACGCCGTCCAGCCGGCGGATGCCGCGCGTCCCGGTCCGAAGATGGCGGGGAAGCGCACCGCGCGGAAGTTGAGGCCGAAGCGCCGGTGGTAGTACTCGCCCAGACGCTCGTTGCAGACCTTGCTTGTGCCGTACATGCTCAGCGGATGCTGTGCGAAGTCATTGGGTACAAGGGGTGGGGTATCCGGGCCGAATGATGTCATGGTGCTGGCGTAGATGACCCGCTTGACGTCCAGCAGGCGCGACGCCTCAAGGATGTTGTACGTGCCGACGACGTTGACTTCGAACGCCGCCTGCGGGGACGCCTCGCTGCCCGGAGGCAGGATTGCACCGCAGTGAAAGACCTCGTCGGCACCGGAAGAGGCGACGGCGTCCGCGACC
>CAZVCS010000020.1:6307-16244 GCA_964625765.1 uncultured Dehalococcoidales bacterium | reverse complement strand
TGGGCCCATCCCGAGAGCGAGCCGCGTATGGCGGTCACGCGCTGCCCGGCCTTGTGCAGGAAGGCGTCGTCGGAGACCACATCGAAGAGAACGACTTCACGCCCTGCTTCGGCGAGCATCAGACCCAGATACCGGCCGATGAAGCCGAATCCGCCCGTGATGAGACTGCGTGACATCGATGCTCCTCAATGCGTCGAAACCGCCGGTCGCTGCGCCCTCGCCGTGCAGCCGGCGCTACTTCGGCGTTCTGGCGGCCGGCGTGCCCGCGGCGCCGGGTTTGGTGAGGCCGATTCGCCGGTAGTACATCTCCGGTATCTTTGCGGGGTCCTTGTAGAAGAGGAGCGTGCACGGTTTGCCGGGGTCGTTGGGGTCGTATTCCTCGACCAGGCGCGTGGGGACGCCCGTGGCCTGCATTGCCATCAGTTCGTGCCAGACGGAGCAGTGCAGGCAGTAGTATGAGACGTTCTTCTTGTTCCAGGACCACGGATACGCCTTCTTCGTCGTGCCGAGGTTGAAGGGAGGCTTGGTGCGAGCAGGTGAGCCGTCAAGCTCGCCGCCCCGGCGCATCCTGCCGCCGGCGCCGCACGGGTCGCAGGAGAGGACGAACCGGTCCTCTTCCTCGCGCACCGTCAGCCTGCCAGTCTCTCCCGGTCCGGAGCGGTGGGCGCGCATCTGCTCCGTGTACCACTGGAGCAGCTGTTTCTTCGTCTTGAGGTTCTTGAGCTGGTCGAGGAAGACGGCGGAGATGGTCTGCTTGGTAACCTTGAGCACCTCGAGCAGGCGTTCTTCGCCGCAGTTATCTGAGATCCAGGTCAACAGCCCGTAGACCCAGTCGCAATAGAGATCGTGCAGTCCTTTGCCTTCGTACTGCACGTAGTCGATGAGGTCCAGCGCCGTCTCAGTGTCCCCTGCCTTGACCGCATCGCGGAGCCGGTCGTAGGAGCTGATGCCCAGCTCCTCCACGGGCTCGTCCACGCGCAGCGGGCGGCCGAGCAGCTCCCTGTCTATCTTGAGCATCTGCTACCTCTACCTCCCCGCCTTGACATCGGCGGCAATGCGCTTGAACTCGGATTCGGTCAGTTGTCTCTTGACGTCGTGTGAGTAGAGCTTGACGCGGCGAAGCACCTCAGCGCCCTCGTCGGCATTCAACTCGATGTTCAACCTCTCAGACCAGATGGCGACCGAGTCGATGCCGCTCTTCTTGCCCATCACGTACCGTGGGTCGCGATGGCCGACCAGCGCCGGGGAGATGGGGACGGTCTCGGTCGGATACGTGCTGCGGCTGTTGCGGTGCCAGCTCACGACCATGCCCGATTCTACGTCGTACGTCTCCTCGCCCACGAACGGCCGGTTCGGCAGGCGTCCCGCGAGCGAGGTGACCAGCTCGGAAAGTTCGTTCAGCATCTCATACTTGATGCCTGCGTCGATGCCGTAGAGGATGCGCAAAGCCATCACCGCTTCGATCATGGGGCAGTTGCCGCCGCCCTCTCCGATGCCGGTGATGGTGGAGTGGATGACCTCGCCTCCCTCGAGCACCGCCATGACGGTGTTGGCCACGGCCATGCCGAAGTTGTTGTGGAAGTGGACCTCGAGCGGCTGGCTGATGTGCTTGCGTATCGTTCGGGTGTAGTAGGAGGCGCCGTGCGGAGACAGGACGCCGAAGGTGTCGACAAGGCCCAGGGCGTCCATGTGGCCCTCGGCGGCGACGCGCTTGATGAGCTTCAGGAACCAGTCGATGTTCGAGCGTGTCGCATCGACGGGGAAGAACGAGACATAGAGACCCTGCTCGTGCGCGTAGCGAGTGGCTTTGATGGAGAGTTCGGTGGCCTTCTCCATGGTCCACTTGTAGGAGTGTTCGACCAGGTGCTCGGAGGAAGGTATCTCGATGGTGACGCCGTCCACGCCGCAGTCGACCGCCCTCTTCACGTCATCGATCATGCAGCGGCTGAGCACGAAGATCTCCGGACCCAGCTTTCGCCTGACAATCTCCTTGATGGCCGCTTCGTCATTCGGCGAGACCGCCGGTGTGCCCGCCTCAATTCGTTGAATGCCCGCCTCTGCGAGCTTCTCGGCGATGCGGACCTTCTCGTCTTTCGTGAAGACGATGCCCGCCTGCTGCTCACCGTCGCGCAGCGTCACGTCGTGGATGCGCAGCTTCGCAGGCGGGTGGAAGCCGGCCGTGACCTCGTCGACGAAGTTCCACGGGCTGACGAACCAGTGTTCGCTCTTCCAGGGCTCAGCCTTGTGCGCCATGGTTCCGCTCCTTCCGGGGGAGGGGCTACTTGAGGTCCTTCGCGAGCTGTTCCAGTCGCGCGGCCTCTCCCTCGATCATCTTGTAGCAGTGTACGTCCTCGGGGAAGCGCCCGGCGCGCACGTCGTTGACGTACTCGGTGAGGGCCTTCACGGAGACGTCGGCTACTTCGGCGTAGCGTCTCACGAACTTCGGCTTGAAGGCTTCCCAGATGCCCAGGACATCGCTCACGATGAGGAGTTGACCATCGCAGAGCGGTCCCGCGCCGATGCTGTAGACGGGGATGTCGAGGTCCTTCGTGATGAAGTCGCCGACCTCGGGCGTGACCGCCTCGAGGAGAAGCATGGCTGCGCCGGCGTCGCGCACGGCGCGGGCGTCCTTGATGAGCTCAATCGCGCTCTCGGCCGTACGGCCCTGCGCCTTGTAGCCGCCGAACTGTCCTGTGCTCTGGGGCGTGAGGCCGATGTGGCCGCAGAGGACCATGCCCGCGTCCACGATGGCGCGAATCATCGGGACCACGCGCCTGCCGCCTTCAAGCTTCACCGCGTCTACCTCGGCTTCCTTGACAAAGCGCACCGCGTTGCGGACGGCATCATCGGGCGTCGTCTGATACGAACCGAACGGCATGTCTCCCATCACGAACGTGTTCGGTGCGCCGCGGCGCACCGCCTGGCAGTGCACGATGCACATGTCCATGGTGACGGGGAGCGTACCCGAGGGGTATCCGTACACGACATTCCCCATGGAGTCCCCGACGAGTATCATGTCGATGCCGGCCTGCTCCTCGAAGCGTGCCGTGGGATAGTCGTAGGCGGTGAGCCAGGTCAGCTTCTCTTTCTCTTCCTTCATCCGCCGGAAGTCAAGGAGCCCCTTCTTCTTCCTGATGTCCATCTTGCCCTCCTCATGCAGCGCTCGCATCATGCTACCCGAATCGGCCTGCGGCGGCAACCTGCGTCGGCTCCTGCGCGTGCGGCGCAGCCACTGGGGTATACTTTTCGGGCACGGGCCGGGAGACCAGGATGGAAGGGAAGAGAGTCCTGCTTGTCGAGGATGACGCGAACCTGCTCGACGTACTGCGCTACAACCTGACCCGCGAGGGCTACGGTGTGTTCGCGGCGCGGGACGGCCAGGAAGCGCTGGACGTTGCGCGGGAGGTCAAGCCGGACCTGGTCGTACTCGACATAATGTTGCCGAAGCTGGATGGTCTGGAGGTCTGCCGCATTCTGCGCAAGGAGACGACCGTTCCCATCCTCATGCTCACGGCGAAGGCGGATGAGATCGACCGGGTGGTCGGCCTGGAGGTCGGCGCGGACGACTACGTGACGAAGCCGTTCAGCCTGCGCGAGCTTCTGGCGAGGGTCAGGGCGATGCTGCGCCGGTCGGAGTTCGGACGCGAGGCGGCAGAACCGGCCGCAGGCGGGGAGCACGGCTGCATCGTGGTCGGCGACCTCAGCATCGACCTGGACCGGCACGTGGCGCTGCGCGACGGGCAGCCCGTGTCGCTCAGCCCGAAGGAGTTCGAGTTGCTCGGCTTCCTCGCCAGGAATCGCCGGCGCGCCTTCAGTCGCGAGCAGCTCCTGGAGCGAGTCTGGGGCTACGACTATGCCGGGGACTCGCGCACCGTGGACGTCCACGTGCGCTGGCTCAGGCAGAAGATCGAGGCTGATCCGGCGCATCCCGTACGGCTGTTGACCGTGCGCGGGTTGGGCTACAAGCTCGAGGGCTAGTCCGGCGCTGGAGCGCATCGATGCTCGAGATATCGATGGGAGACGACTTCCTGCTCTTGCTGGCCGCGGCATGCCTTGGAGGCGCTGTCGCGTTCCTGCTGCTGCGTCGCCGCATGGCTCGGGAGGCGCGCGAGGCCGCGCTGCTCGCGGCCCGTCCCGGGCCCGGCACTGCGACCGAGGCGAGGAAGGTGCCCCGCGGGTTGCTGCCTCTGGTTGAAGCAGCGCGGGCCAACGCGGCTGACCTGAGGGCAAGGCTGGACAGGCTCACACGAGAGCACGACGCGGCACTGACGGCGCTTTCGCGCCTCGGCAAAGGCGTCATCGTCACTGACCGGAACGGTGTTGTGCTGCGTGTGAGTGGCACGCAACCGGGATGGTTTCAGAGTCCTGACCGCGATGCGGTGGGGCGTCCCTTCATTGAGGTGGTGCAGGACCACGAGGTGAATGAGGTGGTGCGGCGCTGCCTGGCCGACGGCCGGTCTGCCGGTGCGGTGGTGGAGACGGTGCCTGGCAGGAGCTACCTCAGCATCATCGCGGCGCCGGCGGGTGGGGACGGTGGTTGCGTCGTGATTCTGGACGACCTCTCCGAGCTGCGGCGGCTCGAGAAGGTCCGCCGTGAATTCGTCGCAAACATCTCGCACGAGCTGCGTACGCCGCTTGCCTCGCTCAAGCTGCTGTCGGAGACGCTGTCTTCCGGCGGAGCGGAAGACGCGGTGCTGCTGCGCGACTACCTCGCCCGCATCGAGGTGGAGGTGGACCGGCTGGCGCAGATGGTGGATGAATTGGGAGAGCTGTCTCTTCTGGAGACCGGTCAGGTCTCTCTTGAGAGAAAGGCCATCAGCGTGGCGGAGTTGGTGCATACGGCTGTGGGGCGCCTCGAGGCGCAGGCGGAGCGGGCGGAGTTACGCCTTGCGGTGTCCGCGCCCGAAGACCTGCCGCTGGTGAAGGGAGACGCCCGGCGGCTCGAGCAGGCGCTGGTGAACCTGCTGCACAACGCCATCAAGTTCACGCCGCCCGGGGGCGCCATCGGGGTCGCGGCGCGGCTGGACCCGGGGGAGGTCGCTGTCTCCGTGTCTGACACCGGCGTGGGCATCCAGCCGGAGGACCTTGAGCGGATCTTCGAGCGCTTCTACAAGGCAGACAGGTCCCGCAGCGGCCAGGGCACGGGGCTTGGTCTCGCCATCGTGCGCCACATCGTACGTCTGCACGGCGGCAGGGTCTGGGCCGAGAGCCAGCCCGGGGCGGGTGCGACCTTCACGTTCACGCTGCCGGTTGAGTCAGAGCGGGCCTGAACGCGCGCCGGCCGGCTCAGTACTTCGAAGCGCCCGTCTCCTCCATCTTTCCGGTGACCGAGAAGACGACACGCTCACACACGTTTGTGACCCGGTCCGCAGCGCGTTCAAGGTTGTGTGCGACCCAGATGAGGCGGGTGGCGCGGGTGATGGTGCGAGGGTCCTCCATCATGAACGTGAGCAACTCACGGAAGACCTGGTCGTAGAGCGCGTCCACGTCATCGTCCTCGGCGGCGATCTTCTTCGCGGCCTCGACGTCCCGATTGATGAACGCGGCCATGCTGCGCCGCAGCATCAGGCTCATCTTGTCCGCCATGCGAGGGATATCGATGAGTGGTTTCAGCGGCGGCTCGTCGCCGATCATGAGCACTATCTTGGCGATGCCCTCCGCATAGTCGCCGATGCGCTCGAGTTCGGTGATGATGTAGAGGGCACAGACGATGATCCGGAGGTCTCCAGCCATGGGCTGCTGCGTGGCGATAAGCTGGACGCACTTCTCCTCTATCTCGAATCGTTTCTGGTTGATCTTCGTATCGTCCGCGATGATGCGCTTCGCTTCGACGAGGTTTCTGTCCTTGAGCGCCTGCACGGACTGAAGGATGGCCTTCTCGGACATGCTGCCCATGACCAGGATGTCGTCCTGGATCTCGCGGAGTCTCTTGTGGTAGCCGGCTCGAATCTCCATCGACATGCTCCCTCCCTCGCCTAGCCGAAGCGGCCGGTGACGTAGTCCTCGGTGCGTTTCTCCCGCGGGTTGGTGAAGATCTCGTAGGTTGGGCCGCTCTCGATGAGCACACCCGCGCGGTCGCACTCCATCATGAAGAACGCCGTGAGGTCGGAGGCCCGCGCCGCCTGCTGCATATTGTGTGTCACGATGATGATAGTGTACTGCGCGCTGAGAGCGCGCATCAGGTCCTCTATCCTGAGAGTTGCCACCGGGTCGAGTGCGCTGCACGGCTCGTCCATGAGGATGACGTCAGGCTCGACCGCGAGCACGCGAGCGATACAGAGACGCTGCTGCTGGCCGCCGGAAAGCGCCAGACCGGACTGGGTCAGCTTGTCCTTGACCTCGTCCCAGAGCGCGGCCTGACGCAGGCTGCGCTCAACGATGGCGGCCAGCTCCTTTCGGTCCTTCATGCCGTGGCGGCGCGGGCCGAACGCGACGTTCTCGAAGATGGACATGGGAAACGGGTTCGGACGCTGGAAGACCATGCCGACCCGTTTGCGCAAAGCGACAACGTCCACATCCGGCTCGTAGACGCTGTTCCCATCGAGCTCGACATGTCCGGTGACGCGTGTGTCGGGAATGAGGTCGTTCATTCGGTTGAAGAGGCGGAGGTAGGATGACTTGCCACAACCGGAAGGGCCGATGATGGCGGTGATGGCCTTCTCAGGGACGTCGAGGCTGATGTCGCGCAGCGCCTGAAACTTTCCGTAGAACAGGCTTGCCTGCCGGGTGCGCAGCCGGGGCGGGTTCAGGTGCGGCTGACGCGGGTCTACGTTGAACGTCTGAGAGTTCATCGAGTTGTCCTCCGTCGGCGGACGCGAAGCCGGATGAAGAATGCGGTGAAGTTGAAGGTGAGCACCACGGCGAGGAGCACGAGCGCCGTCGCCCACATAATGCTTCTCGGCATACCCGGGACGTGGGCAGCCGCGGTGTAGAGGTGGTAGGGCAGCGCCATGAACTGGTCGAAGGGAGATGTGGGCAGGCCGGGAGTCAAGAACGCGGCGCCGACGACCAGGATGGGAGCCGTCTCTCCCGCGGCGCGACTCATCGCCAGCACGGCGCCGGTGACGATGCCCGGCAGAGCCTGGGGCAACACGACGTGCCTGATGGTCTGCCACCTTGTTGCGCCCACGGCCAGGCTGGCCTCCCGGTACTCGCGCGGCACTGAGAGTATGGCTTCGCGAGATGTGGTGATGGTCATCGCCAGGGCCTGGCACGCGAGCGTCAGGCTGGCGGAGAGGAGCGACATGCCGAAGTGGAAGGCCATGACGAACACGCCCAGGCCGAACAGCCCGAAGACGATGCTCGGCACGCCGGCCAGATTGAGGATGGCCAGGTTGATGAGACGCGTGAGCCAGTTGTCGCGCGCGTACTCCGTCAGGTAGATGCCGGCGAACACGCCCACGGGCAGGGCGAAGATGACGGTGCCGAGCATGAGATAGAAGGTGCCGACGATGGCTGGCAGGATGCCACCTGCCTTGCCCGCCATGCGCGGTGGCGCACTGAGGAACTCCCAGGAGAGGGCGGAGGCGCCATTCACGATCATGTACACGATGATGGCAATGACGGGAACGACCACGACCACCGTCGCTGCGATGAGCAGGCCGAAGGCGGCGCGTTGTGAATACTGTCGCCTCATCATGAGAGTGTCAGGTCCGCGCGAACCTGCGCTTCTGGCGCTCGAGCACACGGTCTGCCACGAGGTTGACGAACAGCGTCATGACGAATAGGACGATGCCGATGGCGAAGAGGGCCTGATACTGCAACCCGCCGCGGACGGCGTTGCCGATGCCGGAAGCGATGGCTGCGGTCATCGGCATCATCGGATCTGTCGGCGACGCCGGGACGGCGAGCGCGCCGCCGGCGACCATCAGCACGGTCATCGTCTCGCCGATGGCCCGGCCCACGCCGAGCATGACCGCGGCGGAGATGCCTGAGAGTGCGCCGGGAATGCAGACGTGGACGATGGTCTCCCATCTGGTCGCTCCGAGGGCGTACGACGCCTCCCGAAAGGAGTTGGGCACGGCGTTGAGCGCGTCTTCCGACACGCTGACGATGACCGGCAGACTCATCAACGCCAGCATGATGGATGCGGTCAGTCCGCACAGGCCGGTGTTCAGGCCAAAGAGGGACTGCACGTAGGGCGACAGCAGGGCGAGGCCGATGAAGCCCATCACGACGGAGGGGATACCGGCCAGCAGCTCGATGATAGGTTTGACGGTCTCCCTCACGGCCGCCGGAGCCACCTCGGCGAGGTATGCGGCGCAGCCTATCCCCAGGGGCACGGCGATGGCCGTCGAGACTGCCGTCACCCAGAGGGTTGCGACGAAGAACGGCATGATGCCGAACGTCGGAGGCTCGGAGACCGGGTACCATTTCGTGCCGAAGAGGAACTCCCATGGTGTGGTATGGGAGAATGCGGGCAACCCGGTGCGCAGCAGTAGAACGAGCACGCCGAGCAGGACGACGATGGCTATCAGGCCGCTCGCGCGGATGAGGCCTTCGATGAGCTGCTCGGAACGCCTTGTCCGGCGCCGTTGTCCTTTCGGCTCTGCGGCGCCGGACGCGGGTGACGAACTGCCGTCTGGTCTTGTCGGAGTCCCTGTCATCTGTGATGCACGGATGCCGGGCAATTGTACCGCACCCTATCTCAGCGGGACATAGCCGCTCTCGACCACGATAGCCTGCCCTTCATCCGAGAGGCAGTAGTCGATGAAAGCCTTGACCGCGCCGGTCGGTGCGCCGTTGGTGTAGTACAGCAGGGGCCGGGCTATGGCATACGTCCCGTCGAGGACGGTGGCGATGCTCGGGCTGACAGCCGGTTCCGAACCGGTCTTCTTGACGGCCAGCACCTTGACCTGGCCGGTCACGTAGCCGAGTCCGGAGTAGAAGATGGCGTTGGCGTTGTTGGCGGCCTCGGTCACGCCTGCTTCGGTAGAGGGGAGGAGCAAGACATCCGAGCCGTACTCCAGTGCAGTGTCCTTCGTCGGGAGCCCATCCATCTGGACGACGTGCTCTTTGAAGAAGACGTGCGTGCCGGAGTTGGTATCCCGTGCGAGCGCGACTATCGGCGCGTCGTTGCCGCCCAGTTCCTTCCAGTTGCTGACCTTGCCGGAGTAGATGGCGGAAAGCTGCTCGATGGTGATGTCCGTGAGCGGATTGGCGGGATTCACGACCACGGCGAGACCGTCGCTGGCCACGACTATCTCATAGGGCTGGACTCCCTTGGCCTTCGCCTGGTCCACCTCACTGGACTTGATGCTCCGGGAGGACTGGCAAATATCGGTGGTGCCGTCGATGAGGGCGGCGATGCCTGCGCCGGAACCCGGTCCGGAGATGGCGATGTTCACCTTCGGGTTTGCGGTCATGAACGCCTCGGCCCACATGGTGGACAGTGGCGTTACCGTGTTGGAGCCGATGACGTTGAACGAACCCGAGATGGCGCCGCCGTCTTCCGAAGGCGCCTCCGGCGCGCAGCCGGCTGCTGCCGTCAGCAGAACGGCAGCCAGCACAACGGCCAGCCCTGTCTTCCTGCCTGCGTGACACCTGTTCAACCTGCATACCTCCTTACTTCACGTTCTCAGTTCCGTATCTCACGCAGCAGTGTAGGCGGCACGCCTTAAGGCGGCCTTATGGCGACGTAAAGAATTCGTTAAGAATGGCCAGCCGCCGTCGCCGCACAGTTGGCGTCGTGGAGCAGGCAAGGAGGTTGCAGGGCAGAGGAGCGGGGGCCCCGTCAGGGCTGCTGGCAGAGCCGCCACTGCTCGAAGAAGGCGTGCTCGGTGCTGTTGCGCTCGAGAAGCTCGCGCGCGCGAAGGCCGAGCCGCATCAGGCTGGGGCGGTCGAGGATGGACTCGATGTCCCGGGCAAGGGCGCGAGCACCATCGCTGGCGAAGACGATGCCGGTCTCGCCCGGGATGATGTTGGTGTGCTCGCGTCC
>CAZVCS010000020.1:0-6297 GCA_964625765.1 uncultured Dehalococcoidales bacterium | reverse complement strand
GCCGTCGCGGATGACTACCGGCACGGCGCACGCCTGGGCTTCCAGCACTGCCGGGCTGGAGGCGCCAACGGCCGAGGGGATAATGAGCAGGTCCGCCTCGCGGTAGGCGCGGACGAGGTCGTCGCCTTCGAGCGCCCCGGGAAACTCCACGCGCAGTCCCGTGAGCTGCCGTCGCAGTTCGTCGCGGTAGGGCCCCTCGCCGGCGACCACGAGCCGTACGTCCGAGCGCCGCAACTGCTGCAGCGCCTCTCCCAGCACGTCCAGGCCGTTCTCGCGGGCGACCCGGCCGACGTACAGAAGCGTGAACACATCGCGCCTCGCGCTCCAGTCGCGCGGCCTGAAGCGTTCGGTGTCCACGCCGTTGCCAAGCAGGACTATCCTGTCGGGGCGGATGCCGTTGTCGAGCAGCTCGTCTCTGCAGGAACCGGATGGTACGAACACCGTCGCCGCCTGGTTGTAGAACCAGCGCATGTATGTCCACAGAAGGCCCTCGAGGGAACGGTCCCCGGTGGCCCTCCTGGCGTACTGTGTCAGCGTCCTGTCGTGGGTGGCGTAGAAGGGCCGGTTGAGCAACCGGGCGGCGAGCAGACCCACCAGTCCGACCGGACCGGGCGTGGCGCTGTGGATGTGGGTGAAGTTCTGCCTGAAGCAGTAGTCGACTATCTCAAGCACGGGAGGGCAGGCGAGCTTGACATCCGGGCACTCCGGCACGTCGTACACGTCGACCGGGCGGAAGACCGCCTCTGCCGGCCCGCCCTCGACGTTGGCGCAGGTGACGACGGTGTGGTCGAGGCCCAGTCCTCGCGCGCGTGCCACGAGGTCACGCAGGTCCTGCCCTGCGCCGGCGCCTCCGGCGGACGTATCCGTCAGGTGTACCGCCCGGAATGCGACGGGCGGCAGCGCGACAGTGTTGAGACGCTCGCCGAACTGTCGCGTGTCCTGGAACGAGCGGTATGCGGCATAGTACGGCGCGGACAGGAAGTAGAGCGAAGAGATGGAGCCGATGCTGCGGAAGATATTGAAGAAGTCGCCCGTCTTCAACCGGTCGACGGTGTACTCGAGCAACTCATTCACGGTCCGGTCCAGCACGGTCGACACCGTGTTGAACCAGAGGTACGGAGCGTTCTCGGGGGTCAGGTCCGAGGAGAGCCTCGGCAGGCGTCTGAGCGTGTGGCGAAGCAACGATTCCGCGTCGCGGGACGTGTTGCGGCGGCGATGCAGCAGGCGCCGCAGCAGAGCGATGAACCAGGAGCGTCGCTCCGGTTCCTGCATGGTGAGCAGCGTGACGATCTTGCGGAGGCCGGCATCCTTGGCGAACTGCGCCCCCAGCCGCGTGTTCTTGTTGAGGTGGTGGTAGAGGATCGAGTAGATGGCGTAGGCGAGGTGAACCGGCTCCGAGGCGCCGGCGTGTGGCTCGTTGAGCTGCGGCCGTCCGAAGAAGTCGGCCGGTGAGTTGCCCGGATTGGAGGTGTGGCTCCTCGCGACGAAGAGCCCGGAGTGGTCGTCCGAGCCGGAAATGAGGTGCTTGCGCAGAGGGTCGGTCTTCGGGTTCGCGATGCCGTGCTCCGTGGCGAGGTCCTCGAGACGCTGCCGGGTGAGGCCTTCGATCGTCGTGCGCAGGCGCACGTTGGAATCGGGGCTGCGGAAGCCGTTGAGTTCGAAGAGGTCGAAGAGCACGAGGAGACGCTCGAAATGCCACTGGGCAAGCCGGTCGTTGACCGAGAACAGCGGGTGCGCTACCGCCGCCGGAATGCGATTGGCGTCGATGTACGCCGCCAGCTCGTAGATGTTGTCCCGCAGAGCGTTGAGCTCGGAGAACCGCGCTTCGTCCAGCTCATAGGTGAGCACGTGGACGTGGCAGTCGTCCTCAGGGAAACGGGCCGTCAGCTCGCACGAGATGAACGTGTTTGGCAGGGTGGCAATCTCGAGACAGCCGTCGATGGTGTTGTGGTCGGTGATGGTGACGTGCGTCATGCCGCGGGAGAGCGCGGTCCGGTAGATGTGCTGCGGCGTGGTGAATGACTCGGGGATGTTGAACTGGCGTGCAAGCCAGTTGGGGGGCCTCGATGAGTGCCGGCTGTGGACGTGAAGGTCAGCGCGAATCATTCCGTGTCGTTGCCACCGTCGCCCTCAACGGTGCGCGGGTCGAGGGTCTCAGGCTGGCGGTCCCTCCGGGAGCAGGATTGACGCACAAGCGCCGGGCGGGGCAGCCATCGGTACAAGCATACAGTCTGGACGCCATGTGGGGCAAAACACCTGGAAGCACCCGCACCGGAGTCAGCCGACGCGCTCCACCTTGAGCATGCTGGTGTTGCCCGGGATGCCGAACGGCACGCCCGCCGTCACGACGATGAGGTCGCCGACAGCGGCCAGGCCGAGCTGCTTCACTATCTCGCCCGACTGCTGCAACAGCTCCTCGAGGGAGCTGTACTGTGTGACGAGACAAGGCGTGAGCCCCCACGCCAGCACGAGCCTCCGCAGGACGTCCTCCCGCGGCGTGACAGCGAGCACGGGGCACCGTGGGCGGTACTTGGAGACGCGCATGGCGGTGCCGCCGGAGGTGGTGAAAGCGAGTATCGCCTTTGCCTTGAGTTGGTCGGCGATGTTGACGGCGGCGTAGCTGATGGCGTCGTCGGGTTGCGGCAGCACGTCCGACTCCTTCCGCAGCAGGATGGCATCGTAGGGGATGGCGTCGGCGGCCTCGATGGCGATGCCGGCCATCGTCCCGGTCGCCTGAACCGGGAAGCCGCCCGCGGCGGTTTCCTCGGACAGCATGATGGCGTCGGCGCCGTCGAGAATGGCGTTCGCCACGTCGCTCGCCTCGGCGCGGGTCGGACGCGGTGAATAGACCATCGATTCGAGCATCTGTGTCGCCACGATAACCGGCTTGCCGGCGGTGTTGCACATGGCGACGATACGCTTCTGCTCGATGGGCACACGCCGCAGAGGCACCTCCACGCCGAGGTCACCGCGCGCCACCATGATGCCGTCGGCGGCGGCAATGAGCTCCTCGATGTTGTTGAGAGCCTCTCTTCGCTCAATCTTCGCTATGACGGGGACGGCTGCGCCGCGCGCGGCGATGAACTCCTTGGCTCTCCTGATGTCGGCTGCATTCGTGATGAACGAGAGCGCCACGAAGTCGATGCCGTGCTCGAGTCCGAACGCGAGATGCCGGAGGTCCTGGTCGGTGACGGCCTGAGTGCTCAGCTTCACGCCCGGCACGTTGATGCCCTTCATCTGCGTGAGTACACCGCCCGCGGCGATGGTGCAGCGTATCTCGGTTCCCTCCGCGCTCTGCACCTCGAGCCTGATTGTGCCGTCGTTCACGAAGATGGAGTCGCCCGCCTTCACGTCTTGCGGCAGGGACGGCAGTGTGACGGAGACCCGGTGCTCGTCACCGAGTATCTGCTCGGAGGTGAGCGTGATGGAGGCGCCGTCCTGGAGCCAGACCTTCTCCGCCTTGAGCTTGCCGGTGCGGATCTTGGGACCGGGGAGGTCCTGCAGCACCGCGAGGGGGCGGCCGATGGCGGCCGATGCCTGGCGGACGCTGGAGATGCGAGCGGCGTGCTCCTCGTACGTGCCGTGGGAGAAGTTGAGCCGGGCGACGTCCATGCCGGCCCGGGCGAGCTTCTCAATCATCTGGTATGACTCGCTGGCCGGACCGATGGTGCAGACTATCTTCGTCTTGCGATGCATGCTGCCTCCGGGGAGGGCGTCGGCACAAGGTCGCGAACGACTGCCCGGCACAGTCTAGCCGTGGCGAAGGGGAGCGTCAACACGTGCGGGCGCCCCCTCGCGTTGACGCTGCACCGGGCTGCACGTAGAATGTCCCGTTATGCACCAGTCTACTGTGCTCGACAACGGCCTGACCGTGGTGACCTTCCGGATGCCGGGAGCGCGCTCCGTCGGGGTCGCGCTCGCGGCCGGAACCGGCTCGTGCTACGAGCGGGACGATGAAGCGGGGATATCCCACTTCATCGAGCACCTTTGCTTCAAAGGCACCATGCGCCGGCCAACGCCGACGGACATAAGTGCCGAGATAGAGGGCATCGGCGGCATCCTGAATGCGAGCACGGGCCGGGAGGAGACGGTCTACTGGGCGAAGGTGACTCGCTCGCACATGGCCACCGCGGTTGACCTTCTGTTCGACATCGCGGCCAACTCGGTCCTGAAGCCGGATGACATCGAGAAGGAGCGCAAGGTGGTGATCGAGGAGATCAACATGAACCTCGACCTGCCGCAGGAGCGCGTCGGCATGCTCATCGACGGCCTGCTCTGGCCGGACCAGCCGCTGGGCCGGGACGTGGCGGGCAGCAAGGAGACGGTGTCGGCCATCGGGCGCAACGCCATCGTGGACTACATGTCGCGGCAATATCGCACGGGCAACATGGTCGTCAGCATTGCCGGCGACGTGGCCCACGACGACGTCTGCGAGCTCATAGGGAAGCACGCGGGTGCGCTGACGCCGGGGAAGCCGGAGCGGACGTATAAGATGGACGACTCGCAGCAGCAGGCTCGCGTGGGAGTGGACCGGAGGGACGGCGAGCAGGCGCACGTTTGCGTGGCGGTTCACGGCGTCTCCCGATGCGACCCGCGCAGGTACGCGGTTGACGCGCTGAATGTGGTCCTCGGCGGAGGGATGAGCAGCCGGCTGTTCACGGAGATACGTGAGAAGCGGGGCTTGGCCTACGACATCCACAGCTACCCGGAGCATTTTCTCTCAGGTGGCTCGCTGGTGGTATACGCCGGCGTCGACCCGGAACGGTTGACCGAATGCATCAAGGCGGTGGTGGCGGAGCTGGCGCGGGCAAAGGCGGGCGTGAGCCAGGAGGAGTTGCGCCGCGCGAAGGAGCTGGCGAAGGGACGGCTCGAGCTGAGGCTCGAGGACACGCAGAACGCGGCGCTGTGGTACGGGGCGCAGGAGTTGCTGACGCATCACGTGCTGACGGTCGACGAGGTGGAGGCGCTCATCGACGCGGTCACCGTCGAGGATGTGGTGCGGATGGCGCAGGAGCACTTCCGCAGGGAGCGACTCTGCCTCGCGGTGGTTGGTCCCGTGGACGGCGGCATCAGCGAAGAGCTGCTCTCGCTGTAGTCCGCGCGCGGCACGCGCCGTCAACCGGAAACGAAGAGGGGCCGCATTGCTGCGGCCCCTCTCTCATTCCCTTCGTCGGGATAGCTGTCGGCTAGTACTCGGGGTAGCCGCCGGGAGGCATGGCCGGGGCCTTCTCCTTCTCGGGGATGTCCGTGACCAGGCACTCGGTGGTGAGGATCATGTTCGCGATGCTGGCCGCGTTCTGGAGTGCGGAGCGCGTGACCTTCAGCGGGTCGACGATGCCGCGCTCGACCATGTTGACGTCCATCTCGTCATTGAGGGCGTCGTAGCCGATGCCGGCGGCGGTCTCCTTCACTCGATTGACGACGACCGAAGCCTCGCGTCCGCTGTTGATGGCGATGCAGCGTAGCGGCTCTTCGAGAGCGCGCTTGAGGATGGCGATGCCGGTCGCCTCGTCGCCCTTCGCTTCGAGCTTGTCGAGCGCGGAGACAGAGGTGAGCAGTGCAACGCCGCCGCCCGGAAGGATGCCTTCCTCCACGGCGGCCCTGGTGGCGCTCAGAGCGTCCTCGACCCGGTGCTTCTTCTCCTTGAGCTCGACCTCGGTGCCAGCGCCGACCTTGATGACGGCGACGCCGCCGGCCAGCTTGGCGAGGCGCTCCTGGAGCTTCTCCTTGTCGTAGTCGGAGGTGCTGCTCTCGATCTCAGAGCGGATCTGCTTGATGCGCGCTTCGATGTCCGAGGCCTTGCCCTTGCCCTCGACGATAGTCGTGTTGTCCTTGTCGGAGACGACTCTGCGAGCGCGGCCGAGGTCGTCGACGGTCACGGAATCAAGCTTCCGGCCGACTTCCTCGGAGATGACCTTGCCGCCGGTGAGGACGGCGATGTCCTGCAGCATGGCCTTGCGGCGATCGCCGAACCCGGGCGCCTTGATGGCGAGCGGAGTGAGCGTGCCGCGCAGCTTGTTGACGACGAGTGTGGCCAGAGGCTCGCCCTCGACGTCCTCAGCGATGATGACGACGTTCTTGGTCGTCTGGACCATCTTCTCAAGGGCGGGGAGGATGTCGTTGATGGCCGAGATCTTCTTGTCGGTGATGAGGATGTAAGGGTCATCGAGCTCGACGCGCATCGTCTCGGGGTTGTTGATGAAGTAGGCGCTGATGTAGCCGCGGTCGAACTTCATGCCCTCGACGAACTCGGTCTCGAACTGGAGGCCCTTGCCTTCCTCGACGGTGATGACGCCG
>CAZVCS010000019.1:0-26905 GCA_964625765.1 uncultured Dehalococcoidales bacterium | reverse complement strand
GCATCCGCGATCTGCCTGGTCATGCGTTCCTGCAACTGGGGGCGCCTGGCGAGGACGTCAACGACCCTCGCGAGCTTGCTGATGCCCACCACTTTGCCCTGGGTGCTGGGGATGTAGCCCACGTGCGCCACCCCGAAGAACGGCAGGAGATGGTGTTCGCACATGGAGTAGAACGGTATGTCCCGGACGATGATCATCTCCTGATGACCTTCGTCGAAGCTCACCGACAACTCGGCTCGGGGGTCCTTGCCAAGACCTGAGAAGATCTCGGCATACATCTCCGCGACGCGCCGCGGCGTCTCGACCAACCCCTCACGGTCGGGGTCTTCCCCTATCGCCTGGAGCAGTGCTCGAGTCGCCGCCTTGATGGCCTCGTGCTGCACCGTGTTCTCCTAGCCGAAGAGCTCCCGCTCAACGACGCTCAGCTCCGCCGGTAGCTGCAGCGGCGCCTCGGCGTACTTGGCCGGCAGGCCGGGATCCTTGAGTCCGTGGCCCGTGAAGACGCAGACGACCCGTGAACGGCGCAGGTCGAGTCGCGCGCTCATCTTGACGAGGCCCGCAAGCGAGGCTGCCGAGGCCGGCTCGATGAAGATGCCCTCGCGTGAGGCGATGCTGCGGTACGCGGCCATTATCTCGTCGTCCGTGACCGCATCGATGATGCCGCCGGATTCGTCTCTCGCCGCCTCCGCCTTCTTCCAGCTCGCGGGGTTCCCTATGCGTATCGCTGTTGCGATGGTGTGCGGGTGGGCGACCGGCTTGCCCTTGACGATGGGCGCCGCGCCGGCAGCCTGGAAGCCCATCATCAGCGGCTTCGTCTTCGACCTGCCGAGCGCGTGGTACTCCACGAATCCCTTCCAGTACGCGGTGATGTTGCCGGCATTGCCGACCGGTATGAAGAGGTAGTCCGGAGCGTCGCCCAGCACATCGACCACCTCGAAGGCGGCGGTCTTCTGTCCCTCGATCCGGTGAGGGTTGAGGGAGTTGACGAGCGCTACGGGATGGGTTTCGGACAGCTTTCGCACGATTGTCAGAGCCTCGTCGAAGTTGCCCTTGACCTCTACAATGCGGGCCCCGTAGGCGATGGCCTGCGCCAGCTTGCCGAGCGCAATCTTCCCCTGCGGAATCACAACAATGGTCTCAAGTCCGAAGCGGGCGCCGTAGGCCGCCGCGGCCGCGCTCGTGTTGCCGGTGGAGGCGCAGATGATGCGCTTGCTGCCGTTCTCCACCGCTTTGGCCACCGCGACGACCATGCCCCGGTCCTTGAACGAGCCGGTGGGGTTGCAGCCTTCGAGCTTGAAGTACAGCTCACCGACACCGAGCTGCTTCTCCAGCGTCTGTGAGCGGACGAGCGGTGTGTCACCCTCACCAAGCGTGATGATGGGAGTAGCGGGTGTCACCGGAAGAAGTGAGCGGTATCTGGCAAGAACGCCTGGCTTCTCCACTGTTTGATGGCTCCTCGTGTCCGGCGATTCTGCCTCACCGGGCACCTGCAATCAATGCTCTACTCGGATGAGCGCGCCAACCTGCCGGATGGACGGCAGTGCCGCCATCTGCGCCGCGGCGGTCTGAGCGGCCTTCTCGACCGACGGGTGCGTGAGAATGACGATGACCGCGGTCTGGGCCACCGGGTCCAGCTCCTTCTGGATTACGGCCGAGATGCTGATGCTCTGGTCGCCCAGGACGCGTGCAATCTGCGCAAGCACACCTGGCTGGTCGCCGACCGAGAGGCGGAAGTAGTATCGTGTCTGAACCTCGGACATGGGCATCACTGGAACCCGCCGGTTCAACTCCATTCGTGGCCGGACGGTCCCTCCCATCGCGATGCTGCGCGCTATCGTGAGGGTGTCAGCAACCACGGTGCTGGAGGTCGGCCCTCCGCCGGCGCCCCGGCCGTAGAAGACCAGGGTCCCGACCAGGTCTCCCTCAACCTGGATGGCGTTGTAGACGCCGTCGACGGTGGCAAGCTGATTGTCCAGCGGCACGAGCGCAGGGTGGACGCGTGCTTCGATGGCGGAGCCCCGTTCCTTCGCGATGGCGAGCAGCTTCACCGCATATCCGAGCTCCTGCGCATACGTGAAATCACGCGGATGCAGCGTGGAGATGCCCTCGCGGTAGATGGCCGACGGCTTGACCGGCGTGTGGAAGGCGAGGCTGGCCAGGATGGCGAGCTTGTACGCGGCGTCGATGCCCTCGACGTCATTCGCGGGATTCGATTCGGCGTAGCCGAGTTGCTGCGCCTGACGCAGCGCGTCTCCGTAGGGGATGCCCTCCTTCGCCATCTTGGTCAGGATGTAGTTCGTGGTGCCGTTGACGATTGCCCGGATGGCGCCTATCTCGTTTGCGGCGAGGTCCTGCTGCAGCGGAGAGAGGATGGGAATGCCGCTGGCCACGCTTGCTTCGTAGCGGAGGTCGACACCGTGCTGCGACGCGAGCGAGAGCAGGCGGAAACCGTTCTTCGCGATGACTTCCTTGTTGGCGGTGACGACGTGCTTCCCTCGTGAGATAGCCCGCCGCATGTACTCGTGTGCGGGCTCTTCGCCGCCGATGAGCTCGATGACGATATCGACGTCGGGCGCGTTCAGCACAGCTTCCGGGTCGGTCACCAGGAGGCCGGCGGGCAGGGGATAGGGGCGTGGCTTGGTCACGTCCCTCACCAGGACGCGTCTGAGCGACACAGCGGCGCCAACCTGTTCGGACAGACGGGACGAGCGTTGCAGCAGTACGTTGGCAACCTCGCTACCCACGACGCCCAGCCCGAGAAGCCCGACTCCTATCTCTCGCATCTTCTGCCTGCGCTGCTACGAGACCTGCTCGATGGCCCAGGTCTTCTGTTCCGCGGAGAGGCTGACCTCGGTGACGGCGACCTGCGCCAGAGCAGTGTACCAGTCGTTGACCTTCATGGCGGCCAGTGACTCGGCGTTCGTCGCCGAGAGGAGCTGCTGCGAGCGGTCCAGCAGCCTCACGAACCAGTATCCGCCCTTGGTCTGTACCTCGGCGTCCCTGATGGGCTCACTGACGGTGTTCAGCTCAAGCGCGAACGCCGCTTCGTTGAAGGCGGCGCTGACCACATCTTCGGGAGTGAGCCAGTCGAGCACGGCGTTCTCGTCCGTCCCAGTGTACTGGGAGACCTCCTTCGCCACAGTGGCGAAGTCCTCCGTCGCGAGGCGCGCCTTCGCGGCGAGGGCCTCCTCCTTCGTGCCGAGCAGCATGACCCTCGGCAGGATGGAGCCGTCGGTGTCGCGGTCCACCACCTCGATGAGCCAGTAGCCGACCGTCTTCACGGTTGTTTCGTCAAGGACGATGGCCGTCTGTCCCGCGTTGAGTGTCCGGCACATGTTGGCCACATCCGCGTTCGAGAGCAACTCGATGGGAACGTACTCCTGCGTCACCGGAATCTGGCTGTTCACCGAGTACTGCTCAACAAGGCCCGTGAGCGGCTCGCCGCGGGCGACCGCCGCCTCCACCTCGGCCGCAACCGGCCTGCTCTCGACCAGCATGATTTCGAACTTCACCTGTTCCATGGAAGACGGAAGCTCCGCCTTGTAGCGCTCGCGCATCGCGGCTGACGCAAGGGACGCCGCGACCATGTCTCTTGTGGCGGCGTTATCCGGTGCATTCTGTTTCTTCAGCATGTCCTTGATCTCAGCGGACGAGGCGATGATGCCCTCCGCCGCCGCGCCCTGCCGCACGATTTCCTCACGCGCGATCTGCGTTGCCAGACTGTCGGTAACCGTGGCGAGCTGAATCGCGCTCAGTCCCTTGCTGTAGGTCGCAAGGGCGTCGGTGTAGTAGCCCAGCGTGAACTCGCGACCGTTGACCTCGAGCACCACGTCGTTCCGCGGTGCTACACGGTCAACGTACAGACCGATGGCGACCACAAGCACGACGGCTGTTAGGAAGATGGCGCTGCCGATGACGAGCCAGCGCTGGATTCTCGCCTGTCTCTCGATGCGAGACGTGGCGTGGGCTGACAGGTTGAGATGCGAGTGAGTGCTCTGTGTCTTCTTCGTCATTCTCGAACGGCCTCGATCCTTGCGGGTGATTGTTGCACGAACGGCGATATGATAGCATACCGTTTGTCGGCAGGTACGGGGTGTAGCGCAGCCTGGTAGCGCACCTGAATGGGGTTCAGGTGGTCGGAGGTTCAAATCCTCTCACCCCGACCAGCCCACGCGACGCTGACAGCCTCTTCTCTCCGCCTCTACCCGCGCGCCGGTTCAGTCGGCCGTGGCGACGACAGAGTTCGGGTGTTCCATTTCTTGTTCTTCCGCGCCAATCTCGGAACCCCGCCAACCGTGGCACATGGCGTCAGAATGCGTGTGCTTCTCGCAACGAGCGCTGGCGAAATGGCGTCCGCTTGTGCACCACATGGGCTGCGGTGCGCGCGAGGGTGTGGACCCAGGTTCCCGCCTGCCGTCCAGTAGACAGAACCGCAGCGTGCCGCCGGGAGGCCGGGAGCAGCGACCGTCGCCAACAGGGGCCTGCGTGGCCTCAGCTCGGCGGGGTCGCCCCGCGTGATGGGGACGTCACTCACTCGCCAAGGGTGGCGCGCACCGTCTGCTCTGATTGCCTGGTCGCCTCTTCGGCCCCGCGCGCTGCCGCCAGTCGCAGGTATTTCCGGAAGTCGATGAACTTCCCTACGCCGTCTATGACCGTGCGGGGGACCCTCGAATCCTTGAGGAGGTAGGCATAAACCTCTCCGCCCAACGTCTCCCCGATCTCCTTGTGAGGCACGGTCGCGGTCAGTGTGTCGACCGCAGTCTGGATGCCGTTCCGGACCTTGTTCAGGCGAGCTATCTCAGCGGCCTGAGCTGTCTTCTCGACTTCGAGGCCATCGATCCTCGTCTTCAGCTCCGCTGTGTGCTCCTGCAGGCGCTCCTTCTCCTGCGTGAGGGTACGTATCTGTGACCTCAATCCGTCTATGTCGGCCAGCCTTTCGGCAAGCAGTCCGTGGTCGAGCCGGGACTGCTGCAGATCTTCCCCCAGCACTGCCGTCAGCTTCTCCATGAACGTCTTGGAGTCGGTTCTCAGGTCTTGGTACTCCTCTCCGAGTATCCCCACCACTCGGCCCATCAGCTCGTCATACCTGGTGTTCGCCCGGTTGCGTTCGTCTTCCAGCGCCAGGATGTACGACCTCAGGTCCCCCATCTGCCCGCCGTACTGCCTGTTGAGCAGGGCATAGACGGCAAGGGCGACTCTCTTGGCCACAGCCTCTCCATAGCCCTTGATGTCACTCCCCCGCGGGCCGAACACCTTCGTCAGCATTCTGTCTTCTTGCTGAAGCCGCTTGTCGTAGTCCCTCAGCCCCGCCTCGACCACCGGATTCAACCCGGCGCTGTTGTACAGTTGTTCCGCCATCTGGGTGTCGCCCAGATTCATCTCCCCGACCACTGCGAGTTGCCTTGCCTCCGGAGTCCTGTCGCTGTTCCACATTCGGCACCTCCAATCACTTGCGTTTCCCACTGCTCCGCGTTCGGCCCATAATCCGGTTTCCGTCCCCTGATTGCATCGCATCATCTGAATACGGACAGGGCGGTTGCGCTTATGGCTGGCCCGGCCTGCGGGACACGGGGTCGGCCGGGCGGAGCACCGGCAGCCGCACGACCGTACCGACGGTCCGATACCTCATGGGTACAACGCAGGGGAGACGCCGGAGGTAAATGGAGCGGGCCAAGCCTGACCTGGTCCCAGGGAACCCCTACCGCAGAGCGGTCCAGGATGCGCTGCACCTCAGTTTGACATGGCAAGGGTGTGTGTCTAGACTCGAAAGAGCGGATATCCCGATTGCACCGGTCGGTCGGGTGTGCACCGCACGGGCAGACAAGGGCGGTCGTGGCCCCCAGGAGGTTCAGATGGCGAATGAGAGAGACACCGATAGGCTGGCGAACGAACTGCTCGGCGCCCTGATGGGTTCCCTCACCAAGCCCATGGCCGGCACTGGGAGGCCCCAGGCTCGACCCCAGGTCGACGAGGGCTCGATGCTGAGCACGATCAAGGAGTTCCTGACGCAGTCGCTGCCTGGAACGAAGCCTCAGACTCAACCGGCTGCCCCGACGGCTTCGCAGGCGACCACTGCCGGCGCTCCTTCGAGACCCGTCGAATGGGAGGCGATGTATCGCCGTCATGTGCGCGAGCGTGAGGAGATGTATGCGCGCCATGCCCGGGAGCGTGCGGATGCCAACCTGCGCCACGAGCAGGAGATGGAGGCGGCCATGGGGATACGCCGAGTGGCGCCGAAGGAAGAGCCGAAGCCCGTAGCCCCTCCCATTGTGGTTGTTGCACAGGCGCCCAGACCGACGGGGGCGCCGCCGCAAATCGTGCCTGGAAAGACAATCGGCCGCTGGTCGGTGATGACTGAAAATGGTCCCAAGACGATTATCGCGGTGAGCGAGGAACAGGCGTTTCGTGAAGCCCGCAGGCACGGCCTGACGCCTACCGCGGCACGGCTGACCGGCATCCACACGTACACGCAGGAAGAGCTCGAAAAGGCGTATCGCAGCTTCGGCGCACCCGGCAGGCGCGAAAGCCAGATAGGCGAATTCGAGAAGGCCATCAAGCTTGGTTTGATACCTGAGACAGCCGAGTTCGTGCTGCTGGAGAATCGCGAGTGGGGCTATCGCGTAGGAACCGGCCGCGTCCTGTACAAGGGCTCCGAGCTCATCGAGAGGCTGCGACGGTGACTGCGTCCGCCCTGCATGGTCCTGGTTGCCCGCTACTGTGCCAATCTCGAGTGACGGGTCGTCAGTGTTACAGAGAAACAGACGCTCTGAGGAGGTGAAGCTGGGCCCGAGATACCGCTGACTTCGTCTGAGGACGGTAGCCGGAATGCGAAGGGAACGGAAAGGAGTGCGAACATGCCTGTATATGCGTTGATTGTGTGGATAGTGATTGGCGCCGTGGTCGGCTGGCTGGCCCCGCGCATCTTCAAGAAGGCGGGTCCGTTCGGCCTTTTGGGCGACATAATCACTGGAGTGGTGGGTGCACTCGTACTGGCCTATCTCCTCGCTACGCTGTTCGCGATGAGCGCAATAGTGTCGTACCTCATTGCACTGGTCGGTGCGCTGCTCCTGCTGTGGATCGTGCGCAAGGTGGTCAAGCGCTAGGAGGTTCACATGGCGAACGAGAGAGATACCGACAGATTGGCAAACGAGCTGCTTGGCGCACTGATGGGTTCTCTGACGAAGCCGATGGCCGGTACGGGCAGGCCGCAGTCACAACCACAGGTGGACCAGGGCTCGATGCTGAATACCATCAAGGACTTCCTGAACCAGTCTCTGCCCGGCACGAAGCCACAGCCCGGCTCAGCGCCCGCGGCGCAGCCGGCCACGGCTGGTTCCCAAACCTGGGGCTCGGTTCCGGAAGGTGGTGGGTGGGAGGCGCTATTCCGCCGTCAGGGACAGGAGCGCGAGGCCATGCACGAGCGCCAGGATCGTGAGCGCGAGGACATGGAGAAGCGCCACCGCGATGAGTTGGAAGCCGCGATGGGGACAGTTGCCGCTGGGGGCGCGACCTATCAGCGGCCCGGGCTGAGACCAGCGAGGCAGTGGGGGCAGACGCGGGATGCGGGGAGCGGTCTCGTCTAGCTGTCCATCAAGCATCCGACCCCGAATCGCGGCGCTGGCGGGGTGAGGGTTGTGCGTTCGGTGAGCGAGGCGGCGTCACGCCGCCTCGCTCTTTCGTCTGGCCACAGGCTCCGTGGGTCGCCGGAGCTTGGCGGGCGGATTCGAGGGTGTCTCCTCTGGCAGGGAGCCCCCGGTGCGATTGTGGGAGCGTATGGAGGTCAGATCATCACAAACAGCGTCCACTTCCGCTTTCGGAACTCTCCGGTCTGCGGCTCGATGTGCCACACGCCGTCAGTACATAGCGCCACATTCCAGGCGTGTTTGTGGTTCATGGCGATGCCGACCGCGTGGCCGAGTTGGCCCTTCAGAGCGGCGGCGAAGTCGTCGCAGTCGAACAGCTCAGGCACGTACGGCCCCTTCTTGAACTGCGCAACCGCGTCGCGCATTTCGTCCTTCGACCGCGGGGTGTAGCGCCGGTCCAGCAGCAGCACGAAGGGTGTGCCGCACGCCCACGAGATTCGAACATAGGCCTGAAGTGCGTTCACGGCTCCTCTACAGCTTCCCTACTGCCCTCCCCCGTTCACGGCTTCTGCGGGAGGCGCGTCCGGGCTCTCCTCGGCGGCGAAGAACGCGAAGAACGGTACGCCGTTTCCCTTCCAGAAGTCCGCGGCGGCCTGCAGGATGCTTCGGGCAATCGCGGCGTCTGCGGTGGCGGCTTCGCCAAATGCTTGAAAGCCGGCGAGGGACAGGACGTAGCCTCTGGCGGGCTGCCACGACAGGTCGGTGAGACAATCGTGCAGGGCATCCCAGTTGCCGCCGAAGTACTCCGGGAAGTGCATGGCCGCGGCGATTGCGTGGAGGAATCCGGGCTTGCCGTCCACACCGCGCAGGTCGATGAGAGTGTAACTCAATCCGGCCGCTTCGGCGGCGCAGCGGATGTCGCCTTCCTCCGCCTCGGTCGCAGTCGTGTGCACGCCCGAGTTCAGGTGAGAGGCCAGCATTGCCATCCAGTCGCCCATGCTTCACTCCAGAATGAGCCGGAACGTCGAGTAGTGGTCGTCCGTGTAGTATCGCTCGTCGGCGGCTCCGGCCACGATTCGACGCGCCCCTCGGTCCGGCGAGCCCGGAGTCGCGACGGTGTACTCCCGGTAGTAGCCGTCCGGCTTCTCGGGCAGCAGTCCCTCGTAGTTGTGGAAGACTGTGCCATCCTTGGAGTACGGGAATGGCCCGCCGGTCTCGATGAGTTCCAGAGTCGCCAGCGCCTCCTGCGGCAGTTGGTCCGACGTGATGGTTGGTGTGGCTGGCGGAGCCGCCGGCTCGTCCACCGGCCCGGGGTCGGCATCTCCGGCCCAGGTGGCAACGACCACCGCAGCCAGTATGGCCGCAACGGCAAGGGCGAATCGAAGGTGCGTTCTCCTCGTGCGCACGTGTTGCGAGTCGCTGCTCATCTGCTACCGCCACCGGCGCTCACGCGCGCCGCGACCTATTCTGCCACATCCCGCCGCCGTTGGTCCGCGGTACGCCTGACAAGTGGTCGCGTCGATGTGCCCAATAGCCCGCGGGCCGCTTTGAACTTGAACAAACAAAGGCGCCGGTCCAGAATCAGTGTGGCCAAGCGACAGTCGAGGAGGTCAGTCCATGGTCATGGAGTTCCTGCGGCGATTGTTCCAGCCCTGGGATACCGCACCCTGCCTTGCTGCAGCGACTGAGGGGCCGCGGTGCCGCGCTCCGGCCGCGGAAACGTACATGGCTGTCAGCAGGGGTGGGGGAAGGCGGATCGTCGATGCGGGACGGAGGCGCAGGCCGACGTCGTCGTCGGGCGCACGCCCGCGGGCTGAAGCGCCGCAGCGTCGCCAGACCTATGGGGGAGGAGGCGCCTCAACCGGCTCGGGTTCAGGCGGGGGGACGGGTGGAAGGACAGGGCTGCGGTTTCCGAGCAGCCGGGGCGGTCGCTCGGGGTGCTCGACCATCGTAGTTGTGCTGATCATCGTCGCCATCTATGCCTTCCAGAACTTCGGTGGCTCCGAATCTGACGGTGGCTCTTTCCTGCCCACGACCAGCCCGACCAGCTCGGCGGGCGGCGGGCAGCTCACCGGCGCCACACCGGCTGCGGGCTTCGAGACCAATTACCCGGCGTTGACTGGTGCGCCTGCCGGCAAGCCCGGCCAGACGTGGCTTGTGATGCTCTACCAGGATGCCGACGACAGCGTTCTGGAGGAGGATATCTACTTCGACTTGAACGAGGCGGAGAAGGCCGGCACCTCTGACCGGGTAACCATTGTGTCGCAGGTGGACCGCTACAGCGGCGCCTACAGCGGAGACGGCAACTGGACGGGCACGAAGAGATTCCTCATCAATCAGGACAGCGACCTCGGCCGTATGGTGTCGCTTGAGGTGGCTGACCTGCGCGAGGCCAACATGTCCTCGGGCGAGACACTGGAGGACTTTGTCGTCTGGGCCATGGACAGCTACCCGGCGGACAACTACGTGCTCATTCTCTCGGACCACGGCATGGGCTGGCCGGGTGGCTGGACCGACCCCGCTCCCGGCGGCTCTTCGGACGGCAGCACACCGCTGCAGTCGCGTCTGAGTGACCACATCTACCTGAATGAGCTCGACGGCGCCCTGGGGAACATCCGGGCGGCCACGGGACTCGACAGATTCGAGTTGATCGGTCTGGACGCGTGTCTGATGGGACAGCTTGAGGTCTTCACGGCGCTGTCGCCCCATGCGCGCTACGCGGTGGCGTCCGAGGAGGTCGAGCCCGCGATGGGGTGGGCCTACATGGATTTCCTCAGTGCTCTGAATGCGGACCCCGACATGAGTGGGGCCGAGCTTTCTCGCGCCATCGTGGAGAGCTACATCGAGGATGACGAGATCATACTCGATAGCGGCGCACGTGCTGATTGGCTGAGCCAGGGCTCGCCGTTCGGCGGACTGTTCGGCCCGTCGTCCCAATCATCGCCTCAGCAGCTTGCCCGGGAGGTCGGCCAGGCGAGCACGCTCTCCGCGGTCGATCTTGGCGCCATGGCCGAGTTGAACGGCAGACTGAATGAGTTCGCCTACGCCCTCCAGAGTGGCGACCAGCGCATGCTGGCCAGCGGCCGCAACTACGCTCAGAGCTTCACCAGCATCTTCGGCTCGCAGGTGCCTGCCTCCTATATCGACCTCGGGAACTTCGTGCAGATAGTCCGGCAGAACAGCGGAGGCGAGATAGCGCGGACGGCCGACGGGGTACTGGCGGCCCTCGACCAGGCGGTCATCGCGGAGAAGCACGGTCCAAAGAAGGCCGGCGCCACCGGTGTAGCCATCTACTTCCCGAACTCCGAGCTGTACCAGAATCCCCTGTCGGGTGCGCAGTCCTATACGGCGATTGCGAACCGGTTCGCCGCCGCGTCGCTCTGGGATGAGTTCATGGCGTACCACTACGCCGGCAGGCAGTTCTCACTCGGCGATGCCGGCGCCGCTGTCCCTTCCAGCGGCCAGGTGCGCTCTCCGGCTGCGGGCGGCATCACCGTCGCGGGACTCCAGTCGTCGAGCACTGAGGTAGGCCCGGGCGATACGGTCACACTCAGCGCCGACATAAGCGGCGCGAACATCGGTCACATCTACCTGTTTGTCGGCTACTACGACGCCGGCTCGAACTCCGTCTTCGTGGCGGACCAGGACTACCTCGAGAGTGATCAGACCCGGACGGTCGATGGCGTCTACTACCCTGACTGGGGTGCAGGCGACTTCACTCTGAGGTTCGAATGGGAGCCGGTTGTCTTCGCCGTCAGCGACGGCGCCACGATGGTGCCCGCTCTGTTCAAACCTGAGGACTATGGCCGCACGTACGAAGAGGCCATTTACGCCGTCGATGGCGTGTACACGTTCGTCGAGAGCGGCGAGCAGTTGAGAGCCAGGCTCCTCTTCGTCGACGGAGTGATGCGGCAGGCATTCGGTTTCACCGGAGATATCGAAGCAGGTGCTCCGCGGGAGATCACGCCGGTTGTGGGTGACAGGTTCACGGTGATGGATGAATGGCTCGACCTCGACAGCAACGGGAAGGTAACCGGCAGGTCTCTCGCAGAGGGTGCGACGCTCACATTCGGCAGTCAGATGTTCACCTGGGAGACGCTGGACGCGGCCGCAGGGGATTACGTGGTCGGCTTCGTGGTCGAAGACCTTGACGGCAACCAGCAGGAGGCTCTGACGGCGATCACGGTCACGTAGCTCAGACACGTATCCGTAGCTGCGTTGCGGTGCTTCGGTCTTCCCAGCGCCGCTCCAGCGGAGGTGCGGCGCGCAGTGGCGGACGATATCGGGTCAGCGAACCGCCGGGCGCGCCCCGCGGGCGCTGTTATCGGGGTGAGACGTCGAGCCGCTGCAGCTTGTAGCGGAACGTTCCGGCCGGGGCCGCGCACTCGACTTCGTCTCCGGTTCGCCTGCCAAGCACCGCGCGGCCAATCGGAGATGAGGCTGACAGCTTCCCTCTCGCTGGACTCGCCTCGCGACTGTCGACCAGCATGTACTGGACCGTCGCTCCGCTCTTCACGTCGGTGAGCAGCACCGTGTCTCCGAGCGAGACCGTGGTTCCGTTCACCTTGCCGTTCACGGTGGTTGCCCGCGCCAGCGTCGCCTCTATCTCCTGGATTCGCCCCTCGATGTGGGACTTCTGTTCTCGGGCGGCATGCAGCGGTGCGTTCTCGCGGAAGTCCTTGTCGGCGGCGGCCTTGCGGATCTGGTCGGTCACGAGGACGCTCTGCTCTCTCAGGTCGGCCAGCTCCGACCGGAGCGCGTTCAGTCCCTCCACGGTTACCTGGATGGTGTCGACCGGAACGGGCGTTGACGAGGAGACGGTCTGGTTCTCCTTGCGCGACTTCACGTGGCTCGCCAGCCCACGCACGCTCAGCCCCTTCTTGTACGTGTAGCTGAGGAATCCTCGGAGCGCCGCGGCATCGGCGGGCAGCGCTGTGTCGCAGTACGCGTCGATGTCGCGCGTCCGTATGGCATCCACCCCGCGCTGGCGTCCAAACCACCGGACAAACTTCTGAACCGCTATCTCGTCGCTGGAACGGCGAGCGGCATCGAGCCCTGACAGATACTCGACAGCCGCCTTCTCGATGCTGTAGAAACGTGGCTCAATCATTATGCAGTGCCTCCTCGGCGCAGTTTCGACGGTGACTGTATTCGGCGATACGGCGGAGCAGACTGCCAGTGCGTGGGCTGAAGAGGTGGCGCCCTCCGGGCAGCTCACGGGCCTGACGCAGGATTCCCCGGCTTTCGGAGAACCTATCCAGCAGATGCATCTATGTCTTTCGTCACGCGCATACCACGGTCCTTCAGGTGTGGTGTGCGCAGTTGAACTGAGGTCACGATTCAGCGGCTACGCCGCCAAGGTAACGGTCGACAACGGCCATGGCGCAGTACTTGCCGCACATGCTGCAAGCCGGCTCGCTGGTCGGTGTCTTCAGGTGGCCTCGACGGGCCATCTCGGGTACAAGCGCAAGCTCGGCCTGGGCGCTCCAGTCGAGAGCCTTCCGAGCCCGCGCCATCTTACGGTCCCACTCGAATGCCCCGGGCACGCCCTTCACGATGTCGGCAGCGTGTGCGGCGATGCGCGAGGCGATGACACCGTCGCGGACATCATTCTCATCCGGCAGGCACAGGTGTTCGGAGGGAGTCACGTAGCACAGGAAGTCGGCGCCCGCGGCCGCGGCCATCGCCCCGCCGATAGCGCCGGTGATGTGGTCATAGCCTGCACCGATATCGGTCACCAGCGGCCCGAGCACGTAGAACGGCGCGCCCTGGCAGATGGTCTTCTGCATCTGCACATTGGCAGCTATCTGGTCCATGGGAACGTGCCCAGGTCCTTCGATGAAGACCTGCACAGCAGCTTCCTTTGCCCGCTGGACCAGTTCCCCGAGGAGGATGAGCTCCTGGAACTGCGCCCGGTCGCTCGCATCCGCGAGACACCCGGGGCGGAGGCCGTCGCCAAGGCTCAGCGCAAACTCGTACCTTCGGGCCAGGTCGAGGAGCCGGTCAAACTGCTCGTAGAAGGGGTTCTCCCGCTCGTTGTGCAGTATCCAGCCGGTCAGGAACGCGCCACCCCGGGAGACGACGTTGGTGAGGCGGCCCTGACTGCGCAATCGTTCGATGGAGCACTGCGTCACACCGCAGTGGATGGTCATGAAGTCGACGCCATCACGCGCGTGCGACTCGACTGCGGCAAACATATCGTCCGCCGTCATGTCGACTATGGCGCCCCGGCGCTCGATGGCATCGATGCCCGCCTGATAGACGGGTACGGTGCCGAAGACAGCGGGGCATGCGGCGATGAGCCTGCGCCGAATGGCGGAGATGTCTCCACCCGTGCTCAGGTCCATGACTGCGTCAGCCCCGCACTCGACGGCGATGCGCAGCTTACGCAGCTCGCCTTCGACGTCGCACGAGTCGGAGGAGGTGCCGAGATTCGCATTGACCTTGGTGCGGAGGCCCTTGCCCACGCCGAGGGGCACCAGGGCTGTGTGGAGAGGATTGGCGGGTATGACGATGGTTCCGTTGACGAGGCCGCTGAGAACGGTCTCGACGCTCAAACCCTCGGCACGAGCAACGTGCTCAACCTCGGGTACGGCGAGGCCCGTCTTTGCGCGCTCAATCAGAGTCATCAGGCTGGGATCGTGCCACCCACGAACGCTGCATCCGCCACCCCGGACCGGAAATCTAGCATACCTCTGCTACGAATGCAAACGGCGAGAGTCGCGCTGACTCTCACATCTGTTCCGGCGCGGCTACGCCCATCAGCCCGAGCGTCCTCATGAGAACCACTTTGGCCGCACGCACGAGGGCGAGCCGGGCCTGCGTTATGCCGCGGTCGTCGTTCAGCACTCTGCATTGCTTGTAGAACACGTGGAATGCCGTGGCCAGCTCCTGTGCGTAGTAGGGCAGGTGGTGTGGTTCAAACGTGCGCGCCACCTCGTCGACCACCTCCGGCAGGCGGGCCAGCACGCGGATCAGGGCAAGCTCCGCATCGTCCCGGAGGAGCAGAGTATTGGCCGTCTCGATGGCGATGCCCTTCTCGGCGGCGGTGCGGAGGATGCTCGCGATGCGGGCGTGGGCATACTGGACGTAGTAGACCGGGTTCTCGGACGACTGGCTCTTCGCCAGTTCGATGTCGAAGTCCATCTGGCTGTCGGGCGAGCGGGAGAGGAAGTTGTAGCGGCAGGCGTCCCGGCCCACCTCCTCAACCAGCTCCTGCAGCATGACGACATCGCCGCTCCGCTTGGAGACCTTCACGATCTCGTTGCCGCGCCGCAGCGTCACCAACTGGCAGGTGAGGACGGTGAGCTGCTCCGGGTCTTTCCCGAGGGTCTTCACTACTGCCTTCATTCTCGGGATGTGCCCCTGGTGGTCGGCGCCCCATATGTCGATGACGCGGTCGAAGCCCCGCCGAACGAACTTGTCATAATGATAGGCGATATCGGAGGCGAAGTACGTTGGTGTGCCGTCCGTTCGAACGAGCACGTTGTCCTTGTCTTCGCCGAGCAGGCTGGACTCGAACCAGACGGCGCCATCCCGGTCGGCCACGTAGCCTCCCTCTCGCAGCAGGGACATCACGTGGTCGTACTCGCCGCTGTCGTGGAGCGACTTCTCGCTGAACCACTCGTCGAACTCGACGTTGAGCGACGCGAGGTCCCGCCGGATTCCCTCGGTGACCAGCGCCGTGCCGATGGACGCCAGGCGCTCAACTGCCTCGTCCTCAGGCAGTTGCAGGAAGCTCCGACCGTGCGACTCGACGATGGAGCGGGACAGATCGATGACGTAGGCGCCGTGATACCCGTCGGCCGGGACCTCGGAGGGTTCGCCAAGCACCTCGCGGTACCGGGCCAGCAACGACCTGCCGAATGTCCGAATCTGATTGCCGAGGTCGTTGACGTAGTACTCCTTCTGCGTCTGGAAGCCGGCGGCCATGAGCACGTTGGCAAGCGTGCTGCCGAGCACCGCGCCGCGACCGTGTCCCACGTGCAGCGGGCCGGTGGGGTTGGCGCTGACGAACTCGATCTGGACCCGGCTTCCTTTCCCGACTTCGATGTTCCCGTATGTCTCCGGCGACGCGAGGATCTCAGGAACGAGTCCAACGAGCCATTCGCGTTTGAGCGTGAAGTTGATGAACCCGGGGGCGGCCGTGGTCACCGATTCCACTTCGTCGAGTGGCTCAAGATGGTGCACCAGCAGGTCGGCCAGCTTCATCGGACTCATGCGGACCGAGCGAGCCAGCCTCAGAGCGAGCCCGGAGGCATAGTCTCCATGCGAGGAGTTCTGCGGTCGCTCGATGAGAATCTCGGGCAACGTCGTGAACGCGATCTCTCCGTCGCTCTGCGCGTTCTGTACTGCTCTCTGCAGGCTCTCAGCCAGCTTCTGCCTTAGCATGATGTCTCAACTCCACTCGATGTTCGTCTTCCACAGAGCGGACGCTCGCTGCAGCACCTGGCGGTAGGCCGGGTCCCGTAGCACGCCTTCGTCCTCCACCATCCGGCGCGCTTCCGCGCGCGCAGCCTCAACCATGGAAAGGTCCGTAAGTGTAGCAACTCTCAGAGGGGGAAGACCACTCTGCTGCGTTCCCAGGAAGTCACCCGCTCCCCTGATCTCGAGGTCCTGCCGTGCCAGGACGAAGCCGTCGTGTGTCTTCTCCATCGCCGTCAATCGCCGCCTGGCCTCAGCGCTGGCCGAATCCGAGACGAGCATGCAGTAGCTCTTCTCGCTACCTCGGCCGACGCGGCCACGAAGCTGGTGCAGTTGCGAGAGGCCGAACCGTTCAGCCCCGAGCACTACCATCACGGTCGCGTTGGGGACGTCTATGCCGACCTCGATGACGGTCGTGCTCACGAGGATGTCGAGCTCATGGTCGCGGAAAGCGCGCATGACGGCGTCCTTCTGCACCGGGCGCAGTGCGCCGTGCAGCAACCCCAACCGGAGTTCGGGGAAGACGTCGTGGCTCAAGTACTGATACTCCTCCGTGGCAGCGCGGGCTGCCAGCTTCTCGGACTCGCTGATGAGGGGGCAGATCACGTAGGCCTGCCGCCCTCGGGCAACCTCGGAACGTACACGCCGGTAGACCGCGTCGGCCTCGTCCGAGCTGAAGACGCCGGTCGCCACCTGTTGCCGCCCCGGCGGCAATGAGTCGATAACAGAGAGGTCCAGGTCTCCGTACACGGCAAGTGCCAGGCTGCGCGGTATCGGCGTCGCAGTCATCACCAGGACGTGCGGGTTATAGCCTTTCTGGCGCAGCCCGCTGCGTTGCAACACGCCGAACCGGTGCTGCTCATCCACTACCGCCAACGCCAGGGACCGGAACTCGACGCCTTCCTGTACCAGCGCCTGGGTTCCAACAACGATGTCTATCTCCCCGGCGGAAAGCAGTTGGCGCACGTGGCGACGGCGTGCGGGCGTCAGGGCGCCGCTGAGCAGCGCCACGGTGAGCGGCCGCTCGAGCACGCCCGCCACCGACCGGACGGGCTCGTCCCGTGGCGGGACGGGCTCGGCAGCGCCGGCGGGCTGCGGGGCCGGCGCGGTGGCTCCATCGAGCAGCGACAGCACGGTCCGATAGTGCTGTTCGGCAAGCACTTCCGTTGGCGCCATCAGTGCGGACTGCATCCGGTGGGCCGCGGCCGCGACCATGGCGGCGAGCGCCACCACCGTCTTGCCGCTGCCTACATCGCCCTGCAGCAGCCTCGACATCGCCACCGGCCGCGCAAGGTCCCCGAGGATCTCGCTCAGCACCCGCCGTTGTGCCTCTGTGAGGCTGAAGGGCAGGAGACTCAGGTAGGAGTCGAGAAGCGAAGAACGGACAACCAGGGCGTGACCCGGCTGGCTGTGTTGCCACTGCCGGCGCGTCTGCAGCAGGCCGAGCTGGAGCGAGAGCAACTCGTCGAATGCCAGGCGCTGCCTGGCCGCCGCGGCCAAGGCGAGCGAATCCGGGAAATGCGCCTGGCGCACTGCCTCGGGCAGCGGGAGCATCGGGTGGCGCTTCAGTATCTCGTCCGGCATGTGGTCGACCGGTCCCGGGGCGCACAGTCTGAGCGCCTCGTCGACCCACTTCCGCATCGTGCGCGCTGAAAGACCCTGAGTCAGCGGGTAGATGGGAACCAGTCTCCCGGTGTGAATACCGCTGCCGTCCACCTCTTCCCACTCCGGCGACTGGAACTGCAGCCGGCGATTGAACCTGGAGACCATGCCGCTCACCACGATATCCCGGTCCAGAGGAAGGGTCCGGGCCATCCAGGGCTGGTTGAACCAGAGGAGCCTGATCGTGCCGGTGCGGTCGCCGAACACCGCTTCAGTCGAGCGGCGCCGTCCGGGATAGACCCACGACGCCTTCAGTACGCGCCCGACGACGGTCTGCTCCACGTCGGGCTCGAGGTCGGCTATCGCCCGCGTGTGGGTGTAGTCGAGGTATCGCCGGGGAAGCATGCAGAGCAGGTCGCCGACCGTCGTCACTCCGAGGCGCGCCAGGAGGGCGGCGCTCTTCGTCGAAAGCCTCGTGAGCACGGTCACCGGACGAGCCTCGATAGGGGTGGCCGGCGCCGTAGATACGGCACCGGTCGGGGACGCACGAGGTGAGCGGGGTGAGGGTAGGGCGACGGGTTCCTGCAGCAGCGGCATGATATCTGCAACCCACCGTGCCCTTTCGGCCGCTGTCCAGGCCCGGTATCCTCCCGGTGCCTTGCGCAGTTGCTCGAGCAAGGGCAACAACCTGCGGGGGAGAGAGGAGGGGGCTCGGGCGAGCCAGGCGTCGAGTCCTCCGATGACGGCGGAATCGTCGTACTGCTTCTTGCCCTCGAGTTCGAGGATCTTGCGCAGCAGCTCTGTCGGCGTGGAATCGGTCACGTGTACCTCATCGCGAAGAGGTCATGGCTCCGGACTCCGGGCTGAAGCACAACGCCGGGTGATGCGTGGTCGGGCTGGGTGTGCCGGCAGGTCGGCCGCGTCGTCTGTATGACGCAGCTACTCCACCGATATGATGTAGTCGTAGTGCGGCTGGCCGCCGTCGACCAGCTCAACCTCGATGCCATAGCGTTCACGGATGCGCGCGGCGAGCGCCTCGGTTGTAGCCGCCTCCGCCTCTGCGCCCCAGTAGAGGGTGATGAGCTCCGCCTCCGGCGCACCGGACTTCTGCAGTGCTTCCAGGACTACGTCGATGACCTCGTCACCGGCGGAGATGAGCTCCTTGTCGTTCTTTATGGCGATGAACTGTCCACGCCTGACCTTTGTGCCGTCCATCTCGGTCTTGCGGACGGCGCGCGTAACCTCGACGGTCGTGACCGTCTGCAGCGCCTCCGCCATCGCGGCGGCATTCTCCTCGACACCCAGATCGTAGTTGAAGGCGAGCAATGCGGAGATGCCCTGTGGGATGGTCTTGCTCGGGACAACGTGGACATGCTTCTCAGTGAGCGACTGTACTTGCCCGGCGGTGAGCACGATGTTCTTGTTGTTGGGCAGCAGGATTATCTCATTCGACGGCGCGAACTCGACTGCCTGAAGCAGCTGTCGTACGCTCGGGTTCATCGTCTGACCGCCGGGAACGACGATGGTAGCTCCGAGACTGTTGAACACGTCGAACAGGCCGTCTCCCGACGCAATGGTGACGATGGCCGTGCCAACCTGCGGGAGCTTCGACCTCTGGAGCTTGATGAACTCCTCGTACTGGTCGTCCATATTGTGGACTTCCACGTTGTGGAGCGTACCCAACCCGACCGCGAAGTTCAGGATATCGCCCGGCTTGAAGGTGTGGATGTGGACTCTGACGACGGACACGTCGGAGGAACCGTTCGCGCTGACCACCAGGGATTGTCCCCTCGAGCGGAGCTTCCTGGCGATTCGGTCGGCATCAAGGTTCTTCCCCTGGATGACGAAGTTCGTGCAGTAGCCGTACGGGACCTCGACCTGCGTGGTGGCGGGCATACACTTCTGCTGCAGCGGCTCTATCTTGACGGCGACGAGGTCGGGTCCTCCGTTCTTCTCCTTGCCCCTGCCGTTCAGCGAGGCGAGCGCACCATCCAGGAGGACGTACAGACCCTGGGCTCCGGCGTCTACCACGCCTGCTTCTTTCAGAACGGGCAGCATCTCCGGCGTCGCGGCAACGGTGTCTCGCGCGGCGGTCACCGCTCGCTCAAGGACGCCCATCAGGTCGCCGTCGACCTCCTCAGCCGCCGCACGGGCAGCGTCAGACGCCTCGCGCAGTACCGTCAGGATCGTGCCTTCCACCGGATGGACCAGTCCGCCATACGCCGTCGAACTGGCCTTGGAGAGCGCGGCGGCCATGTCGTGACCGTCCAGAGTCTCTTTGCCGGCGAGCGCATCGGCCATGCCTCGCCAGAGTTGAGAGAGGATGACCCCGGAGTTGCCACGCGCACCCATGAGAGCGCCGTACGCCATCGCGCGAGCAATGGCGCCGACCTCCTCGTTCTCCGCTGTGCCCGCTTCCTCAACTGCAGAGCGCATCGTGAGGAGCATGTTGGTGCCGGTATCACCGTCGGGGACCGGGAATACGTTGATCGCGTTGATGTCGGGGACAGCGCGCTCGAGCCACCGTGTGCCGACGGAGAACATCTTCTTGAACGCCTTGCCGTCGACGCACTTCGGTCTAGTCATCGTTGTCATGTGGGATACGTCCGTGTTGCTGAGCGAGGGCATTCGTGATAACATGCTATTGTAGCCCGTGTCAATATAAAGGTAAAGCAGGAAACGTAACTATGAAGTGCGACATCTGCGGCAGGCAGCCCGTCACCGGCAATCGCGTCAGCCACTCCAAACGCCACACGCGACGGCGCTGGCTGCCGAACGTTCACCGGACGACCCTGTACCTCGAGGGTATGGAGTTCTCGGTTCATATGTGCACACGGTGCATGAGGAACCAGCACAAGGCCGCCAAGTAGACCTGTCCGTGTTCGCTGGCACTCTGCCGCCTGAGCCCTCGCTCAGGCGGCTTCTTAGTGCGGTTGGGGCGTCTCGGCGTCCAGACGGTTCATCGCATCCTCAAGCGCTGCCTGAACCCTCACCGGAGCGGTTCCACCCTGGACGTCTCTGGCGGCAACCGACGAGTCGGCTGTGATGGCCAGAACGTCGGCCTGGAACAGCGGCGAGAACCTGCGGAACTCGTCCAGCGACAATCCGCTGAAGGCCTTGCCTGCGTCGGAAGCATGACGACTCAAACGCGCGGCGATGCCGTGCGCCTCCCTGAACGGAAGCCCCCGCTGAACAAGGTAGTCCGCGATGTCCGTCGCCAGTACGTAGTCTTTCATCGCGCTGCGCATCCTCTCGGCATGTACTTTCACGGTCGACAGCATCGCCGCGCATATGCGCACGGTCGGCCGGACGGTGTCGATGGCGTCGAAGAGGCAGAGCTTGTCTTCCTGCAGGTCGCGGTTGTAGGTGAGGGGCAGGCCCTTCAGGATGGTGAGCATCGCCACAAGGTCACCGTACACCCGGCCCGACTTGCCGCGGGCAAGCTCCGCAATGTCCGGGTTCCGTTTCTGAGGCATGATGCTCGAGCCCGTGGTGAAGTCCTCACCGATGGTGATGAAGCCGAATTCGGCGGACGACCAGAGTATGAGGTCCTCGGCCAGCCGCGAGACATGAGTCATGATGAGCGAGCAACAGAAGAGGAACTCGGCCACGAAATCGCGGTCAGCAACCGCGTCCATGCTGTTCCGGCTGACGGCAGCGAAGCCAAGCTCGGCGGCCACGAAGTCGCGGTCAATGGGGTAGGGCACTCCTGCCAGCGCCCCGCTGCCGAGCGGCAGGACGTTGACCCGGGTGCGGCACGCCTGGAGCCGTTCGTCGTCCCGCGTGAACATCTCGAAGTAGGCGAGCATGTGGTGTGCGAACAGCACAGGCTGCGCCTGCTGGAGGTGCGTGTATCCCGGCACAACCACATCGGCGTTTCGCCGGCCGAGGTCGACGAACCCACGGCGCAGGTCGCGCAACTCGACCCGGAGAGCGTCGATGACGTCGCGAAGGTACATCCGAACGTCGAGAGCCACCTGGTCGTTGCGCGAGCGTCCGGTGTGCAGCTTGCCGGCCAGGTCTCCGACGACCCCGAACAGGCGCGCCTCGATGGCCATGTGGATGTCCTCGTCCGCGGGGTCGAAGGTGAAGACGCCCCGCTCCAGCTCATCCAGCACCTGTCTGAGTCCCGAGACCAGGCGCGCCGCCTCGTCATCGGTCACGATCCGCTGACGCGCCAGCATCCTGACGTGCGCGATGCTGCCGGCGATGTCGTGCCGGAAGAGCCGCCGGTCGAACTGTAGCGAGCCGACGTACTCCTGAACGTCGCGACCCTTGGATTCCAGCATCAGTCCTCGCCAAGTGCGCCCTTCTGGGCGCGGGCCTGGAGGCGAGACGGCAGCCCCCAGAGCCTGATGAAACCCGGCGAATCCGCCTGATTGAAGGTGTCGCCTTTGTCATAGGTGGCCAGGCTGAAGTCATAGAGCGAGTAGGGCGACTTCCGGCCGACGACGGTGCACGTGCCTTTGAACAGCTTCACGCGAACCGTTCCGCTGACGTACTCCTGCGTGCTGTCCACGAACGCGGCGAGGTTGTGCCTCAGCCCGCTGAACCAGAGCCCGTTGTAGATGAGGTCGGCATAGGTGGTCGCGACCATCGACTTGAACCGGAGTTGGTCCTTCGTCAGAACGAGGTCCTGCAGGGCGGCATGTGCCTTCAGCAGCACGGTGGCAGCAGGCGCCTCGTATATCTCGCGGGACTTGATGCCGACCAGCCGGTTCTCGACGCGGTCGACGCGTCCCACACCGTTCTCGCCCGCCACGGTGTGGAGGGCGGTCACGAGGTCGACGCCACCCATCCGCGTGCCGTCGATGGCGACGGGTATCCCTCTTTCAAACTCGATCTCGACGTAGGTGGGCTTCGCCGACGCCTCTGCCGGGTCGCGCGTCCACAGGTACACGTCAGCGGGCGGCTCGCGCCACGGGTCTTCCAGCACGCCGGTCTCGATGGACCGTCCCCAGAGGTTCTCGTCGATGGAATAGGGGCTCTTCTTGGTCACCGGCACCGGTATCGAGGCGGACTCCGCATACTTGATCAGTTGCTCGCGGGTCATGCCCCACTCGCGTGCCGGGGCTATGATCTTGAGTTCGGGCGCCAGCGTGCCGACGCCGACATCAAGCCGCACCTGGTCGTTGCCTTTGCCCGTGCAGCCGTGCGCGACGGCCACGGCGCCCTTCTGGCGGGCGACCTCGACGAGCAGTTTCGCGATCAGAGGTCTGCCGATGGCCGTTGCCAGCGGATACTCGCCCTCGTATATTGCATCTGCTTTCAACGAGGGGAAGACGAAATCGGTGATGAACTCCTCCCGGACGTCCGCAATCACGGCGTCGACGGCGCCGGCCTTCAGCGCCTTCTGCCTGATGGCCTCGAGGTTCGGCACGTTGCCGATATCGAGCGTGAAGGTGACCACGTCGTAGCCGTACTTCTCCTTGATCCACTTGACCGCAACGGAGGTGTCAAGCCCTCCAGAATACGCCAGCACTGCCTTCTCGGCCATAGATTCCTCCTTATTACGCGCGAGAGGCCAGGACGCCTCTCAGAATCGAGATGCCCTCGTCCACTTCCTGCTCGGTGACGGTCAGGGGAGGCATGAAGCGAAGCGTGTTCGTACGTACCTTGTTGATGAGCAGTCCTTTCTGCAGGCACTGCAGGGTCACTTCCTCGGCGACGTCGTCATGGAACTCAAGTGCGAGCAGCAGCCCCGCTCCGCGCGCCTCACGTGCGATGGGGAAGTCGCGCACGATGCCTTGCAAGCGGGCCAGGAAGTGGGCGCCCACATGTCGCACATGTGCGGGGATGTCGTTCTCAATAACGTAGCGCATGACGGCCGTGGCGGCTGCGCAGACGAGTGGGTTGCCGGTAAATGTCCCTCCGTGGTCGCCTGGCCTGAAGGCGGATGCCCGCTCCTTCGCCATGACGGCGCCAATCGGGACGCCCGAGCCCAGGCCCTTCGCAATTGCCATGATGTCAGGTTCTATGCCGGCCTGCTCGTACGCGAAGAGCGTGCCGGTCCGGGCGACGCCGGTCTGAACCTCGTCCAGGATGAGCAGAATGCCGCGCTCGTCACACCACTGCCGCACGCGCCTGAGATAGTCGGGCGCCGGGATGCGGACCCCGGACTCGCCCTGAATCGGTTCCAGCATGACCGCGCACGTGAGAGGCCCGGTCGCCTGGCGGATGGCCTCGGGGTCATTCCAGGCGACGTTGACGAAGCCGACCGGAAGCGGCGTGTAGGGCTCCTGGAACTTCGGTTGTGCGGTGGCGGCGGTCATGGCGAGGGTGCGGCCGTGGAACGAGTCGCCGACGGTGATAACTTCGTAGGCGCCGTTCAGATGCAGCTTGCCGTAGCGGCGGGCCAGCTTGACGGCGCCCTCGGTCGCCTCCACGCCGCTGTTGGCGAAGAAGACGCGATCCATGCAGCTGTTGGCCACCAGCAGCTCCGCGAGCTCAAGTTGCGGCACCGTGTAGAACTGGTTCGACGTGTGAATGAGCACCTGGGCCTGCCGGCAGATAGCGTCGACAAGAACGGGATGGCAGTGGCCAAGCGTGTTCACCGCCCACCCGGCAACGAAGTCCAGATACTCGCGCCCCGCGTCGTCCCAGACTCGCACACCCTGGCCTCGGACGAGGGTCACGGGTACGCGGCGGAACGTCCGCAGGTAGACGTGCTCTTCGATCTCGGGCCAGTTTTCAGCCGACAATGGTGGTGCCTCCCGGGTTCTGCTCGAATTCGCGCAGCAGTGCGTGCGCGGCAGTACCGTCAATGATACGCGTTCTGGGAACGAGGCGCGACGCTCTGACGCAGGCTCGCGCTTTGGGAACCATGCCGCCCCTGATCGAACCGGCGGCGATCATCTCCTCGACACGCTGTGCGGTCATGGTTGGCACGAGCGTCCCGCTCTTGTCCATGATGCCTCGAACATCGGTGAGGAATACGAGGCTCGAAGCGGAGACAGCGACGGCAATCTCCGCGGCAACATCGTCCGCGTTGACGTTGAGCAGGGTAGAGCGGCCGTTGAAGCTCCCCCACGAGACAGGCGAGATGACGGGAAGAAACCCGGCCTCAAGTACGGTGGTCAGCAACGTGGCGCCCACCGTCTCGATCTCGCCGACGAAGCCGAGTGCGGGGCGCGAGACGCCGGCGCGGACGATGCCGCCGTCGACGCCGGACAGCCCGACGGCGCGGGCGCCCCGGGAGACCAACTCAAGGACGAGCGTCTTGTTGACCAGCCCCGAGAGCACGGCCGTCACCACCCGCAGTTCCTCCTCCCCCGTCACGCGAAGGCCGTCCACGAAGGAGGACTTCAGCCCAAGGGACGCGAGCCACTTCGTGATCTCGGCGCCGCCGCCGTGGACGACCACGGTCCGCACGCCGCGCTGCTGGATGGCGACCAGATCTTCAAGCGAGGTGTCGTGATGTCCGAGGGTGCTCCCCCCGATCTTGACGACTACTGTCTGTGCGGTCAACGGTCATTCGACCTAGGTCGTGTAGGAAGCGTTAATGGTAACATACTCGTGCGACAGGTCACAGCCCCAGGCGGTTGCGGACGCGGTGCCGAGGTGGAGGTCGACGTGCGCCTGGACACGGTCGGCCTTCAGCGACCGGCGCAGGGCATCCTCCTCGAATGGCACGGGCATTCCGCCGGACATCACCGGCACGTTGTTGAGGGAGAGGCTGACGCGGTCGGGATCCATCGCGACCCCGCTCCTGCCGACGGCGCACACCACTCTGCCCCAGTTGGGGTCTGCTCCGTGTATCGCGGTCTTGACGAGGGACGAGCCCGCCACACACCGCGCCGCGCGTCTGGCGTCAGAGTCGCTGGCCGCGCCGGTGACAATGACTTCCAGCAGCTTCGTCGCACCCTCGCCATCGGCGGCGATGGACATGGCCAGGCGCGTGCATACCTCCAGCAGAGCCTGCTCGAACTCATGGCCGTTGTCTGCGTCGATGAGCGGGATGCCGGCGCTGCCGTTCGCCAGAAGCAGGACTGTGTCGCTGGGACTCGTGTCGCCGTCGACCGAGACCATGTTGAACGTCCTGTCGGCGACGCGCCCGAGCGCGGCCTGCAGGAAGCCGCCGTCGACGTCTGCGTCGGTAGTGATAAAGCACAGCATCGTCCCCATGTCCGGGTGGATCATGCCGGAGCCCTTTGCCGCCGCCCCGATAGTGAAGCATCCCTCAGGGGTGTCGACTGCGAGGGCAAGCTCTTTGGCCCTGGTGTCGGTCGTCATGATGGCCCGCGCGAAGTCGTGCCCGGCTGAGCGTTCGAGCGCCATCCGGGACACGCCTGCCGCTATCCTGTCGAGAGGCAGAAACGTGCCGATGACTCCCGTGCCGGCGGTGAAGACCATGTCGGGCGCTATGCCGAGTCGGGAGGCCGCGAGACGCGCCATCTGCTCGGCATCGTGCGCGCCCCTGGGGCCGGTGCATGCGTTGGCGCATCCGGAGTTGACGACCACCGCCTGGCCTTCGCCGCTCGCCAGGCGGCGCTGGCAGGCCAGCACCGGCGCGGACTTGACGGCGTTGCGCGTGAACACCCCGGCAATGCGACCGGGTCGCTCGGAGGCGATGATGCCGAGGTCAAGGCGTTCTTTGTACTTGATTCCTGCGGCGACCGCTCCCGCCCGGAACCCTGACGGCGATGTGACCGTTCCGTTCTCTGTCAGCGTAAACACCCGGGGCCTCCTTCCGGAAACAGCAATTGTACTCGACGAACGGTGCTCCCGTGCACGATTTGGCGTGGATTCGCCCGCTTTCCACTGTTGGAATGCGACCACCGTGGTCTATAATGGCCCCTACTCGCCCCCGGACTGGATTCCGCTTTCCTCGCGGGGGTGCGACGGTGGACCGGCATGGCAGTGCACTCTGTGCGATGCAGCATGGCCCCGGGAAGGTACTTCCTTTCCGGAGCCGATGCTATTGTCGAGGGTGCTGTCACAGCCGGCTGCGGCTATTTCGCCGGGTACCCCATTACACCGACGACTGAGGTGCTCGAGCGGATCGCTGTCCGCTTCCCCGAGGTCGGCGCCCGATTCATGCAGATGGAAGATGAGATTGCCTCCGTCTGCTCGTGCGTTGGCGCCTCGTGGGCCGGCAAGAAGGCGATGACCGTGACGTCCGGACCCGGCTTCACCCTCATGCAGGAGGGCATCGGTCATGCCGTCATGACTGAGGCACCGCTCGTCGTCGTCGACGGCCAGAGGGCGGGCCCCAGCACGGGACAGGTGATGGTCGGCGCCGGAGATGTCATGCAGGCCCGGTGGGGCATGCATGGCGGCATCCCTACCATCGCGCT